>ONCY01000019.1 GCA_900316435.1 uncultured Eubacteriales bacterium | reverse complement strand
TTCTGTTCAACGGCGGTGTCGACAATAAGCTGAGGGTCAACGTCCCTGCCCAAATCGACCACGGTGTAGCCGTAGTTGTCAAGCAGCACCTTCACTATGTTTTTGCCTATGTCGTGAATGTCGCCCTTGACCGTGGCGAGGATTATTTTGCCCTTGCTCACCTGGGCGCCGCCCGACTTGCTGAGGTGCTGTTTTATCACGTCAAAGCACGCCTGAGCGGTGTTGGCGCTCTGAATAAGCTGAGGAAGAAAGATTTTGTTCTTTTCAAAGTCCTCGCCCACCTTGTCGAGCGCGGGAATAAGCGTGTTGTTTACGATATCCATGGGGCCTTTTTCGGCGAGCATGCGCTCTGTTGCAGTCGCGCCCTCATTTTTCAGTCCGCTGTAAACCGCGTCGGCAATACTCATCGCATTCTGCTGAGCCTGGGGCTTTGCGGCAGGAGCGGCGTTATTGTAGCTCTCGATAAATTCAACCGAATTTTTGTCTATACCCGCAAGCACCCTGTAGGCGCGCACGGCGCCGGTCATCGCGTCGATGTTGGGGTTGATGATAGGAAGATCAAGCCCTTCTTCAAGCGCCATTGTCAGGAAGGCGCTGTTTACAAGCTCGCGGTTCGGCAGTCCGAACGAAATGTTTGAAACGCCCAGACAGGTTTTGCAGCCCAGCTCGGTTTTTACACGGTGAAGCGCCTTAAGGGTCTCGCGGCACGCGTCCTGCTCGGCTGAAACCGTAAGAGTAAGGCAGTCGATGTAAACGTCGCTTTTGTCAATGCCCAGCGCCTCGGCGCGGCTGACAATGCGCTTTGCGATTTCAAACCTGCCCTCGGCGGTTTTGGGAATGCCTCCTTCGTCGAGGGTAAGGCCGACGACAGACGCGCCGTATTTTTTTACGAGAGGTAAAACCGAACTAAGGCTCTTTTCCTCACCGTTTACCGAGTTTACGATAGGCTTGCCGTTGTAGCAGCGAAGCCCGGCTTCAAGCACGTCTGGCTTGGTGGAATCTATCTGGAGAGGCGCGTCGCAAACGCTTTGAATAGCTTTTATAACGCGCGCCATCATCTGTTTTTCGTCAATTTCGGGATGTCCGACATTGACATCAAGAAGCTCAGCTCCGCCGCCCACCTGAGAAAGCGCCTGAGAAAGAATGTAGTCGATGTTGTTGTCTATAAGCGCCTGTTTAAAGAGCTTTTTGCCCGTGGGGTTAATGCGCTCGCCTATAATACGCGGACCGTTTATCTCAACAACGGTGCTTGCACTGCAAACCGAGGTGTCGGCAGAGTTTTTTGAGGGCTGATATTTTTCACCGCTGAGCATTTTATTAAGCTCGCGTATGTAGTCCGCGTTGGTTCCGCAGCAGCCGCCTGCAAGCTTTACTCCGTAGGGCAAAAGCTCCCTGACGTACTCGGCAAAGCGGTCGGGCATAATGCTGTATTCGTTGCTGTTGGGGTCGGGCAGACCCGCGTTGGCTTTGGCAATCAGCGGCAGGTCAGTATAGCGCGACATTTCGGAAATAACGGGGCCGAGCTCATCGGGACCGAGCGAGCAGTTTACGCCCAGAGCGTCAACGCCCAGACCCGTAAGGGTAAGAGCGGCCGAAGCCGGGGAAACGCCCGTAAAGGTTCTTCCGTTGCGCTCAAAGGTCATGGAAGCAAAAACGGGTTTGTCGCTGTTCTCCTTTGCGGCAAGAACCGCCGCCTTCAGCTCATAGAGGTCGGTCATGGTTTCAAAAAAGATTATGTCGGCGCCGCTGCCTGCCAAAATCTGCTGTTTAAAGTATTCATATGCCTCTTCAAATCGCAGCGAGCCCGCGGGCTCAAGCAGCATTCCTATGGGGCCTATGTCAAGCGCGGTAAGCGCGTTTGTGCCCTCACAGGCTTTTTTTGCCGCTTTTACTCCCGCGCCGATGATTTCCTCAACCGAGTAGCCGCTTTCGGCGAGCTTATAGGCGTTCGCGCCGAAGGTGTTCGCGCAAACGATATCCGAGCCCGCCTCTATATACGCCCTGTGAAAGGACTCAATCAGCTCGGGCTGAGTGATGTTCAGCGTTTCGGGGCAGTGGTCGTACTTGGCGCCGCTTTTCTGTATAAGCGTGCCCATAGCGCCGTCAAGCAGTATAAATTCTTTTTCAAAAAGCTGTTTAATATCCACAGTGGTCACCGTTCTTTCTGTATCGGCAGGTTTCGCGCAGACTGCAGACCGCGCAGCCCCGCCGTTTTTTCTCTATGGGAGCGTCGGAAATGCCTGCTATGGCAGTAACCGACTTTGAGGGAATAAGCAGGCTGTTTTCGCTTGCGCTCAGCCCTATTTTCCTCGGTGCGTCAAGAATGCGCAGAAAGGTTTTTTGCAGCTCAATGGGATAATCGCCGTAGCCGGGGCTGAAGCGGAACGTCAGATAGCTTTCGGGGAAAAGCTCTGCGATAAGCCCGTCAACCTTTCGGCAAACCTGCTCAATTGCGGCGCTTGCAATGCTGTCCAGCACAACGGCTGCCGCCATGTCGCTTATCTGAGTTACGCGGATTAGCCTGTCCGTTTCCGCTCCCAAAGTGGCGCAGATCAGGGCAGCTTTTGAGCAGCCCTTAAGGTGTTTTTTGATATCGCTGCCCACAGTAAGCTCGTCTTGGGGCAGGTCAAGTATTTTATAAAGATATTTCGGACGCGCGCAGTTTAAAAGACGCGCCTCGCAGTCGTCCATCAGCCGCTCCATGGCAGGGTTCATCTCAACCTTTGCACCTCCCATGTAGCGGACAGCCTCGCGGCGGTTTACGCGATCGAGCAAGATCACAGCAGGTTCTCCACAGCGCGTGTGATTTTTTTCGCTACATAGGGGCTGTTCATGGTGTATAGATGGATTCCGTCAACGCCGTTGGCTATAAGGTCGACGATCTGTTCAACGGCGTAGGCGATGCCCGCGTCGCGCAGAGCCTCGGGCTTGCTCTCGTATTTTTGCATTATTTTTGCGAATTTAGGCGGAAGGCTCGCGCCGCAGAGCGATACCATGCGTTCAATCTGGCGCTTGTTTGTTACAGGCATGATGCCCGCCTCGATTGGGACGTTTATGCCAGCTATTTTTGTGCGTTCAATAAACCTGTAATATACGCTGTTGTCAAAAAACAGCTGACTGATAAGGTGCTGAGCGCCCGCGTCGACCTTCTTTTTGAGGTTGAGTACATCCGAAACCTCGTCCTCGGCGTCGAGATGAACCTCGGGATAGCATGCTCCGCTTATATCAAAGTCGCCGTGAGCCCTGATGTATGCGCAAAGGTCGCTTGCGTATTCAAAATCCTTTTGCGGCTCGATCCCGTCGACGTAGTCGCCGCGCAGCGCGAGGATATTTTCGATATCGTGCGTCTTAAAGTCGGCAAGGGTGGCGTCTATCATTTCCTTTGTATTGTTTACGCAGGTAAGGTGAGCCACGGACTCAACATTGAAGTCGTGCTTTATCTTAGCGGCGATCTCGCAGGTGCGGCTGTGAGCGCCCGCGCCGCCCGCGCCGTAGGTTACGCTTATAAAGTCGGGCTTGAGCGCGCAGATTTCCTCTAACTTGCCGTAAACCGACTCGATAGGCGAATCCTTTTTAGGCGGGAAAACCTCAAAGGAGAATACGGTTTTCTCTTTTCCGAATAATTCATGTATTTTCATGTTTATCAACTCTCAATTTCAGATATTTAAAACATTATCTTTTATTTTAACATTTTTTTGCAGAAAAAACAACTGTATATGAAAAAAGGGCTGAATATATAAGATATTCTTTCAAAAGGCGTAAAAGCAAAAGATAACCCTATAACCGATTGCGTGTCGGCTATAGGGATAAAAATGTATATTCGGTTGATTTTTACTGCTTTCCGAGCCCAACGTCCTTAAACTCCGCGAGGTATTTTTGCAGGTGTGTGGCGTCGTTAATGTCTACCTTTCCGTCGCCGTTTACATCGGCAATCACTTTAAGCTCATCTGTTACTTCAGCGTACTCTGCCATGCAGCGCTGGATTACGGTAACATCGTTAATATCAATTTTTTCGTCGCCGTTTGTGTCGCCTGTAACTATTTGTGGCGGAGCTTCATAAGCAACAAATATGAATCCGTTATCCTGAGCATATTTCTGAGCCTGACTGCCCTCATAGCCGTAGATTGTAAATCCGTCAATTTTTCCATGATCCGGATTATCATAATCGTAATAATAACCAAACGCTTCATTGCCGATACTTGTAACGCTGTCAGGAATTGTGACACTTGAAAGACTTGTGCAATCAAAAAACGCTTCATTGCCGATACTCGTAACGCCGTCGGGTATGGTGACGCTTGAAAGGTTAGTGCGGCCTTGAAACGCGGAATCCGCAATCCCTTTTGTGCCGTCCTTAATGACAATTGAGGTGTTGTCTGTCATATCTCCTTTATAATTGTTAGCAACCTTACCGGCGTAAACCAAGCCGTCCGGCTGATTGTTATACCATACTGTGTAATAAAACGCAGCGCTGCCGATACTCGTTACGCTGTCTGGAACGGTAATGCTTGAAAGGCTTGTGCAGCTCCAAAACACATGTTTGCCGATACGTGTTACACTGTCGGGAATGGTGACGCATGTTAAGCCGGCGCAGCATTCAAACGCGCCGTCGCCTATGCTTGTTACGTTGTCTGGGATTGTGATGCTTGTTAAGCCAGCGCAGAAGGAAAATGCATAATCGCCGATATTCGTCACGCTGTCGGGTATGGAGACGCTTGTTAAGCTGCTGCATTCGTAAAACGCATAATTGCCGATACTTGTCACGCCGCTTTTGATAATAGCTTTTGTTATTTCTTTTCCCCAGGGATAACCGTTGCCCATTGCCCCACTGCCGCTGATTGTCAGCTCTGTATCGTTCAGCGTCCATGTACAGTCGCCCGTGGTGCCGCTTGAGACTCTGACGGCTTCAGTTTGGCTCTCCGCAGCCGATGCTGTGAACGGAACAGAAGCAAAGGCGGAAACGATAATCAGCGCGGTTAGTGCCAACGACAACATTTTGCTTAATTTTGCTTTCATTTTCTTTATCCTTTCATCTTTCAAAATCATTCAGACAACATATGCACCAAAGTCCGAAAAAGCCTTATTTGTCAATCGCTATAATAACACAATCTGTTAATAAAATCAAGAAATAATTATTGCAGATAATTTACAAAAAATGCGCTGTTCCAATGGTTTTTACTTTATAGGAAACTTCTATGTCCCGCCGTTAATGAACATTTGGTAAAATGGACGTTTCCAAAGGCTGGCAAGAGTGCCCACAGGCACATTTTATTATACAGCTATAAACCTTTGCATAGCCGTTATATCTCTTATTGTAATCGCGCCGTCGCTGTTGAAGTCCGCAAGCTCAAGCTGCTTCGGGGTAAGCTCAACAAACTCCGCAAGCCCCCTCTGAATAAGCGTGATGTCCTCAATTGTCACTGCGCCGTCGCCGCTTACGTCGCCTTTAGGGAGCTGACGCACAATGCAGTCCGCGATATAGCTGAGCTCCGCCTGTTCGTTGGGGCTGTCGGCAAGCGCGGCGTATAGCTTGCCGTCGATAACGCGCAGGCCGTAAAATGTGTGCTCGGTATCGTTTGAAGTAAAGGTGCCGGTTTCGCCCGTTCGCGCGTCATAAACGAGTATAGAGTCAGGCGTATTCATGTACAGATAGTCGTCGTAAACGTCCAGTGCCATAAAATTCTTGGTATAAGCATATCCGCCGCCGGCGTCCCAGTATTTATCCGAAAAATCAATCACCTTTTCAAAGCTGTCTGTCGCCATGCCATAGGTTTTAAGCGCTTTTTCGCCTCTGTTGTTGTCTACCGCGTAGTAGGTTCCGTTTGCGTAGGTAAACTGTGTGTTAATATTGCGTAAATAGCTGTTATCGAAAGTTGTGTCGGTTGAAGGATAGTCGGAGGTGTAGTCGTAGTGCGGATTGCTGAGAGATTCGATTTTGCTGTCGCTGAGCATAAAATAAGTGTGATACGCAAAGCCGGGTTTATCGGGCGTTGGGTCGTCCCAGGTTACGTCGACGTGGTAGTAGTTATTGCCGATTTTTACCTTGTTCCACTGGTGGTACATGCTCTCGGATTCTACGATCTCGCTGCTTATACCGACCTGAGCCAAAAGGTAAGAGTAAACCTCGGAGTAGCCGTAGCACTTGCCCCTGCCGTTTACCATAAGGCTGTAAATTTCCTCGCTGATAAGGTAGCTGCTGTTCATTGCAAGCGCGTCGTGCAGCACCAATGCCTTTTCAAAGTCGGACATGCTGTCGTTGACCATATCAAGGTACCACTGCGCTTTTTCGGCAAAGGTCTTGCGCATTTCAAGCACTTCTTCGTCGGTGTAAGTTTCCTCTTCGCCGGTGTATTCTCCGGTTTGATCGTCGTAAATCAGCTTGCCCCAGTGAAAGACGATCGCGGACGGTGCCCAGTCGCCTATGCTGAAGTTATAGCTGTACTCAAGACCATACATAGCGCATACATAGAAAAGCTCGGGATGGGTATTGATTACGGTAACTGCCAGCGGATGGATCTCATCCTCAGACAGATCATACTCCGAAATGTCCACATGCGGATTCATGTTCAGCAGCTCGCTTGCTATATGATCCGCGGCGTCCTTGTGGGCTTCGTAAAAATCCTTGTGTTCCGAAATGAAGCCGTAGGTCGCCTCGCTTTTTAATTGAGAAGCGGAGACAGGCGCGGCAGCAAAAACAGTAAGAGTAATTATCACCGCGAGCGAGGCTGTTATTATCCGTTTTATAGTTTTGAGTTTTTTCATTGTGTATCCCTCCGTCGGTTATTGAGGCAGTTTTCTTTTAGGCAATACCGCATAATTCAGGTGTGCGGATTGCGCAGTCAGATTTTTCGTCAGGTTGGACAAATAATCAGTTCGCATACTGACGTATGGGTGCTGATTTTTGGGAAAGCTGACGGAACAATATACAAGCAAGGCATGCGCCGCGAATTGTGCGATGTTGCCTTTATTATATCATTTCGGTACATAGCGCTTCAATGTGCAAAACGCCGTATTTTTGAGGCGGTTTTTGTAAGGTTTGTTAATCGCAAATTTATTATAGGGATTTTTTAGGTTGACTTTGCATTTTGGCGGTTGTATAATGTTGCTATTGGAGTTTAGAAAGGATGAATTAACGATGAAAAAATCAATCAAACGGTTGCTGTCGGCTGTGCTGACCTCGGCAATGGTCGTTACGGCTTTGCCCTCGGTTATCGGCGCCGGCGCGGTTGAGGACACACTGGACGTTGAGGCAGTAGAAATTGTAACGATCACTGACCCAAAGACCCAGCCCGAGGCAAGCGCGGTATGCCATCCGGGAAAAATAGGAACGGACGGCAGGCAGCACCTTCCCGTTTTGCCGATTGTTGTGGGCTTCAACAATATTGGCTACAATGCCTGACTACAACTGGTCGCAGTTAATTTTCGGTGACAGCAATAATCATATCACATTAAACGATAACGGAACAGCAAATAACGTGGATAGTTTACAGGAATACTTCCGCGTTATGTCGCACGACAAATTTGTTCTTGATCGCGTTGCAGAAACCGAAGGTGCAAATGACGGCGTTATTCATGTTACGCTTAATTATGATCACTGGGACTCTTCCGATAAAGACTATGCTAAATACTATGAAGCTAAAGCTGTCAACGATGCTATATTGACAGCGAATCAATATGTGGATGTTTCAAATTATGATATCGATGGCTCGAAAGTAATTGAAAATAACGAGCTGATGATTGTGGTAATATTTGCCGGATACAATACTGCTGCAATAAATAAGAACGATATCACAGATCCCAAAAAGATGAGCGGCGCCGGATACGCAGGTTTTCCGCGCGAATTTAAAGATGAAAACAAAAACAGTGTAACGTATCTTCCCATTATAGACGGCAAAACAATAAAGCCTTATATTACATGCCCGGAAAACAGGCTCAGAAAAAAAGACTCGGACACTCAAACTTCATTTGGAGTATTTGCCCGCACAGCGTTAAATTTTATGGGACTCCCTAATTATTATGGCGAGACCGATGCCGCAGTTCGTACTGGCGTAACCGCAAACGAATGGGAAAATTACAAAACCAATTACCTTAGCCCTTTGGCACGCCATTCCGGAGTGTATGTTCATAGTAACGGAACCGCTGACGACTATCGTACAGCCGCGTATTCGCTTGACCCGTGGGCAAAAATCCGCTTGGGTTGGGCAAGGTCTGAGGTGGTAAATGTTCCACAAGGCGGAACGATCACAAAAACCGCAAGCGCGCTTGACTACAAAAACATTGGCAATTAGGAAACCATATTGCGCGTAAATATTCCCGGCAAACAAAAAGAGTACTATCTTATAGAAAACCGCCAGTCCAGGGGCTATGATGTTGGATTAAAAAAAGATTACAGATATACCGGCTATAATACGGACGGCGGAATAATAGTCTGGCACACCGACGAATCGGTTATGGACGCTTATACTTACGACGTCGAGAATGGAGCCCAAACAAAGTATACATATCTTCAAGACTTGGCAATAAATGACACTTATCACCACCCCGCGATCACGCCTGTGTATCTTGAATACGATAACTCCGTACAGGAAAAAAGCTACAATTTCAGGGATAATACGGCTGATTTCCACACAGGTCTTTTTACTGCCGATTGGCTTAGTAAATACGGACTTTCAAAGATTGATTTAATGAGTTACACCGGATCCGATGTTAATTTGTATTCCTATCCGACTACAGATATTGTTAATAATTATTCCGACCGCGTAAGCGACAGGGCGTATACCGGTATCTCCATTGAGGTTCCCCAAAATTCCGATAATATGGAGATCACAATCACAAATAATAACGCAGACCCCAGAACGCAGCCTAACGCAAGTTATGTATGCCCTCCGGGAATCCCCGACGAAAACGGCGTCCGTCACGTTCCTGTTTTGGTCGTTGTTGCCGGCTATAATAACATCTCTTACGACCCTTCTTACAATTGGTCAAAGGCTATCTTCGGCGAAAAAGATTCTGAAGGCAATTATATTCAAGGCTCCTTAAACGATAAAGGCGTTTATGAAAACGGAGATAATTTAAGGGAATACCTCCGGGTAATGTCGCACGGCAAATTTGTTATCGATCCGGTTGAAGAATCATATGAATTCCCCAGAGAGAATAATCCATACGCAGACAACGATGTTTGCAATGACGGCGTTATTCACATTACGCTTAACAAAAATCATTGGGAATCAGATCCCGAGAAAAACGGCAATTATCAGGGCGATGAAGACAAGGATATAAGCGAGGCTATAGATACCGCTATTGATTCGAAATCAAATTATATTGATATTGCAAAGTACGATTTAGATGATTCCGGAATAATCGAAAACGATGAAATGATGACCGTTGTATTGTTTGCGGGGCATGACAGCGCTTCAAAATCAAAGAGCGTAGATGTTAATTTATCTTTGATGAGTGGTGCCTGGTGTGATGATTTCAAAATAGGCGATAAGCTAATGAACAAATATGAATACACCATTGACAACAACGGAAATCCCGAAAAAAATATAAGCTGATACCGTGGCATATAACAAGCGCGGAAAAGAAGCTAAAAAAACTCGTGACTCTGGCTGACGGAAGCACTCGTGTTGAAGATGTTATGACCTCGTATGGTTCTATTGCTCACGAAGCGCTGCATTTTTAGGCATACCGGATTATTATCCCATGACCAATGCCAAAGGACGTACGGATGAAGATACTTATGAATGGCAAAATTATAAGGTTCAGTGCCTCAGTCCGCTGGGACGTCCGCACGGAATATATGTGCATAGTGACGGTACTCCGGATGGCTACAGCACCGCGCCGTATTCGCTCGACCCGTGGGCAAAAATCCGTCTTGGCTGGGTAAAAGCAAAAACCATAGAATACGATGGTGATATCAGCAAAATAACAGAAACGGTAAACGCGTATGACTACGGTAATATCGATACTCAGACAGAAACGATTTTGCGCATAAACAATCCCAAAAATCCAAATGAGTACTACCTGATAGAAAACCGGCAGTTTATCGGATACGATATCGGAATGAAGTATGATCCGAATTTTATCGACTCATTCAGCAACGGCGGAATCGTTGCGTGGCACATAGACGAATCCGTTTTAAACGCTACAACTTACGGCAGCGGCAACAAAGAAACATACCTTCAGCATATGGCTGTTAACGACACGTATCACCGCCCTGCCATTATGCCTGCTTTTGTAGAAAACAATAATACTTCGGGTTCGGACAGCTACACTTTTCTTGGTCACAGCGTCAACTACCGCGCAGCCATTCACAGTTCCGAGTCGCTTGATAATTATGGCCTTAATAAGATCGATTTGACGTATTACACCGGCTCGAATCTCAATTTGTACGCCGAGAATAAAAGCATACCAAGTATTTGTCCGGGCGATAAAGAAAAAGAAGAAGCGTATGTTAATTATTCCGACCGCGTTTGCGACAGGGAATACGCCGATATTTCTGTTACTCCTTCCGAAAGCTCGGGCAATATGAGCGTTGATATCAAATTTAATGATAACGATCATCCTGAAAGAATGAGCGCGGTATATATTGAAATGTCCGACGATCTGTTCCCGAATACGCCCAAGGGCGAAACCGAAACAAGAACGCCATATCTGTATGCTTATAAAACAGACAACAATATCAAAACCCCGTATGCAAGCTGGCCGGGAGTCAAAATGGATCATGTCAGGGACAATATCTACGTTGCTTATGTACCGACAGATTACAGACTTTTTAAGTTCAATGAAGGTGAAGCCGCAGGGGAAAATAATTACACTGAATATGATTTAAACAATCTTATAACAACTTACCAATACAGAAACAAAGATCTTAGAAATACTTATTTGAATTATCCTAGCGTGATTTATTCAAACGGCAAATGGCAGAATTATTTAAAAGCGCAATACCCCGATGACAATAACGGGAAATTGATTCGCGGCGATGTGGATATGGATCCGACAAACAATAACACGACTGAAAATGCAGCAGTCCAAGAGATTAACATAGGCGATGCAACCATGCTGCAGCTTTATTTGTGCCGGTATTGTAAATTGAGCCAAATACAGCTTGTTCTTGCTGACGCCGACTACGACGGGCATGTAAACATCAACGATGTTACCGCTATTCAAATGTTGCTGGCCGAAAACGCAAAAGGTCGTTTCTGCGGAAAGGCGGCGTCCAAAATCCTCATTTAATTTTGTTTGACTTAAAACCGGAAAGGAGGCAGCTTAAATGATTATATATTTTACAGGAACGGGAAACAGCCGTTTTGCCGCTAAGCGTATTGCCGAAGCGACGGGCGATGAGCTGTTTGACTGCTTTGAATATATCCGCTCGGGAAAGGGTGCCGACTTTACAAAAGCCGCCGTATGCGTGTTTGTAGCGCCTGTATATGTTTCGGCTCCTCCGCTTGTTTTTACCGATTTTATCCGCCGCTCACGGTTTTCCGAGGGCTGCCCCGCGTATTTCGTTATGACCTGCGCGGGCGCAATGGGCGCGTCTCCCGTTTACTGCAAAAAGTCGGCGGAGGAAAAGGGGCTGTTATACCTTGGCACTGCTCAGATAAAACTGCCCCAGAATTACATTCCGTATTTTAAAACAGGGACCCCGGAGCAAAACAAGGAGAAGATAGAGGCGGTTCTGCCCGAGCTTGATCGGATTTCCGAAATAATCAGCCAAAGCCGCGTTTTGCCCGACCCCGGGACAAAAGCCTGGGAGCGCCTTTCAACTCCGCTTGTGCTAAAACCCTACTATAAGCTGTTTGTCCGCGCAAAGGCGTTTAAGGCGACCGACAGCTGCATAGGCTGCGGAAAATGCGCTGCGCTCTGTCCGCTTAATAACATCACCATGCGCGATAAAAAGCCTGTTTGGGGCTCAAACTGCACCCACTGCACGGCATGTATTAACCTGTGCCCCAAGGATGCCGTTGAGTACGGCAAAAAGACACGCGGAAAGCCCCGATATCACGGACCGGACGATAATTTATAAATCGATATAATATAACTCAAAAAGACCAACCGCGAAATTGCGGTTGGTCTTTTTTGAAATACTCATTTCATCAGCATTATACGTTGTAATAGTAATCAATTTCGCTGACGGTTCCGTTATCAATAAAGAACTGAATGGATTTGCCGTCGCCTGTTTCATAGGAATAATAGCATCCTACCGTGTTATAGCCGCTGCCGTATGCGGCTATTACGTCAGCTTCGCTGCTGCCGATATGGATCCCCTTTGGTGTGGAGATATTTGATGAGTTTACAACAACCTCCATAACGTAATCTTTGTTGTTGAGCGGATATGTGTTTATAACAAAGCCGTTGTAGTTATATGTTTTGTCTTCACCGACACCGTGACAGCTTAGCTGCGATTCAACGCTGTTTGCGTTGCCCAGAGAAGAAAGAACGCCGCTCATGTCGCTGCCCAGCGCCACTGATTTTCCCTGAGTAACGAACACAGTGTCAGACGCTGAGAACGAGCCTTCCTTTTTTGCGGGCTGTTGGCTTTGCTGTTTGCTGCTTTGCTGCTTACTGCTTTGCTGTTTTCCGCTGCTGTTTCCGCTGCTGCTTTGCTGCGATTTGGTGGCGGGCTGGGTAGTCGGCTGAGTAGCCTGCGTTGGTTTTGTAGCCTGAGTCGCCTTAGTTGCTGCGGTAGAGGCAGGAGCGGTTGTTGCTGCGGAAGTCGATTCTAAAGCAGATGCCTCCGCTGTTGTATCGGCGGCCGAGGTGACTGCTGACGCCGCGGCCGAGGTCGTTTCCTCTGCAGATGAGGTCTCGGATTCGCCGCAGCCTGACATTATCAGTGAGGTGCTCAGCGCCAGCGGGGCAATAATTAATAACAAAGATTTTTTCATAATTGATTCTCCTTACTCAGCAGCGGGATAGCTGCTTCTTGACCATGTGAAAAGCTGTGAAATATGATTATCTGTTACGAAATACTGATTTGTGTTGTCGAACACACCGGAGTATGTTATTATTTCCTGCGCGTCGACATGTCTCCAGCCGTCAGCTGTTTTTGTCAGACACCACGCGTGGTCGCTGCCGCCCGTCAGGTCGTCGATACCGACTACGGTAATGGTTTCACAGCCGCAGCGGTTGAACAGATAATTAATCAAAGCCGCGTGATGATAGCAAGAGCCTCTTCCGTATTTAAGCGCCTCAACGCACAGGTTCTCGGTTGTGTCGTTGTCGCTGTTGCGATAGCCGACATCATAAACATAGTCATAGATTCTGCGGAGGTTAACGTTTAAATCAAACAGTAAATCATCGGCAACCGCAGGTAATGTGGAAACACTGATTGATGAGTAGTTTTTAGTTACGCCGAGCGCTTTATTGTAAATCCAGCCGTAGTTGTTGCCGTACTTAGCTTTAACCCAGCGGCCGTCGGTGCTTGTGCCGAACGTTGTTACCTTTTCACCCTTTTTGATAATAACAATATTTGACGCTTTCCATGAGGAATCCTTGCGTAAGCCGATTGCGGAGGTAGTGGCTTTAACGGTATTGCCTGCTGAATCGAGAACATTTACGGTAACAGATGATTTTTTGCCGTTATAAGCGGTGGCTGTGATGGTCGCGGTGCCTTTTGAAACTGCCGTTACAACGCCGCCTTTGGTAACAGACGCTACAGCGCTGTTATTTGAGGCGTAGGTTGCACTGTATAGACCCTCGTCACTTTTTGAGGCGTTAAGATAAAACTGAACCTGCTCGCCTTTGATCATCGGAACCGTATTGTTGTTAAACGTAACGCTTGACGGAGCTTTTTTTACGGTGACATAGCATTTTGCCGAAATGTTGTTAAATGAAGTTACGGTAACGGTTGCGTATCCTGTGTGTTTTGCGGTAAGAACGCCTGTTTTTGAATCAACAGCCAGAACACTCATATTGTTTGAAGAGAAGGTTGCGCCGTAACCTGTTTTACTTCCATCGTAAACCGCGCGCAGCGTGTAGGTCTCGCCGGCGCCGAGAATAAGCGTAGACAGATTAACGCTTACTTTTTTGGGAGGAACGGCAACCATAACAACGCAGCTTGTTGATACTCCGTTTGTGGTAGTAACCGTAATAACAGCCTGTCCCTCGCTGACAGCGGTTACAATTCCGCCTGAAACGGTAACGTCTGCAACCTTGCTGTCAGAGGTGCTGTAAGAGCGGTAATATGCTGCCTGGCCTTTCGGAATATAGCTGTTGAGGTCAAACTGTTCGTTAGGCTGAAGCAGCAGTGAGGTTTTGTTCAAAGAAATTGAGGTTGCGGCTGGCATAACCGTTACGGTACATGACGCAAACTTTCCGTTGTATGCCTTATATACCACGGCTGCAGTGCCTGTGCCTTTTGCGGTAATCAAGCCGTTTTCATCAATCGATGCCACATTCGGGTTGCCCGACGAAAAACCAATGCTGTGCGATACCTCGCCGTCGGGCGTGTTTGCCGAAAGTTTGAAAACTTCGCCGATAGCAAGTGTGAGCTCGGTTTTATTGAGAGTGATATTCGAGATTGCTTTGCCTGCGGTGACTGCGCACACAGCCGATAATCCTCTGTCGGTTACGGCGGTGATCTCGGTAACGCCCTCGCCTGTAGCAGTAATCAAGCCGTTTTCATCAACCGACGCCACATTCGGGTTGTCCGATGAAAATGTGACCGAGCCGTCTGATTCCGAGTAGTTGGTGGTGAGGGCAAGCTGCTCGCCGATGCCGAGCAAAACCTCGCTTTCGCTCAAAACCAATTCTTTATAAACAGGTTTGTTAATGGTTACGGTACAAACGGCGGTTAACCCTTTGTTGGTTAAAGCGGTAATGTCGGCAACGCCCTCGTCTGCTGCGGTGATTAAGCCGTTTTCGTCAACCGACGCTACATTGGGGTTGCCCGATGAAAATGTGACCGAGCCGTCGGATTCCGAGTAGTTGGTGGTGAGCGCATGCTGTTCACCGACATCGAGCGTTATTTCGGTCTCGCTCAAAACCAACTCTTTTATTTGCGGATCCCATTCGCTGAAATCGTGAATATACTCGGCAAGTAATCTTTGAATAATGGTAACATCCTGCATCTCGACTGTATTGCTGCGGTTGACATCTGCGGCGCTTACGGCGAATACTCATGGTGGCTGGCGTCGCTCGGCTACGAGGTTCATCTGTTTGACTTGTCGGAAACAAACATCAAATTGAGCGCTGAGCTTGCAAAGGAATATCCGAATTGCGCTCTTGCTTCATGCGAGGTCTGCGACGCGCGAAATGTTCCGAGAGACGGCAACAGCGCCGACGCGGTGCTGCTTATGGGGCCTTTGTACCACATTACGGATTATGACGAGCGTATAAAGGCACTTAACGAGAGCCGCATGCTGCTCAAGAAAGGCGGCGTGCTGTTTGCGGCGGCGCTGACGCCATTTTCCGTGCTGCTGTACAATATAACCGTATATGATCCTGACGGCGGAGAAAGCTGTTTGGAGGATCCAAAGTTTTTGGCTATGGTGGAGCGCGAGCTGAAGGATGGCTGTCACGTCAACCCAAACCGCGAGGTGTATGAGGGAATCGGCAGCGCTCACCTTCACACGGCAAAGGCGCTCAGAGAGGAGCTTTCGGAGGGCGGCTTTCCTGAAGCGGTTGTCCACGGTGTAATGGGCGGCGCGTGGCTCGCTCACGACATCGACGGGCTGTGGAAGAACGAAAAATCAAGAAAAGCTCTGATGGATACCGTTCGCCTGCTTGATACGAATGAGGAGATCATCGGACTTTCGGGGCACATGCTTGCGGTATCGAGGCTATAATAACCGGAAAGGAAATTGCTATGAACAACACATTTTTAGAAAACTTTTATTACGAATACGATGAGGAAGGACGGCTTGCTAACAACCGAATCGGCAGGGTTGAGTATCTGACAACCCGCAGATATCTGGATTCGCTTATTACAAAAGACAGCAAAATAGCGGAAATCGGCGCGGGCACAGGCAGATACAGCGTCACTCTCGCAAAGGAAGGCTATGACGTTACCGCCGTGGAGCTTGTACGGCACAACCTCGATATTCTCAGAAGCAAGCTTGACGGCAGCGAGAACATCAAAACCTATCAGGGCAACGCGCTTGATTTGAGTATGTTAGCGGATAACACTTACGACGTCACCCTTTTGCTCGGACCTATGTATCATCTTTATTCCGACGATGAGAAGATAAAGGCGCTCAAAGAGGCTGTAAGGATCACAAAAACGGGCGGTTATATCCTGGTTGCCTACTGCATGAACGAGGCGACGGTGATTCAGTATGTGTTCGGCTGCAACAAGCTAAAGGAGGTAATGGATTTTAATATGCTGACCGACGACTGGAAGTGCATAAGCGAGCCCAAAGACCTGTTTGAGATGGTGCGCACCGAGGATATAGAGCGAATCAACGCGGCTGTTTCCGCACAGCGCGAAAAGCTTGTAGCCGCCGACGGCGCAAGTCGGTATATAAGAGAATATCTGGAAGAAATGGATGACGAGACATTTGAAAAATGGCTGTCATATCATTTTGCAACATGCGAAAGGCAGGACTTGATAGGAGCCACAAATCACGCGCTGGATATTCTCAGAAAGATTTAATGCGGAAGGGAATAGATAAATTTTATCAAATAATCTGTCCGAGCGGCAAAAGCGGTACGTTTACGCCCCAAATTCCAAACTGTTAAAAGCTCCGTTATTATTGACTTAAAGCCGAGTATATGATAAACTGAAATTATGAAAATCAGCGCGGGTATGACGCTGATTGTGCAGAGCAAAATAATATTATATGAGTATCGCTACTCGGATAAGGAGATTAAAATGGCAGATTATATTATTGCTACATCGTCAACCTCTGACCTTACGCGTGACTGGCTTGACGAGCACGGAGTTCCGTTTATTCCGTACACCTACACAATCGGCAACGATGTTTTTGAGGACGACTGCCGCGAGGAAAGCCGCGCCGCTATTTACGCGGGCATGAGGAATGGCGACCGCCTTAAAACCTCCATGATAAACGAGGTTGTGTACGGCGACTTTTTCAGAAAACTTCTCAACAGCGGCAAGAACGTTATCTTCCTTGACATGTCGCAGAAAATGTCGGTTTCTTACAAAAACGCGCTCAGCGCCGCAAAGCAGGTGCAGCCTTTGTATCCCGACCAAAAGCTGTACATCATGGATACGCTGTGCATTTCCGGCGGACTGGGAATACTTGTTCAGAAGATGGTGAGCTTCATGGAAGAGGGCATGAGCTTTGACGATGTTATCAAGTGGGGCGAGGAAAATAAGCTGAAAATCGCCCACCGCTTTACCGTAGACGACCTTAATTATCTTAAAGCCGGCGGCCGCGTGTCAAACGCCTCGGCGCTTGTCGGCTCGCTTCTTAATATCAAGCCGGTTTTATATGTTCCCGACGGCGGCACACTTGACGTCGTTAAAAAGATCCGTGGCAGGAAAAACGCCCTAAAGCTTATTATCGACTCCGTTATCCGCGACCTTGGAGTGATTGACTGCGCCGGCGCCGATATCCATATCCTTCACGCCGACTGCCTCGGTGACGCCGAGACCGTCAGCTCCGCTATACGCTCCGAATTTCCGCAAGTCGGAAGTATTGAAATCACATCGCTCGGCGTTGTTATAGGCGCTCACTGCGGACCCGGTCTGCTGACTGTATTTTATTTCTGCAACGGCAGAACTCCCGAATAACAGCTTGTTTTTCTTTTTAATATGCTGCAAATAAGGGAAAAGAGGGTGAAGATTTGAAACGCGCGAAAAACAGCGTTCTGTTTCTGTTTTATACTATCATACTCGGCGCTATCGTTGGAGCAGTCATCTGGGCGTTCCTTAAAGTAATGAATCTTGGCATCGAATTTCTGTGGGTCTATGTGCCGTCGCAAATCGATTTTCCGCTTTATACGCTGTGCGTCTGCACCGTCGGAGGCTTTTTGATCGGTCTGTGGAAAAAGAAGTTCGGCGACTATCCCGAGGAACTGAATGTCGTCATCGGCCGTGTAAAAAAGACGGGGCGTTACCCCTACGGCAATGTCTTTTCCACGCTGGGTTCCGCGCTGTTTCCGCTGTTAGCTGGTGCGAGCGTCGGCCCCGAGGCGGGACTGACGGGCGTTATTGCAGGTTTATGTACATGGGTCGGCGATAAGCTTAAGCGGTACAAAAAAGAGGTTGAGGAGCTTACGGCTATCGGCCTAAGCGCCACGCTCGGAACGATTTTCCGCTCGCCGATGTTTGGGTTTATCGAGCCTATCGAGTCGGATAGAGATACCAAGCTGCCCCAAACCTCGAAAATCGTTTTGTACCTGACCGCGATACTCAGCTCGTTCGGCATTTTTATTCTGCTCAACAAGCTGACGGGCGGAGGAGTAGCTATGGAGAGCATGGAATTCGGCGGAATGAAGCTTGCAGAATACCTGTACGCGATCCCGATTACCGCTGCGGGCATAATTGCAGGATACCTGTACTTTATTTTCAAAAAGCTGACTTCTGCCGTGCATAAAAAATTCGTCAGGTTCACGGTTCTCAGAGCGGTTGCGGGTGGTCTGCTGCTTGGAACATCAGGCACGTTTCTTCCGCTTACAATGTTCGCGGGCGAGCACCAAATCAGCGAGGTAACCGAAACCTTCGGCAAAATCGGAGCCGTTATGCTTATTGTTATCGCTGTTGTTAAGCTGCTGCTTACAAATATCTGCATTGACTCGGGGCTCAAGGGCGGTCATTTCTTCCCCGTGATATTCTGCGGAGTATGTATCGGATGTGCAATGAGTCTTCTGCTTGGAGTCAACATGGTTTTCTGCGCGGCGATAGCTACAACGGCGCTTGTCGGTCACACGCTCAAAAAGCCGCTGGCGACGGTTTTGCTGCTAATGATTGTGTTTCCCGCAAGGCTTATACCGGTTATGCTGTTTGCGGCAGCGGCGGCTAAATTTATTCCGACGCCGACTGTTCTTTTAGCAAAAGAAAAATAAAAAATGCACCCTTGTCCGTTTGGGATAAGGGTGCTTTTGACTTTGCATAAACGTGAGTTTTTCCGCATATGTATTGAGTAATCAATTCACTCGGAGGACGCAAATGACATATACGGTTGAAGAGCGTGCGCAAAGGCTGGGGTGCTTTATTGCAGAGGAGCGCGCAACGGTTCGGCAGACGGCGCACCGCTTTGGAATAAGCAAAAGCACGGTTCACAAGGACGTTACGTGGCGGCTTAAGTCAGTCAACCCCGCGCTGTACGCCCAGGTAAGGGAGATACTGGACATAAACAAAAGCGAGCGTCACATTCGCGGAGGCATGGCGACAAAGAAAAAGTACTCCTGCAAGCGTGACGCTTGATAAAACGCGAGGCGCACCAAATGTGCGCCCCTATGCAAACTCTTCAATTTCGTCTAAGCATTAAAAATTCATCTCATACCAAATCAGAAATACATATACCGCGTAAACACGGTTCCACAGCAGGCTTTCGCCGCCGATAAAGCGCGTCCACAGGTCATGCACGGCGTCCTGATTAAACAGCTTTTGTGACGCTTCGCCGAACAAAGCCGCTTCAACGGGCTTGTTGTAGCGTTCGTCGGAAAGCCATTTGCGCACAGGTACAGGGAAGCCTACCTTTTTGCGGAAGGCTACCTCGTGGGGCAGCTTGCTTTCGGCTGCCATGCGGAACACCACCTTGTTCTGCTCGCCGTCAAACTGATATGACGAGGGGATCCTGCGCGCCACGTTAAACAGCCTTAAGTCGCTGAACGGGGTGTGCAGCTCAACGCCGCAGGCGGTGCTTGTGCGGTCGGTGTTGAGGTAAATATCGCCCTCAAGCCACAGTGAAATATCAATAGTCAGCTTCTGAGCAAGCGGACTTTGTCCCTCAACCTCAGCCCAAAGCGGGGCAACGGGGTCAACCGCCTTAACCGAACTGTCGTAGTCCTTCATAATCGACTTTACGACTTCCTCGGACATAATGTGAGAGCAGGTAAGGTAAGTCCAGTCGGAGGGCAGCTCGCGCTTGTGAGCGTTGTAGCCGCCGAAAAACTCGTCGATACCCTCGCCCGAGTAAACGACCTTTGCGTGCTCACTCACAGCCTTGCAGCCGATTGAAAACGCCACAGCAGACGCGTCGCCAAGCGGCTGCCCCATTTTATCTATAACCGTTGGGATCCGCTCAAAATACTCCTCGGGAGTGATCATCTTTACGTTAAAGCCCTTGCCGAGGATCTCGGCTGTACGGCGCGCAAGCTCCGATTCGTCAAAGCCGGATTCCTTATAGCCGACGGTGTTTGCAGCCGATGCGTCGCCCGCAGCCAAAAGATACGAGGAATCAACGCCGCCGGAGAGGAAAGATTCTTTGTACGGGAACTCGGCGTCGCCCTTTTCCTCGCCCAGTATCTCGTCAACGACCTCCCGGATTTCCTTTGCGAACTCTTCGGGAGTTTTGCTCTCGTCAGGCTCAAAAACAGGGTGGAAATAGCGGTGAA
>ONCY01000099.1 GCA_900316435.1 uncultured Eubacteriales bacterium | reverse complement strand
GAATTTATATATAAATTCTTAAAGGAGTTTGATCGCTATGAAAAGAATTAAGACTATCGAAACACGCGACCTTAAAAAGAGCGTAAAGAACGGCGGCTGCGGCGAATGCCAGACTTCATGCCAGTCAGCCTGCAAAACTTCCTGCGGTGTTGCTAACCAGCAGTGCGAGAAGTGCATCGAGAAATAAATTTCTCATATCAAGGAAAATCAGCCGTTATCCCGCAGGGCTAACGGCTTTCCTTATGTAATGGAGTGTTATAAATGATACATCAATACAAACTAAACGGATATAACATTGTCCTCGACGTTTACAGCGGAAGCGTTCACAGCGTTGACGACCTGGCGTATGACGTTATAGAAATGTATGAAAAATACAGCAGAGAGGAAATTATATCTGCTTTGCTTGAAAAATATACAGATGTCACTGATATTGACGCAAATGAGATCAGCGACTGCATTGACGATGTTGAAGAGCTGAAAGAACAGTGCAAGCTTTTTACTGAGGATAAATACGAAAACTTAGCATTTGATTTCAAAAAGCGCAACACGGTTATTAAGGCTCTCTGCCTGCATATTGCTCACACCTGTAACCTCAATTGCGAATACTGCTTTGCAAGTCAAGGAAAGTACCACGGCGAGCGCGCTCTTATGAGCCTTGAAGTCGGAAAACGCGCAATAGATTTTCTTATTGAAAACTCAGGTAGCCGCGTTAATCTTGAAGTTGACTTTTTCGGCGGCGAGCCTCTTATGAATTTTGATGTTGTTAAAGAGATTGTAGCATATGCTCGCAGCATTGAAAAGCAGCACAACAAAAATTTCCGCTTCACACTTACAACAAACGGCATGCTTGTTGACGATGATGTAATAGAATTTGCCAATAAAGAATGTCATAATGTAGTACTGAGCCTTGACGGAAGAAAGGAAATTCACGACAATCTTCGCAAAACCGTTAACGGAAAGGGCAGCTATGATGTAATTGTCCCTAAGTTTCAGGAGTTTGTTAAGCGCAGAGAGGGCAGAGGTTACTATGTCCGCGGAACATACACTCATAATAACACCGATTTCACAAACGATATCTTCCATATGGCTGACCTCGGATTTACCGAGCTTTCGATGGAACCCGTTGTATGCGCTCCCGAAGATCCGTACGCGCTGACATATGATGACTTGCCCGTTCTGTTTGAGCAATACGAAATTCTGGCAAAAGAAATGCTAAAGCGTGAAAAAGAAGGCAGACCGCTTACTTTCTATCATTATATGATTGACCTCACGGGCGGCCCATGCATATACAAACGCATTTCAGGCTGCGGCTCGGGTACAGAATACATGGCAGTAACGCCTTGGGGCGATCTTTATCCTTGCCACCAGTTTGTCGGCGACGATAAATACAAGCTCGGCGACATCTGGAACGGCGTTGACAATCATGAAGTTCAAGATGAGTTTAAGCTTTGCAACGCCTACGCTCGTCCCGATTGTAAGGATTGTTGGGCGAGACTCTATTGCAGCGGAGGATGCGCCGCAAACGCATACCACGCAACAGGCTCGATCAGCGGTATTTACGAGTATGGCTGCGAGCTGTTCAGAAAGCGAATGGAATGCGCTATTATGATGAAGGTTGCACAGGCAGAAGAATAAAAAGCCGAACCGAAAGGGGAGAGGGGTAATCCTTTCTCCTTATTTTTTTACGAATTTTTCAATGCCCAAAACATAATCTGCGGAAACGCGGTAAAGACAGCACAGAGCAATAAGATGTTTGATCGGCAGCTCGCGTTTTCCGCTTTCGTATTTGCTGTACTGCTCCTGCCTTGTATGAAGTATAAAAGCTATCTGTTCCTGAGTGTAGCCGTTTTTTATTCTGAGTTCTTTTAATCGTTTAAAATAATCCACAATACCACCTATTACTATTTGTATAATATAAGTTTCAACATTATTATAACATGTTAATATGTCCGAATGCAACTAAAAAATATGTTGATACCTATGTGAAAACTTAAGTTTTGAATTATACAAAATATTTTCCCGATGTGGAAATTCTGCTAAAATGCAAGTGGAAATATACATTATTCAAAAAATTGACGTTTAACAATATCGGTTTCCTGCAAATTTTCATGCATTTTGCGATAAAACAGATTCTTTGACACTATATTTTGAAATATTTTTTAATAAACTTGCAAAAAACACTTGCAAAATTAAATAGAATATAGTAGAATAAGAACGTTGGTGAAATGAAATTCTGTTTCACCTGCAAAAGTAATCATTTGTACATTTTTAAAGGGAGGACTTTTACTATGTCATACGTTAGCGAACAGCTTGAAAAGCTGGCAGCAAAAAACCCGAATCAACCAGAGTTCCTTCAAACAGCTACAGAAGTACTGACTTCTTTGGAGCCTGTTTTTGATGCGAACCCCGAGTACGAGAAGATGGCTCTCATTGAGAGAATCACCGAACCTGAGAGACAGGTTATGTTTAGAGTTCCTTGGGTTGACGACAACGGTAAGGTGCAGGTAAACCGCGGCTTCCGTGTTCAGTTCAACAGCGCGCTTGGTCCGTACAAAGGCGGTCTCCGTTTTGCTCCCAATGTAAATATCAGTATTATTAAGTTCCTCGGTTTTGAGCAAATCTTTAAGAACTCTCTGACTGGTCTGCCCATCGGCGGCGGCAAGGGCGGCGCCGATTTCGACCCCAACGGCAAGTCAGATATGGAAATCATGCGTTTCTGCCAGTCCTTTATGACTGAACTTTACAGACACATCGGCCCCAACACCGACGTTCCTGCCGGTGACCTCGGCGTAGGCGGCAGAGAGATCGGCTACATGATGGGCCAGTATAAGAGAATCCGTGACAGCTATGACGGCACACTCACCGGTAAGGGCACACTTAACGGCGGCCTTGCAGGTAGAGATGAAGCTACAGGCTACGGTATTGTTTTCTATGCAAGAGAGATGCTGAAGCACTTTGGCGAGAGCCTTGAGGGCAAGAAAGTTGTTATCTCCGGCTTCGGTAACGTTGCTTGGGGTACCGCTAAGAAGCTTGAGCAGCTTGGTGCAAAGGCTATTACAATTTCCGGTCCTGACGGCTATATCCTCGATGAGGAAGGTGTAACAGGCGAGAAGATTGATTACCTCCTCGAGCTCAGAGCTTCCGGTAAGAACGTCTGCGCTCCTTACGCTGAGAAATATCCCAACGCTAAGTTCTTCGCAGGCGAGAAGCCCTGGGGCGTTAAAGCTGACCTCTACATTCCCTGCGCTACTCAGAATGAGATCCACACTGCTGACGCTGAGAAGATGGTTGCTAACGGCTGCAAGTTCCTTTGCGAAGGCGCTAACATGCCTACCACAAACGAAGCTATCGAGTACCTCCAGAACAACGGTGTTGTTGTTGGTCCTTCCAAGGCCGCAAACGCAGGCGGCGTAGCTTGCTCTTGCATTGAGATGGCTCAGAACGCTGAGCACCTCATCTTCTCTGAGGAAGAAGTATTTGAGAAGCTCGAAAACATCATGGTTAACATCTTCAAGCAGTCTATGGACGCTTGCCAGAAGTACAACCTCGGCGACAACCTCATCGCAGGCGCTAACATTGCCGGCTTTGAGAGAGTTGCAAAGGCTATGATGTTCCAGGGGATCTGCTAATTTGGTCTTATAAAATCTACCATATACAAAAACGGCGTCCGGCAATAGCCGGGCGTTGTTTTATGCCATAAATTTGTATTGACTTTTGTCTTCAGCTGTGATAATATTTTAACTAAATTTATTTGAAAGGGGAGAGATCAGTGAATCATCTCGGAACAAAAACACTTGAAACCAAACGCCTTATATTGAGAAAAACGATTGAAAGTGACGCAGAGCCTATGTTTAGAAATTGGGCAAGCGACTCCAGGGTTACTAAATTCATGACATGGTATCCTTATAAATCAGCGCAAGAGCTGCACGATACATATCATCAATACCTTCTTGAAAACCGGGAAAGGGAAGACTTTTATGACTGGAAAATCGTTTTGAAGGGAACCGATGAACCAATCGGTGCGATTGGTGTGGTGAATTTACGTGAAGATATTGAATCGGTAGAAATCGGTTACTGCTTGGGATATAATTGGTGGCACATGGGCATTATGACCGAGGCGTTCACTGAGGTGATCCGTTTTTTATTTGAAGAAGTGGGCGTAAACCGTATTGAAGCAAAACATGATCCCAGAAACCCGCATTCCGGCGATGTTATGAAAAAATGCAGCCTTCAATTTGAAGGCAAAAACCGTCAGGCGAGCAAGAATAATCAGGGAATTTGTGATGTAATGAAGTACGCTATACTAAAAGAAGATTACAAAAATATTGTTAAACAATTAACAGGTGAGAGCTATGCAAAAATATTTAACTGAAAATATTATTGATCAAACAAACAGAGCATTGTGGGAAAAACAGAGCATTGTGGGAAGTATGGAACGTAATAGATTGTGTCCCTGAGGATTTATGGAGCCGAGAATACTGTGAAATGCCGCTTTACAAACACATATACCACATGCTGCATTCGCTTGATTTATGGTTTATAAATCCAAATGATAAGTCTTATCAGGAACCTGAAATACATATTAAGGATTTGAATAACCTTGACGTCAAAACTGACAGATTTATTTCAAAAACTGAGATAAAAGAATATTACGACGCGATTAAAAATAAGATTACAGCTTATACAAATTTTCTCAACGATAGTATGCTCATTGAGAAGCCTTCAGATTGCTCACACAGTAAATTCAAACTGATACTCGGACAGTTCAGGCATTTGCATACACACATGGGAATGATAATGGGATTCATTATAGAAGCCACAGGACAATGGCCAACGGTGCTTGGATTAGAACGCCCAATTCCTGAGGGCAATGATTACAATAAGTTCTGCTAAAAAACTGATTTTCCCAAGGGCGTGACGGATGATTGTAACGTTTCCCTCCCCTGAATTATACAAAATACTCATTTTGTATAATTATTCCAATATAGAATTATCCCTCTCCTTTTATATGTTATACTGAAAAAAACGTTAGATTACTTAAGGATGTTTTATTATGGCTGTACGATTTCAGGACGAATCTTTTCCGATTTTAAAAGAATACTTATTCTATCAGCAAACTATACGGCAGAAATCTCCCAAGACGGTTGACGAATATTTTTTGGATCTGCGCACTTTCTTTCGTTTTATGAAACAGTATCGCCGTTTGGTTCCCTCCGATACCGAGTTTGATAATATCACGATCGATGATATAGCTTTAGATTTTCTAAAATCAATTGATTTAAACGACGCTTATGAATACATGAATTATTTGCAGCGTGAACGTAATAACACTGCTGCTTCCCGCGCAAGAAAATGCTCCAGCTTAAAAGGCTTTTTTAAATTCATCAGCAAGAAAAAGAATTATATTGAAAAAGATCCTGTCGAGGAGCTTGAAATTCCAAAAAAGAAAAAAGCGCTTCCAAAATATTTAACATTAGAACAAAGTATCGAACTTCTTGACGCAGTTGAAGGCGAAAACCGTGAGCGCGATTACGCAATTATCACTCTTTTTCTCAATTGCGGGCTTCGTGTTTCTGAAATGTCAGGGCTGAATTACACAGATATTCGCAACGATAACACTATTCGCGTACTCGGCAAAGGAAATAAAGAGCGGATCATTTATCTTAATTCAGCATGTATAAACGCTATAAACGATTATATGCGCGTTCGTCCTGTTGATGACGTCAAGGATAAAACAGCCTTGTTTATCAGCCGTAATCATCGCAGAATGTCAGTAAAGACCATTCAGGCTATGGTGTATAAGTATCTTGAAAAAATCGGGCTAAGCGCTCAGGGCTATTCGTGCCACAAGCTGCGGCACACTGCTGCTACGCTTATGTATCAGCACGGCGGCGTAGATGTTCGTGTGCTTAAGGAAGTGCTCGGGCACGAGAATTTGGGAACTACTGAAATATACACCCATTTGAGCAGTGAACAAATGAAAAAAGCTGCGGATTCCAATCCGCTTGCTAAAGTTAATCCGAAAAAAGATTGAGGAGGCGCAAATGTGTCTCCCCTTTTTTCATATACAAACTATTCCGCCGATATCAGTTAACGGCAGTTTCGGACATAATACTTCTAATATAGAATTATGATTTGTTATAAATCGTTTAATTTGATTGTAATCCGAATGAATATCTATATTTCCAAAAAAGAAAATAGTTTTTTCAATCCTTCCTGAACATCCACCTATAAATCCATAATTGAATCCGTCAAGCTTGATCTGCCCGGGGGAAATCCTCAGAACCTCTACCCCGTTTTGCTTCATTGTTTTTTCAATTGAAGGGTCAGCGGTAATTACAGCTTTTTCATTCACTACAAGAGTTGAACAGCGCGTATATCCTTGATTGACATTAACAAGCTCAATTTTTTGTTCTGCGCAATAATCCAAGACAGTTTCATCAATTGCAGAGAGTTTTCCGTAAAGCTTATTTCCGAGGAAAAGGCAGTTAAGAAGAACGTTGTCGGGATATTCTTTTCCCGGAATTCTGCGGCAATTATCCAGCGTAAAAACCTTATCACGGATTTTTAAAACCTGCATGTCTGCGTGTAATTGTTCGGGCTGATGAAAACAGCTTATTTGTTTTGAGGGTATTACCTCAAATCCGCGAGATTTAAGCTCATTTACAAACTCAGGATACTGAGCGCTCATTATAATGCTCATTATGAGATCGCCTCAAAGGCTTCGCGAATGTTTTTTACTCCGATAAGCTGTGCTTCACTGCACGAAACTCCTTTGAGATTATGATAAGGTAAAATGATTTTATCAAAACCAAGGCGCACAGCTTCGTTGATACGCATCTGAGCCTGTGAAACCGCTCGTATCTCTCCTGCAAGACCTATTTCTCCAAAAACAACGGCTTTTTCATCAATAGGAGTATCCTTTAAGCTGCTGATAAGCGCCATAGCGATTGACAAATCAATTGCGGGCTCGTCCACCCTCAGACCGCCGACTATGTTGATGTAGGTATCATTATTTGAAAAATAATAGCCGGCTCGTTTTTCAAGCACCGCAAGCAGCATTGAAAGACGGTTGTAGTCATAGCCCGTTGCCATTCTTCGCGCGTTTCCGTAACCGCTTTGCGTGGCAAGCCCCTGAGTTTCCGCAAGAATCGGGCGCGAGCCTTCGATTGTACAGGTTACGCATGTTCCCGAAACGTTTTTAGGTCTGCCGGATAGAAGCATGACGGATGGGTTTTCGACTTCCTTTAAGCCTTTATCGGTCATTTCAAAAACGCCTATTTCATTTGTTGAGCCGTAACGGTTCTTTATAGCGCGCAAAATTCTGCATGACATCTGCTTATCGCCCTCAAAATGAAGCACTGTATCAACTATATGTTCAAGAACCTTAGGCCCCGCAATAGAACCTTCTTTGTTGACATGTCCGACAACAAACATAGGAATATCAAGTCCTTTTGCAGTGCGCATAAGCATGTTGGTGCACTCGCGAACCTGAGTAACGCTGCCGGGTGATGAGCTTAATTCCGTAAGATTCATTGTTTGTATGGAGTCTATCATAACTAAGTCGGGTTTAGTGTTTTTTATTTGTTCGCATACAACCTCAACATCGGTTTCTGTCATAACAAATAAGTTAGGTGAAGAAACGCCGAGGCGGATCGCTCTGAGCTTAAGCTGACGCTTGCTCTCCTCTCCCGAAACATAAAGTATTTTCAAGCTGTCGCCCATATACTGACAAATCTGCATCAGCACAGTTGATTTGCCGATTCCCGGGTCTCCGCCAAGAAGGATAAGGCTTCCTTTGACAATGCCTCCACCCAAAACTCGGTTGAGCTCTTTGCAGCCCGTATCATAGCGGTGCTCGTCATCGGTTGAAATCTCGTTTATTGAAAAAGGCTTTGCATAAGAACTGAAAGAGCGGTTTTTAGCCGCAGGAGCAACTTTTGATGTGTCCTTTATTTCTTCATTCATAGTGTTCCATTCGCTGCAGGACGGGCATTTTCCGTACCATTTAGGCGATTCATAACCGCATTCGGAGCAAATGTAAACACTTTTTATTTTAGCCATAAATCCACTTCCTTTAGTTTCCGTGATAATAATCCAAAAAACCTGTAGCTACCGCAAGCGCCATATTCTTTTGATAGCTTTTATCAAGCAAAAGCTTACGTTCGTTTTGATTAGATATAAAGCCGCACTCAACAATAACAGCGGGGTTATTAGTATTTTTTAAAAGATAAATCTCCTTGCCTGCCTTTTTGCATTCACGCTCGTTATTCGGCTGGATCATTGATACAACAGAATTTCTCATACTCTCGGCAAGCCGCAGACTGTTTTCATTATTTGGTGAATAAAAAACCTGAGCACCGTGTGAGGAAGCACTGGAAAACTTGTTTTGATGAATGCTGATTATTACGTTATCAGCAGAGGAGTTGTACATATCAAGGCGCATTTTCATATCATTATATTTGCGCTGTTTTACGTCCTCTCCCTCGTTTGTAAGGGCATCATCAGATTTTCTCGTCATGCTGACGTCAAAACCGAATAGCTTAAGCAAATCTGCTGTGTCGTTAGAAATATCAAGGTTTATCTCCTTTTCAAGAACATCTCCTACAACCGCTCCGCCGTCCTCGCCGCCGTGCCCGGCGTCAATAATGAGGTTCGGTTTTTTCTCCTGAGCTTCAGCAGATGTGTTTATTGTAATCTTATCGGTCGATTTTATCATCAGTAACACAAATGTTGTTATGCATAGCAGAATCGCGGCGACAGGCAGTAATCTCTTTAGTATCATATAAAAACACCTCTGCTAAAGAAATATGCTTTAGGCTGTATTCATTATACATCATTTGTCTGTTATTGGCAACAAAAATGAAATATCTCTTGTAGTTAGCTGATTTAAGTGCTATAATAAACCGGAAGTGACTTAAGGAGTTGTTAGTATGAAAAAACCCGGCAGAAACGACGAGTGCTGGTGCGGAAGCGGCAAAAAGTATAAAAAATGCCACATTGATTTTGACGAAAGGATTGAAGAAATTGAGGGTGAAGGTCATATAGTTCCCGACCACAGTATAATCAAGACTTCTGCTCAAATAGCAAAAATTAAAGAGAGCGCAAAAATCAATATCGCTGTTCTCAATTATGTTGCCGAACATATTAAAGCAGGAATATCCACTGCCGAAATAGACCGCTGGGTTCATGATATCACTACAAAAATGGGAGGCATTCCTGCTCCGCTGAATTACGAAGGCTTTCCAAAAAGTGTATGCACCTCACTAAATGATGAGGTTTGCCACGGCATTCCCTCAGAGGATATTATTCTTAAAGACGGCGACATTATCAATGTTGACGTATCAACAAATCTTGACGGCTACTATTCAGATTCCTCAAGAATGTTCTGTATCGGAGAGGTAAGCGACGAAAAAAAGCGGTTGGTCGAGGTTGCAAAGCAAGCCTTGGAAGTTGGTTTAAAAGAGGTTAAACCGTGGGGCTTTCTCGGCGATATGGGTCAGGCTATCAACGACTTTGTAAAATCAAACGGCTACTCGGTCGTAAGGGAGGTCGGCGGTCACGGAATCGGTCTGGAATTCCATGAGGATCCGTGGGTAAGCTACGTTACCGAAAAGGGAACTGAAATGCTGATGGTTCCCGGTTTATGCTTCACAATTGAGCCGATGATCAATATGGGCAAGCCGGATATTTTTACCGACGAGGAAAACGGCTGGACTATTTATACAAAAGACGGCCTGCCATCCGCTCAATGGGAAATCCAAGTGCTTGTCACCGAGGATGGTTACGAAATAATCAGTTATTAATTTTATAATAATCGGGGCAGATTGTTGTAATCTGTCCCGATTATTATAATAGTCCATATTTTGTTTTAATTCTGTCAAATTTTTCCAGCATCGGTTTAGCAAGAAAGAATAGGAATGCGACAGTTGAAAAAGCGTGAATAATATCATACGGGAGTCCCTGAATGTAAAATGCCATAATTATTTCACGGTCAAACTGTGAACGAGAGAGCGCCCATGATGAAAAGTTCATTATCCCGCCATACACAATTATCGTAATAATAAGCCCGAAAACGCAAAGCGCTCCCCTATTTCTTGACAACAATCCTTTTTGAAACAGTACGCCCGAGATAAATCCGATAATGCCGGCGGCAAACATCTGCCACGGCGTCCATGCGCCTTGCCCGAAATATATATTTGAAACAAGCATACTTACAGCGCCTACAATAAACCCTGTTTCACCGCCCAGCGCAACTCCGCTGATAATTACAAGCGCCAGTACGGGTTTTATCTGAGGCAGCGCTGCAAATGCGGAGCGTCCCGCGACCGTAAGCGCGCATAAAACCGCAATGAGTACAAGCTCTCGAGCCTGAGGTTTTCTTCCCTCAAACACAAGGAAGAAAGGTATCATACACTCAATCAGGACGAGCAGCGAAATAAACAGATACTTTTATCTGCGATGAATATGTGTATAATAAAGTTGTTAGGCTACTCTGTAGAGGAAGCTTACTGCCGACTGGAATTTGACTTTGCGAGGGTCTGATCTTCCAGGTCTGACAGGGAGGAGCTCCCGACTGATGAGGAATTCCACATCAGGAGGGGCTTCTTTTCGTATGGAAAGAAAGTATCTGCATATGTGGATAGCGCGAGTATAGTTCAATTGATAGGAATGTTTTCGTTTTCGATTGCTTTGATGCATTATTGTCTTGGTAGTGAT
>ONCY01000034.1 GCA_900316435.1 uncultured Eubacteriales bacterium | reverse complement strand
CTGTAAAAAATGTCCGTATATACGCCGCATTGAAAATCACTGGCAATGCAGCTATCAAGCGAAAGGAGAAGCAAAATGATAACAGCAATAATAATCAGCACCATAGCCGGCGCGACGATCGTATTGCTGTGAATGCGGACAGGCTCTTGACTGGTCTTAATCAGCCCACACCGGCGCCGCTCCGCCGTTGTAAAATAACATCATATACACAATTTCAAAAATATAGCAACGTGCAAATAAACGCCCTCGGTGCGGCGGGGCAAGGAGGTAAAAATATGTACATATCCGAATTCTGGTGCGGCTTTATTATAGGTGCTCTTGCCTGCCTTGCCGTTATTATCGTATTCGGCTTGGTAAGCAATAAAAACAAAAAGAGGGATACCAATAACAATCAGTGAAATAAAGTACATCAACAAGGAGATTCAGCGCCTTTCCTCAAAGCTTGTTCGGCTCGAATCTGAGGCGTACAGCACAACGCCAAAGCTCAGTGACGAGCCTACGGGCGGCGGCGCCTCGGATAAAGTCGGGAATGTGGTGTCACAGATAACCGACATAAAGATTGATATTCAGGCGCTCGTTCTAAAGCGCGACATGGCGCTGAATATGCTCAGCCGTGAAAAGTTTGAGGAAAACTGCCTTTACATGCGGCTAAAACTGCATTACAGCTGGGCGAAGATTGCGGGACTGGTAGGGACAAGCGTTGAGAGTATCAAAAAAATCTGTTACCGCTATTCATGGTGAGTTTGTCCCGTTGTCCCGTTTCAGTGCGCTATAATATATAATAGCGAAGCAGAATTGCAAAGCGTACATTCATTTGCATGATTAAACTCCTATAAGTAAATCGGCAAGCCGCTCCATATCGGGGCGGTTTTGTCGTATTGCAAAACAAAAGAGGTGAGTCTGAGTGACAAAGAAACAAAAACGATTTGTGGACGAATATCTGATTGACCTGAACGCCACTCAGGCGGCTGTCAGGGCGGGATATTCACCGAACACAGCGTATTCCATAGGAGCAGAAAACCTGAAAAAACCTGAGATTCAAAACGCAATAGACGAGCGGCTGGAACAGCTTAAAAGCGAAAAAACAGCCGACGCGCAGGAGGTTATTGAGTACCTTACTTCGGTAATGCGCGGCATACGCTCGAGGATTACGCGAGAATGGCAATCCGCACCGCCAACAAGCGTGCCTACCTTTACGGCGAGGGGCAGAAGCGGCAGGAATGGGGAATAAGCACCGTAACAGTAAACAGCAGGCGCGGCGGCTGTCCGCTATGCACGCCCTACATCGGCAAGATATTTATTGACGATGTTTACAGCGGCGGGAAAAAGACAGACGGCGAATATCCTCTTTTGTCCGACGCGATCAAGAGCGGCCTGTTTCACCCTAACTGCAAGGACAGCACCTCCACCTACTACGAAGGAATAACGACGCTGCAGTCTGTTACCAAAGAGGAGCAGGCGGAAATGAAGCGCCGCGAAAAGCTTGAACAAAAACAGTCGCACTGTGAAAACGAAGCCAAAAAGAACCGCCGCATAGCCGAACACAGCCTTGATAATGACAATAAGAAAATTTATTCTCACCGTGCAGAACAGAGCGAGAAAAAAGCGGCTCAGGCTGCGAAAAAGTTAGAGAAAACGGTTGATAATTCCGGTGAAAGTGGTATAATATTTAACAGTAAAGTTAAAAGTAGTATTGCTGAAGCTTTTACTCAGGCATATAACGAAATTACTGCAAAATTCGGAACAATATCCACTATTAGTTCAGTAGAGCCGTTAACATGCGGAAACATAAGTGATTATGGCATTTTCAGCGACCATTCAGGTGTGTTGCAAATTCGTTTTGCGGATGATAAAAACGGATTGAAAAAGCTCGCGCAAATTGCAATAAAGATGAAGGAAAAAGGTATTTGGTCGTCTTCTCACCCATATCATGTTTTTCGACACGAGTTAGGCCATGCCGTTCAGCTTGAACACGCTAAAAACGATGTCGTTTGGAGCAAAAAACTGAAGAAGATAAAAGCTGTTATGGATAGTGTTGACAGCAAGGCTGTTTCTAAATATGCCAAAGACGATATAGATGAATTTATTTCCGAATGTATTGCGGAAAGTATGACGAAAAAAGCCAGAAAAACATCAAAAGATGTTGTTAATATTATTTTAGGGGGCGATTAATTTGACGAGAGAATTTGAAAAGTTTATGGAATATTCTTACCTTGATGAAACAGGGCACAGAAGGCTCGACAAGAATGCTCCGGAAGCAATTAAGGAAGAAGCTCGCATGGCAGACAAAAGCTATTATGAAAGAACAGGCAGACACAAAATGTTAGTCGATTATTAACAAACGGAACCGCTCCCACAATGTGAGGGCGGTTTTTTTATACCCTTTTTAGAAAGAAGGTGAGAATTTGGCAGTAGAAAAGAAATAAACCTCTATATCGACGGCGATAGGTTCTTTACATGGCTTATCGACAAGAACAGCCGCTATCATAAAACACACGGCAAATCAGCGTTCGGAGGTGGTAATTAATGAGTGCAAGTAACTTTCAGGGTTGGCTCCTTCGCAACGCTGATACCCATGAGGAGTTTCCGCACAAATTGATTGCAAAGGACGGCTATCAGTCAACGCCCTTACAGCGTACCGAGCTAAAGGCGTATCGCGACAACGACGTTTATCTGCACCGTATCGTGTCACCTAACTACAAGACGAAAATCGAGTTTTCCACAATAGATAAGCTCAGGCTCAGTCAGTTGGAGAAGATTCAGCAGTGGATCGCCGGGGCGCGTTTGAACACCAAGGAGCGCAAGGTGAAAATCGAATACTGGGACGACGAGCTTATTACAAACTGGCTGTATAACATTTGGAAAGGTCTTGAATCAAGGCGGTCAATAGAATAAAATTCATCGCATTATATGGGGATAACTAATGAGCACGACTAATGTTGATTATAAAAAATGGGCGCAGGAATATTTTGATACAGTCGATAAGATTGACGCTATACTTACTCACCTGAAAGAGCAAAAGAGGCGCAGTCCGAAAGACGATTACTTAAAAAAAAATAGTCTACTGGCGAAATATCCGCCGCGAGGTTTTTACTACCGGTAACGAGCTTATGCAGAAATCAAAGAGGTTTGAATCATGCGCAATGAAATAGTCCATTTTAACGACGAGAACATGGATATTTTCATGTATCAGAACTGGCGGTATTTCCTGCCGGACAAGGAATGCCGTGACAGTGAAACGAAAAAACTGATTACAAAATCAATTATACGCTGCATTGAAACCCAGCTCACGGAAAAACAGCGCCGCTGTTTCACCATGTATGTCTTTGACAAGGTATCGCAAAAAGGAATCGCAAAAGAGCTGGGGGCTTAACAGCTCCACCGTGTCCAGGCATGTCAAGGCGGCAAAGACCAAGCTTTTTTAATTTGGCAACCGTCGCAGGCCTCATTAGGTAAAATCAATTGACTTTTTCAGAATCGCGAGTACAATAATAATTAGGATATTCGAGGAATATTCTGAAAATTAGTCATATAAATTATTAAATTCCCTGACATTCTTATGTGTCGGGGAATTTTTTTTGAAAAAAAGTAAAGGAAGTAATTAAAATGAAGAATTTTTTACAGGCATTATTCGCGGGAGCCGTCGAAGCGCTCGCCGAATATTTCAACGTTCTGCTCATTCCCATTGTCGTCCTTGTGGCGGTAATGCTGATTGACTACATAACAGGAATGGCAGGAGCCGCCTACACGGGCGAAATCAACAGTCGCGTCGGCGTGATCGGAATTGTCAAAAAGGTATGCTATCTGGCGCTCGTCGCCGTGGGCATTGTAGTCGACTATCTCATAACAACCGCCTTGGTGCAGATCGGGCTGTCCATACAGATTAATTATTGCTTCGGCATGATAGTCACAATCTGGCTTATCATTTATTTGACTAATATTTTTATCGTTTTTGCCTGTATCTAAGTGTATTACAGAGGATAAGGCACAAAAAACCGCATGAAAATCACCGAAAAACGGCTTATCCATGCGGTTTTTTAAGTGGAGCTAATGAGGGGACTCGAACCCCTGACCTACTGATTACGAATCAGTTGCGCTACCGGCTGCGCCACATTAGCAAGGTTACTTTGTTATTATACTCCATAATTTTGATTTTTGCAAGTCCTGATTTTTAATTACTTTTCCGAATTATTTTTTTTTCATGTTTTTAATTGTTATTTTATGTCGGATGTGTTATAATATTGTCTGATAAGTGTATTCCCTAAAATTTTACGGAAAGGATATTTGCCCATGAAAGCTGTATTTCGCGCTGTATGTCTGACCATGGCGCTTTCGTTTGTTGTATTTGCTTCGTCGTCATGCTCGCTTTTCTACACCGAATCGAGCAGCTCTTCGTCGAATTCCGCCTCATCAAAGATTTTGATCAAGGTTACCGTAAAATTCGGAGATGACGAAAAATCCGTCGCTATGTCGGGCGGCACCGTTGCCGACGCTGTTCAGAGAGCAGGGTACAATCCCAACCAATTTACCGCTCAGCCTGATATGGACACCAAAATCTCCGACGGTATGGTGATAACCCTTACCGCAAAATCCCTGAACGGCTTTATTACCGAGGACGGCAAGACATACTATTATATTGACGGCGAAATGCAAAAGGACGCCGTTGTAGGCAGCGATGAAGAGGGCTTTTATTACGCGGGAACCGACGGCGTAATCGACTACGGCTACTGTGACGGCATTAATTATGACGGCTCTGACTGGAACGTTATCAACGGCAAAGCGACCCTTGCCGAGAGCGATTCCGATTTAATGCTCAACAAGGCTTTAAAGGCTGTTGCAAAATGCACCAACAGCTCCATGACCAAGCAGGAAAAGCTTAGGGCTGCCTTTGACTACATAAAGACCGCTTACCTTGAGGGCGTACGCCACGACCCGCCCTACAGGGAGCTTGACTGGCCGCTTGTTTACGCCGAGGACATCTTTGTCTACGGCAAGGGTGACTGCTTCAGCTACGGCGCGGCTTTTGCCTACATGGGCAAGGCGATAGGCTGCTCGGACTGCTATGCCTGCAACAGCGGCGGTCACGGCTGGGCTGAGATAGAGGGCTTGGTATATGATCCCGAGTGGGACATGCACTACCCAAAGTACAACCACTTTGCGGTTGACTACGATAACAACGACACCGACGTGAATTATAAAAAGGGCATTTCTCCCGGTGAGGATTATATGCATGTTCCTGTTTAAATATTGTCATTTGCGCTGAATCGTTTTTCGAATCGGCGCATTTTTGTTTTTTATTCCTTTAACGGTCTTGATACCGTCAAAACAAAGTGCTATAATATTATGAATAATAAGATGTTTGGGGGTCAGCCAATAGGGAAGAAACCAAGCAAAAAGCCCAAAACTAAGCCTGAAAAGCCGTAAACCGAGAGCGTTGCGGATGAAGCTTCCAATGATAATTCTTCTTCGGAAATAAAAGCGCCTGTCGACGAGCACACGGTTTTCTTCAGAGTCAAAGAGGCGTACGAGGAAGCTGCCCGTAAACGTGAGAACTACAAAAAATACGGTCCTCTTTCCGTGCTTATATCGGGCGTGCTGTTTCTGGCGCTTATGTTTACCCTTGAAAACAAAATCGTATTTTGATTCTTTTGGTAGCGACAGTTTTGTACACCGTGGCGCTGATGATCCGCGCCGAATATAAATATCAGAAGTTCAAGTATTATCTTGGCTTGGCTGACAGCCCTATCGCCGAAAATGATGATATTTATGACAGTGTGACCGACGATAACGAGGAGGAAAAGCAGCAATGAAAAAGGTATTTTCGATTTTTTGCACCGATTTAAAAAGCTTATCCAAAAACCTTATAATATTTGTCGTTATTATCGGTATCACTATTCTTCCGGCTCTTTACGCCTGGTTCAACATAGCCTCCAACTGGGATCCGTACTCCGGCACGGGCGGCCTGCCGTTTGCAGTCGGTACTCTTGACAAAGGGGCCGGCTACAAGAGCGTTAAGGTAAAAGCGGCGACAAAATCGTTGACGGCCTTAAGCAGAACAATCAGATGGGCTGGGTGTTCCTTGATGACGCAGACGAGGCTAAGGACGGCGTCACCGACGGTAAATACTACGCCGCCGTTGTGATCCCCGAGGATTTCAGCGAGAACCTGCTTTCGATAACAACGGGCAAGTTCAAGCAGGCAAAGCTGCAGTATTATGTAAATGAAAAGAAGAACGCCGTGGCTCCCAAAATCACCGACAAGGGAATTGAGGCTATACGGGACAACGTCGATTCCGAATATGTGAGCGCTATTACCGAGGCGCTCGCCGTTATTATCCTTATTATGCAGGTAGCCGGTTCGGGCGGCACGTTCCCGATAGAGGTACTGCCGGAGCCGTTCAAATTCATCGCACCGTTAGGGTATAATAATTGTAGGGGGGCTGTTGTATCAAGCAAAAAAATACCCCGGATAGGTAATGACGTCAACTTAAGCTTCCTATCAAAAATCGGTTAAGAGAATAGTGTGGTGCAGGCGACCCCTCAGTCAGCTTCGCTGACAGCTCCCCTTACGCAGGGGAGCCTTGAAAACGCACTGCAACCGGCAGGCTCCCCTGCGCAAGGGGAGCTGTCAATCCGTCAAGGATTGACTGAGGGGTCGTAAACGTTGCTGTTTTATCAATTTTTGATTTATTTATATCAAAATCGGAGGTGAAGATATGCAAAATATGATAAAAAAAATCGTGGACGCCGACAGTCAGGTTCAGGCGATGGTAGAGGCCGACCAAAAAGCCGCGGAGGAAGAAAAGCGCAAAATCGAGGAGGAAGCCGCCGCTATATATAAAAGATATATGGATAAGGCGATGGAAGAGGTCGAAATAAACGACGCTTATCTTGAAAAGCGCTCCGAACGCAAAATCAAAGAAATCTCCGCAAAGCAGGAGTCAGCGCTTATCAAGCTGAGAGCCGACTACGAGCAATACCGCGACAAATGGGTGGATGAGATCGTCAGCCGCGTTGTCAGCTGACAAAGGGGGTGATTTTATGTCCGCCGCATCATATGCCGTTTCGGCTAAAGCGCGGGCTAAGTACGGAAAGTTTCTTACTGCCCGCGACTATTCAAACCTTATCGCGTGTCAAAGCGTCGCCGAGGTCATGGTGTATTTAAAGTCGCATACCCATTACGCTTCGGTACTTTCGGACGTAAACGAGCGCGACGTGCACAGAGGCTGGCTTGAGCTTAAGCTGAGGCAATATCTGTTTGACGAATTCGATTCGCTCTGCCGCTACGACTCAAGCGTTAGCGCCGGCTTTTCACGATATGTCGTTGAAAAAACCGAGGTCGAGCAGATAGTCCGCTTTATGATTTTGCTCAACGCCAATTCAACCGACAAGTTTATTTTTCAGTTTCCGGCTTTTTTGTCAAAGCATACCGTGTTAGATGTTTATAAGCTTGCCAACGCGCGCGACTACGGCGAGTTTCTTGAAGCGCTTAAGAACACATCCTACTATGACATCTTAAAGCAATTCAAGCCCGACAACAAGGGCAGGCTCGCGGTATCGGATATTGAGCACAAGCTTTATGAGCACGTTTTGGCGAACATGCTTGAGCTTATCCGCAAAAAGACAAAGGGCAGCGAGCAGCGCGAGCTTTTGACGCTGTTCCACACAATCAACGATTACAGCATTTTTTCAAGAATACTCCGTTTGAAAAAGTACTATAATCTATCACCCGAAAAAATCAAAGCGACAATGCTCAGCGAGTACTGTTCGCTCAGTCCGAGGCTTATCGAGAGAATGTGCGAGGCAGAGTCCTCCGCAGAGGTTTTCAATATCATGCAAAGCACCGGCTGCGGCAGGATGATAAGCCGCATAGGCTATACTCACGCAAGCGATATAGCTCCGCGCGTTAAATATACGCTGGCTAAGAAAAGAATACGCTTTTCAAAAAGCCCGGCAGTCGTAATGATCTCGTTTATGCTGCTGTCGGAAACCGAGCTGATGAATGTCATCGGTTTGATAGAGGGGATACGTTATCAGCACGACCCCAAAACAATTCAGTCCCTGATAATTCACTGACTGTAAAAAGAGGTGAACAAATTTGGCAGTATCATCAATGCAGGCCGTGAACGTCATCGGTTTGATGAACCACATCGACGAGGTGATCACGGTACTTGGTGAATCGGGTGTGTTCCATCCCGACGAGGTAACGAATTTTTACCCCGATGTAGAGGATTTTACACGCCTGCAAACAAAAAACAACTATGCGGAGCCTCTTACCAATCTTAAATCCGCGCTTAATCAGACGAAACGCAAGTTTCCCAAAAAAGATGTAAGCGATTTCAACCCCGCGCTTGAAGAGCTTGAAAGCTTTTCCGCTGCTGTAACGGAGGACATTGACGCCCTTGTTGATAAAATCAATGTGTGCGCCGATAAGCTCCACGAGGCTGAGAAGAACCTCAACCTGTGCAAGCGCTTTGTAGGTATGAATGTTGAGATTGAAAAGGTTATCCGTATGAACTACATGACGGCGCGCTTCGGCAGAATACCGAACGACAGCATATCAAAGCTTGAGGCGTATAAGGACAACGAGTTTGTTGACTTTGCCGTTTGTACCAAGGACAGAACGCATAGCTGGGGCGTTTATTTCGCGCCTAAGGAAGAAGTAGAGGAGATCGACAAGATCTTTAACGGCCTGTTTTTCGAGCCTATCGATCTGGTAAACGAAAACGAAACGCCTACCCAGAAAACAGAGGATTACAAAAAAGAGATCCCGATTCTGAAAAAACAGCTTGACGACGCTCAGGCGGAGCTTAACAAATATATCGATGATAATTTTGACGTTATCTCGCGTTATCTGTCAAAGCTTGAGGAGCTTTATCTATACGCCGGTATACGCACCAAAGCGCTGCAGCACAACAACAGCTTTATTATCGTGGGCTGGATCCCTACGGCAAACGAAAAGCAGCTTAAAAGCCGGCTCAAAAAAATCAGGAGCGTTGAGCTTGACTTTTCAAACGCGAAAGATGAGCTTGACAAAAACCCGCCGGTAAAGCTCAAAAACTGCTTTTTTGCAAAGCCCTTTGAGTTTTATACTGACATGTATGGCGTGCCCGAATACAACGAGGTAGACCCGACGTTTTTCATCGCGATAACATACACCGTTATTTTCGGAATAATGTTCGCGGATTTGGGACAGGGCTTCTGCCTGACCATCGCCGGTATCCTTATGTGGAAGCTCAAGAAAATGGCAATAGGTAAAATCCTGCTGCCGTGCGGTATTTCCGCTATGATATTCGGTACGATATTCGGAAGCGTGTTCGGCTTTGAGCATGTTTTAGACCCGATGTTCAGACTGTTCGGCTTTGAGGAAAAGCCCATTGAGGTAATGGCGTCCGAAAACATCAACACCATTATCCTGGGAGCCATAGGCATAGGTGTGTTCCTGCTGCTGATAGCCATGTTTATCAACGTTTATACGCTGCTGCGGCGAAAGGACGTCGGCAGGGCGCTGTTCGGCACAAGCGGAGTTTCCGGAATTATATTTTACGGCGCGTTGGTGTTCGGCCTTGCGGCGGAAATATTCATGGGCATTCACGTTATGACGCTGCCGTACATTTTAGGGCTTATAGTGCTTCCGTTTTTGCTTATTTTCTTTGCCGAGCCCTTGGCTGATTTAGTAAACGGCGAGGAACACTGGCAGCCCGAAAGCTGGGGCGGCTATATCGTCGAAAACCTGTTTGAATCCATCGAGGTGCTTCTCGGTTACGTCACAAATACCATGAGCTTTTTGCGTGTAGGCGCGTTTGTGCTTGTCCACGCCGGAATGATGCTTGTTGTGTTTGTGCTTGCGGAAACGGTAGGAGGCGCCGGTTACTGGGTGGTTGTTGTTATAGGCAACGCGCTTGTAATGGTTCTTGAGGCGCTCCTTGTAGCTATTCAGGTATTAAGGCTTGAGTATTATGAGATGTTCAGCCGTTTTTATTCGGGTGAAGGCAAACCGTTTGAGCCCGTTAATGTAAATAAATAATTATATATTTTTTGGAGGTTTTATCATGTCTGTTTTTGATTTCTTATTTATGGCTCTGCCCGTAACATTTCTTATTGTATCTGTTCTTATCGCCGTTAAGGCCGTATCGCACGGCAAAAGCAGAAAAAGAACTATTCTTATGCAGCTCGCTTCATTCGCCTTTGTATTTGCGGTATGCCTTATCTGCCCGTTTGCCGTAAGCGCGGCTACAGGTGACGCAACTGCTGCTTCTTCGGGCGCTGACGGAATGGCTTACATCGGCGCAGCCGCAGCGACCGGTATTTCATGCATCGGCGGCGGTATCGCGGTAGGCAACGCTGCTCCCGCTGCAATCGGCGCAACAAGCGAGGATCCCAAGGCCTTCGGTAAGGCGATTATTTTCGTTGCTCTGGGCGAAGGTATCGCTCTTTACGGAATGCTTATTTCAATTATGATTCTTTCCAAGATCGGCTAAGTGATTAAAAATGAAATTCTATTTGATTAGTGATAACGTTGATACCAGAATGGGTATGCGGTTCGCGGGTGTTCCGGGTGTTGTAGTGCACGAGGAAGAGGAAGTGAGGCGCGAGCTGATGGAGGCAATGGAGCGCGACGATATAGCCGTGATCCTTATGACCGAAAAGCTTGTTTCGCTTTGCCCCGATATCGTTTATGACCTGAAGCTCAACCGCAAAAAGCCGCTGATCGTCGAGATCCCCGACCGTCACGGCAACGGCAGAACAAAGGACAGCATCACCAAATATGTGCAGGACGCAATTGGCGTCAAGCTGTAACGGGTATTACGTTAGCAAAGAGGTAAACTTATGCCAAATAATAAAACGGATAATTTTTTAAGAGCGATAAAAAGGTACGCCAACGCTCAGAAAAGGGCTTTGGCAGGCGAGGTGGAGCAGCTAAAGAACGAACGCCTTAAAGAGGCCGAGGCAACAGCGAAGCGCGACAGCGAGCGCATGAAAAAGGAAAAGCTTGCCGAGACCCGCAACCGCGTTACCGCAAAGCGCGCCAAAATAACGCAGGAGGGGCAGAGAAAGCTCTTTTTGGAGCGCAGCCAAATGACCGCCGAGATTTTTAACCTCGCTGCCGAAAAGCTCGGCGACTATATCAAAACCGCCGAATACCGCGAAAAGCTCAAAGAAAGCGCCAAGGCAATAGCCGAGGTTTTTGACGGCTGCGACTGCGTTCTGTATCTTAATGAGCGCGATCTTCAAAGCGCCGGTGAGCTGAAGTCGTTTTTCAGCGGCAATGTTGAGGCCGAAGCTGACAAGACTATCAAAATCGGCGGCATAAAGGGCTATTGCGCATGCAAAGGAATAATCGCGGACGAAACTCTTGATACAAAGCTTGAGGCGCAGCGCGAATGGTTTGTTGAAAACGCCGCGCTTTCCGTACTTTAGTACTTTAATGGTTTGAAAGAGTGAATTAATATGAATAAAAATGTTATATACGGAATAAACGGTCCTGTTGTTACAGTCAGGGATACCGACAGCTTTGAGATGATGGAAATGGTGTATGTCGGCAAGCAGAACCTTATAGGCGAAATCATCGGAATCACCGACAAGCTTACCACCATCCAGGTTTATGAGGAAACTACAGGCCTTAAACCGGGCGACCCCGTTTCGGGTACGGGTGCTCCGATGAACGTCCTTCTCGGCCCCGGAATCCTTGACAATATCTTCGACGGTATCGAGCGCCCCCTGAAGGCTATTGAGGAGCAGTCGGGCGTATTTATCAGCAGGGGAGCCTCCGTTTCATCGCTTGATACCGAAAAGCTTTGGAGCGTTACAATGAAAATCAAAGCGGGCGACAGGCTCGAGGGCGGACAGATCTACGCCACCCTTCCCGAAACGCCTATCATAGAGCACCGCCTTATGCTTCATCCCTTGCTTTCGGGCGTTGTAAAAGAAGTAAAGCCCGACGGCGAATATAAAATACACGACACCGTAGCCGTTATCGAGGACGACCTCGGCGAGAGGCACAAGCTTACCTTGTGCCAGCAGTGGCCTATCAGAACCGCAAGACCGGTAAAAACAAGGCTCACTCCGTCAATACCGCTCATCACCGGACAGCGCGTTATGGACACGCTCTTTCCGATAGCCAAGGGCGGCACTGCGGCTATCCCCGGCGGCTTCGGCACCGGCAAAACAATGAACCAGCACCAGCTTGCCAAGTGGTGCGACGCCGATATTATCATCTATGTCGGCTGCGGCGAGCGCGGAAACGAGATGAGCCAGGTTCTTGACGAGTTCTCGGAGCTTATCGACCCTAAGTCGAACCGCCCCATGACAGACAGGACAGTGCTTATCGCAAACACCTCAAATATGCCCGTTGCGGCGCGTGAGGCGTCTATCTACACGGGAATCACGCTTGCGGAGTACTACCGCGATATGGGCTACCATGTTGCTATGATGGCTGACTCCACCTCGCGCTGGGCTGAGGCTCTGCGTGAGATTTCGGGACGACTTGAGGAAATGCCCGCCGAGGAGGGCTTCCCTGCTTATCTGCCGTCGCGCCTTGCGGAGTTCTATGAGCGCGGCGGACGCGCCGACGTGCTCAGCGGAGGAGAGGGAAGCGTTACGCTAATAGGCGCGGTTTCTCCCCAAGGCTCGGACTTCTCGGAGCCCGTTACCCAGAACACAAAGCGATTCACACGCGTTTTCTGGGCGCTTGACAAGGCTTTGGCGTACGCCAGGCATTATCCCGCTATAAACTGGATAAACAGCTACAGCGAGTATTTTAACGACCTCGACCCGTGGTTCAGGGAAAACTTAGGAGACGACTTTATCGAGTACAGAAACGGTATCAGCGCGCTTTTGCAGGAAGAAAGCTCGCTTATGGAAATCGTAAAGCTCATCGGCTCGGACGTACTGCCCGACGACCAGAAGCTTGTAATAGAGACCGCAAGGGTCATCCGCGTAGGCTTCCTTCAGCAGAACGCTTTCCACGCCGAGGATACATATGTACCGCTTGAAAAGCAAAAGCAAATGATGAAGGTTATCCTTCACCTGCACGAGAAATCAAAGGAAGTTGTAGCCCGCGGCATACCCATCTCAAAGATAATTGAGCTGGGGCTGTTCGATAAGCTCAACAAGATGAAATACGACATCCCGAACAGCCGCCTTGAGATGTTCGACGAATACAATGCCGAAATCGACGAAAAGCTCGGCACATTACTGCAGTAAGGAGGAAACGCTTTGATTATTGATTATGTAGGCGTAAAGGAAATCAACGGCTCGCTTATTGTCATGGACGGAGTAAAGGGCGTTTCCAACGAGGAGATCGTTGATATCAAGCTTGAAAACGGAACTACAAGACAGGGACGCGTTGTTCAGATCGACGGCGAAAGGATAGTTGTTCAGGTGTTTGAGGGCACAAGGCGTATAAGCCTTAAAAACACCCGCACCCGCCTTACCGGTCATCCCATGGAAATGCCGCTTTCTCCCGAGATCATCGGCAGAGTGCTTGACGGAGCCGGCAGACCAATTGACGGGCTGGGCGATATTTTCCCCGTCAAAAAGGCAAATATCAACGGCACACCGATAAATCCGGTGTCGCGCGTTTACCCTAAAAACTATATAAATACCGGTATTTCGACCATAGACACGCTTATGACCCTTATTCGCGGCCAGAAGCTCCCCATCTTTTCCGGCTCGGGCATGACTCACAACGACTTGGCTGTTCAGATAGTCCGTCAGGCAAAGATAAGCGGAGCCGACAGCAATAACTTCGGCGTAGTTTTTGCCGCTATGGGCGTTCAGAAGGACGTAGCCGAGTACTTCCGCAAAAGCTTTGAGGAGAGCGGAGTTCTCTCAAGAGTTGTAATGCTTCTAAACCTGAGCAACGACCCTATCATAGAGCGTACACTTACCCCGAGATGCGCGCTTACAATAGCCGAGTACCTCGCCTTTGAGCTTGATATGCATATTCTTGTTATTATGACGGATATGACTTCATACGCCGAGGCTCTGCGTGAGTTCTCGTCCTCTAAGGGTGAGATCCCCGGAAGAAAGGGATATCCCGGCTATCTGTATTCAGACCTCGCCTCGCTTTACGAGAGAGCGGGCATGGTAAAGGGACATCAGGGCTCGGTAACTCAGATACCGATTCTGACGATGCCCAACGACGACATCACCCACCCGATCCCCGACCTCACCGGCTACATCACCGAGGGCCAGATCGTTCTCGACCGCACGCTTCAGGGTCAGGGCTTGTATCCGCCCGTAAGCGTATTGCCGTCGCTTTCACGTCTTATGAAGGACGGTATAGGCGAAGGCTACACCAGAGCCGACCACCAGCCGCTCGCAAACCAGCTTTTTGCCTCATACGCAAGGGTTATCGACGCCAGAGCTCTCGCCTCGGTAATAGGCGAGGAGGAGCTGTCGCCTGTAGATAAAAAATATATCGAGTTCGGCAAGCTGTTTGAGTCGCGGTTCGTAAATCAGGGCTTTACCGAGAACAGAAGCATTGAACAGAGCCTTGACCTCGGCTGGGAGCTTCTTTCCACCCTGCCCAGAGCCGAGCTTGACCGTGTTGACGACGCGGTTCTCGATATTTACATCAAGGAGAAAAAGAAGGTGTAGCGATGGCTGTACAGGCAGTGCCCACCAAGGGTAATTTAATGAACGCTAAAAAGTCGCTTGCTCTTGCTAAAAACGGTTATGAACTGCTTGACCGTAAGCGCAATATTCTTATCAGAGAGATGATGACTCTTATCGATCACGCCAACGCTATTCAGCAGAAGATCGACGGCGCGTATGAGGAGGCATACTTCGCCCTGCAGACCGCCAACATCTCAAACGGCTTTTGTGACGATATATCAAAAGCTATCCCTATAGAGGACGGGCTTCATCTCGATTCGCGCAGCGTAATGGGCGTTGAGATACCGATCCTTACGATAGATGAAAGCGAAAACTGCAATTATCTTCATTACGGCACACGCACAACAAACTCCGCCGTTGACAAGACGTTTATTCTGTTCACTAAGGTAAAGACTCTCACCGTTGAGCTTGCCGAGATAGAAAACAGCGTTTACCGCCTTGCCGATTCTATCAAGAAAACGCAGAAGCGCGCCAACGCACTGAAAAATATAATGATTCCCCGCTTTGAGGAAACGGTGAAGTTTATTACCGACTCACTCGAAGAAAAGGACAGGGAAGAGTTCAGCCGCCTTAAGGTCATCAAGCGCAAAAAGCTTAAAGACAGAGAGGATATGTAAAAAAGTTCAGGCAGGAGTTAAAATATGCTTTCTGTCTGAATTTTTTTTCTTGCATTTTAAACTGTTTTTGTATATAATATAATTAACCATAGAAAATTAATGTTTTTCAAAGGAGGGATTTTTATGAAAACAGCAGCCAGAATAATCAGTTTGGCGATTATTCTTGTTATTATCGCCATTTCAATGCTTTCCACGCAAGCCGAGGTTATTGTCTACATCCGCGGAGACGCAAACAACGATACAGTCGTTTCAATAAAAGACGTTACCACCGTTCAGCGCGTTATAGCTCAGCTTCAGGAGGATCCCAAGGGTGAAATAGCAAGGCGCGCCGGAGTTACCGTTAAAAACCGGCTGAGCGTTTCGGACGCTACGGCTATTCAGGCGTATCTTGCCGAGTTTGAAAACACTTATAAAATCGGAAAAGAGGTTCATTACGATCCGTACGAGCTTCCGATCGTCTTTAATTAGTTTTATACATAAAAAAGCCGGAAAAACTATTGACAACCGCATTGATGCGTTGTATAATATTTTGGTGAATTTCACACGCTGATGTTGTCGGCAGGGTGGCAGAAGGTTCTGTTTTTCGCCGATAAAAACAAAACACAGCGGAGGTTAAAACCTAAGGAGGAAAATAAAATGGCAGTAGTTTCTATGAAACAGCTTCTGGAGGCCGG
>ONCY01000035.1 GCA_900316435.1 uncultured Eubacteriales bacterium | reverse complement strand
CGGATTTTTGAAAGAACGATTTTATCCTCGGTAGATTTATGCCACGGTAAATCGAGAACTGTGTCAAGATAAGAGCGTATTACCGAGGCTTCCTGACTGCCGTAAGGCATTTTCATAAGCTTGCGGCATTCCTTTAACAGAACTTCCTCTGTTTTAGGTTCAAGATGGAGCTTTTCAATCTGCTCGGCGTAGTCCTCTGCATCAGCAGACGGATCGTCTTCCTCACCAAGCTGTTCCTCGATAGCACGCTTTTGCTCGCGTAAGAAATAAATCTGCTGGTTTTCATCGATTCTGCTTTTCGCTTTAAGCTCAATTTCACGTTCAAGCTGTGTTATGTAAGTTTCATCAATCAGCACATCAAGAACCGTATCCAAACGCTCAGACGGATTGAGTATTTCAAGAATACTCTGCTTTGTCTGATAGTCAAGATACATCGTTGAAGCAATGTAATCAGCAAGTTCACCAGGATATTTGCATAGAGCAACCTTAAATATAATATCCGGAGGCATTTTTGCCGTAACGTCAAGGTACTTTTCAAACTGATTTTTGACAGAACGGATCATTGCAGCGTCTGCTGCTGTAAGAAGCATTTTTTCCTCGGAGAGCGGCATAATCTCGGCAACCATCATTTTGCTGTCAAAAACAGGAGATACAAGCTTTGCGCGGTATTTGCCTTCAAGTACAACGCGCGTCACATCATCAGGCTGTTTAAGCACCTGAATTATTTTAGCTACTACTCCGACGCTGTATAAATCTATATGCTTTGGGTCGTTTACAACAGGGTCTTTCTGTGCGGTCAAAAATATAAGCTGATCCTCTTTCATAGCCCTGTTAATTGCGGTTATGCTTTGTTTTCTGCCGACGTCGAAGTGTATAACCGATTTTGGAAAAACAACCATTCCCCGCAACGGTAAAACGGGAAGCTTCAATGTTTTGATTTCATTTATATCCATGGTTTTTCCTTTCAAACCTTAATAAGAAAACGGGCAATACTGACCGGCGGCTAAAGCCGGTAATGCAGTATCGCCCGAAAGCAGTATACAACTTACCGCTTAGGTTCCGATTATGAAGCAGAACTGCGCTTGGAGCGTTTTCCAAGCTCCTTTTTTGAAAGCTTTACAGGAAACGACGGTTTCTCTTTTTGGTGAATGATCTGCGGCTGAGCGCTGTCCGTTACAACTTCCTTTGTAATAATAATCTTTTCAATGGTGTTGTCGGACGGAGTCTCAAACATCAGATCAGTGAGAATACCCTCCATTATTCCTCTCAATCCTCTGGCTCCTGTACGCTGCTCCTGAGCTTTTTCGGCGATTGCCTTTAAAGCTTCGTCTTCAATATACAGCTCAACATTATCCAACTCAAACAGCCTTTTATACTGAGATACGATTGAGTTTTTAGGAACGGTAAGAATCCTGATAAGAGCGTCGGTGTCAAGTCCGCTGAGCGCTGTAATAACGGGCAGTCTTCCGATAAGCTCGGGGATTATGCCGTATTTTACCAGGTCGTGAGCGGTAACGTCTTTCATCCAGTCTGTGGAATCGATCTGAGCCTTTGACTGAATAAGAGATTCAAAACCGATTACGGAATTACCTTTACGCTTTTCAACGATCTTTTCCAAACCGTCAAACGCACCGCCGCAGATAAACAGGATATTTTTGGTGTCAACCTGTAAAAATTCCTGCTGCGGGTGCTTTCTGCCTCCCTGCGGAGGAACATTAGCGACAGTTCCTTCCACAATTTTCAGCAATGCCTGCTGAACTCCCTCGCCGCTGACGTCGCGGGTAATTGAGGGGTTTTCAGATTTACGGGCAATTTTATCTATTTCATCAATATATATGATGCCTCGCTGCGCGCGCTCAATGTCATAGTCTGCTGCTTGAATAAGCTTTAAAAGGATATTTTCAACATCCTCGCCGACATAACCCGCTTCTGTAAGCGTGGTTGCGTCTGCAATCGCAAACGGAACGTCAAGCGCTTTAGCAAGGGTCTGCGCCAACAAAGTTTTGCCGACGCCTGTAGGACCAAGAAGCAATACATTGCTCTTTGAGAAATCTATGGTTTCATCATTGGCAAAAGCGCGCTTATAGTGATTATAAACAGCAACGCTTAGAGTGATCTTTGCGGCATCCTGACCAATAACGTATTCATCGAGTATTGCTTTGATTTCCTTTGGCTTTAAAAGTTCGGCAATTGAATGGTCGGGATCTTTAGGTGCAAGCGGTTTTTTGCTGTTATCGCACTCGATTTCACCCGATTGTTCAAGTATATTCATACAGAGATCCACGCAGCGGTCGCAAATATAAGCGCCGTTGCCCTGTATCATGCGCAGAACCATATCCTGCGGCTTGCCGCAAAATGAACAGTAAATCTCCTTGTCGTTGTTTTTAGTAGCCATGAGTGTCCCTCACCTTATCTTTTTTCAATCACCTTGTCAATCAAGCCGTATTCCATAGCCTGCTGCGCAGTCATGAAATTGTCACGCTCGGTGTCGTTTTTGATGACATCAAGGGGCTTGCCTGTGTTTTCCGAAAGGATCTGATTCAGACGAGCTTTAATGTCAAGCATATACTTTGTATGGATTTCCATATCGGTAGCCTGACCTTTATAGCCGCCTAAGGGCTGATGAATCATAATAGTGCTGTTAGGCAGGGCAATTCTCTTGCCCTTTGTTCCTGCAGAAAGCAGGAATGCGCCCATGCTTGCCGCCATACCCATGCAGATGGTGGAAACGTCGCACTTAATGTATTTCATAGTGTCGTAAATTGCAAATCCGTCCGTAACACTGCCTCCCGGGCTATTGATGTAAAGGCTGATGTCCTTTGTAGGATCCTGACTTTCAAGGTAAAGCAACTGCGCAACAACAATACTGGCTGTAGCGCTGTTTACTTCTTCGTTGAGCATAACGATTCTGTCATTTAAAAGGCGGGAGTAAATATCATAAGAACGCTCACCGCGGTTTGTTTGCTCAACAACATATGGTACCAGTGGCATATTATCAAGACCTTTCTCTTTATTTGTTGGCAGATAATCAGATATTATTCAATTATTTGATTACCGCGCTGTTCTTGACAAGGTCAAGCGCCTTCTGTACCTTAACGTCTTCCGTAAGAGATTCAGCGGGAACAGCATCCTTTACCTTGTCGATATCCATTTTATAAGCCTCAGCCATCTTTGAATACTCGTCTTCAAGATCAGCCTCGGTTACTTCGATGTTTTCTTTTCTTGCGATTGTTTCAAGAGCGAGTCTGAGCTTAACTCTCTTCTCTGCCTCATCTCTGTACATGCCCTTAAGAGCGTTTACATCCATGCCCATATACTGCATGTATGTCTGCATATCCATGCCCTGAGAGCGCAGACGCATCTCAAAATCTCTTACCATGTCGTTTGTCTGGTTCTCGTACATAGCCTCGGGGATCTCACCCTCAAGCAGCTCCATAAGCTTCTCGGAGATCTTGTCGTCAACGTCCTTATCGGCCTCGTCCTTAAGACGCTTAGCAACGGTTTCCTTAAGCTCCTCTTTGTATTCCTCAAGAGTTTCCTTATCTGAAACGTCCTGAACGAACTCATCGTCAACCTCGGGAAGTTCCTTTGTTTTGATCTCGTGCAGAGTGATTTTGAACTCAGCGTCCTTGCCCTTAAGCTCCTCGGCCTGATAATCCTCGGGGAACTTTACGTTGATTGAGAATTCCTCGCCTGTCTTGTGATCTACGATCTGCTCCTCAAAACCGGGGATAAAATTGCCTGAACCGAGTGAGAGGTTATAGCCCTCAGCCTTGCCGCCCTCAAAAGCTACGCCGTCAACAAAACCTTCAAAGTCGATAACAGCAGTGTCGCCGTTCTCTGCAGCTCTGTCCTCAACGGTAACGAGTCTTGAGTTTCTCTCGCGAACCTGCTCGATTTCCTTGTCGATAAGCTCGTCGGTGACCTCGGTGGATTTCTTTTCGATCTCAATACCCTTGTAGCCGTCGATTTCCATGGTGGGTTCAACAACTACCTGAGCCTTAAAGGTGAAGCCTTCCTTGCCTGCCTCAACAGCCTCAAGCGACTCTACGGCAACGATCTTGATATCAGCTTCTTTTGCCGCGTCGTATAGAGCGTCGGGATAGCAGTCCTGCATAGCGTCGTCATAGAAAACTTCTTCGCCGTACATCTTCTCGATGATCCTGCGGGGCGCTTTACCCTTTCTGAAGCCCTGGATATTGATTTTCTTTACCTGCTTTTTATATACTGCGTTAATTGCTTTCTCAAAAGTTTCGCCGTCAACGCTGACGAGCAGCTCATATGAATTTGCCTCTTCCTTTTTTGTGCATTCTTTCAGTGCCATTTTAAATTCCTCCATTTTAAATTATCGACTTATTGTATCACATAATTCCATTGAAATCAAGTTATATTGCGCGATTATCTGACTAAAACGGGAATAAATCCGACTTTATCGCAGGAAATCAGCCTAAAATCTACCCCTTTATATTCACCCTCATACGCAAGGCGGAAGTTTTTTTTGCCGTGGATGTGACCGTACATGCATTTTTTTATCCCATATTCTGTCAATACATCCATTATTTCGGGGCATTCAATCCCCCTGTAATAAGGAGGATAGTGAAGAAAGACCACCGGTTCGCCGCCGAGCTTCAACGCTTCCTCGATAGACATTTTCAGTCTGCCAACTTCGCGGTTAAGCACTTTGATGTCCTCGGGCTCGTCATTTTCCAAAAACCAGCCTCTTGTACCGCAAACAGCGTATTGGTCAACTCTGTAAGCGTTGTTAAACAGAATATTAATTGAATCAAGGCTGTTTTCCTGCATAAAGGCGTCCATTTTGCGCTTGGTAGACCACCAGTAATCGTGATTGCCCTTTAAGAGCAGCTTTTTCCCCGGCAGATTATGAATAAACCTGAAATCCTTAAGCGTATGCTCAAGTTTCATTGCCCAGGAAATATCACCGGCGAGTACAACGGTGTCGTCGTCACGAACAAGCTTTTTCCAGTTTTCTTCAAGCCGCTGAACATAATCATTCCAGCCGCTGAAAATATCCATGGGCTTATCCTCACCCAGCGATAGGTGAAGATCACCCAAAGCGAACAAAGACATTACTCGATTCCGAGAGCCGACAGAACATACTTCGGCATATCATCAACCGCGGTAACATCGCTGAAACGCGCCTTTTTATCCTTAAGGCTTGCAAGCGGAGCCGGAACGGGCATTTTAGTAAGCTCATTTAAAGCATCTACCATATCAAACTCTGTTTCAGGCAGCTTCATGTCGGGAGCGACAGCTGTAAGAACAGATTTAGAGAACTTATACGGGCTTGCGGTCGAAGCTATTACGGCAGGAGTATTATCGCCTGTCTTGCTTACATACTGTTCATATACATTAACCGCAACAGCGGTGTGGGTATCGCAGAGATAACCATTCTGCTTAAAAAGTCTGCTGATAGTATCCTGAGTCTGCTCATCGTCGCAGAAGCCGCCGTAGAATTTATCGTTGATAATAGCCTTAACCTTAGCGCTTACTTCATACCTGCCTTCGGTTTTTAAAGCTGTCATCCATTCATGGGTGGTTTTATCGCTGTTGCCCGAGAGCTTATAAAGAAGGCGCTCAAGATTGCTCGACACCAGAATATCCATTGAAGGAGACATTGTGGTATAGAACTGCCTGTTTTTATCGTACACGCCCGTGTTAATGAAATCTGTAAGAACATTGTTTGAGTTAGAAGCGCAGATAAACTTTGCAATCGGAAGTCCCATAATACTTGCATAATAAGAAGCAAGAATATTGCCGAAGTTACCTGTAGGAACAACTACGTTAATCTTGTCGTCGAGGCTGATTTTGCCGTCGTTGACCATATCGCAGTAAGCGGAAATATAATAAACAATCTGAGGAAGCAGTCTGCCCCAGTTTATTGAGTTAGCCGATGAGAAAAGCATATTGTTTTCAGCAAGCTTTTCGGCGATTTCGGGAGTTGTAAAAATCTTCTTTACTCCTGTCTGAGCGTCGTCAAAATTGCCCTCAATAGCGCATACGGTAACGTTGGCGCCCTCCTGAGTATTCATCTGGTGCTTCTGCATGGGACTAACGCCGTCAACAGGATAGAAAACGATTATCTTTGTATGCTCAACATCCTTAAAGCCCTCAAGAGCAGCCTTACCGGTATCGCCTGATGTAGCTACAAGAATAACCGCGTCCTTGCCGTCATATGTCTTTTTCAGAGATTTTGTCAGCAGATGAGGAAGTATTTGCAGCGCCATATCCTTAAACGCACATGTGGGACCGTGCCAAAGCTCCAGAATATTAAGAGGAGTATCGCCAAGCTGAGAATATGCAAGAGGAGCGGGATTTGTTCCGCCGAATTTTTCTGCTGTATAGGCTTTTTCAACGCACTCGTCAATTTCTTCTTTTGTAAAATCGGTCAAAAAAGCCGAGAATACTTTTTTGGCTCTTCCCCTGTAATCTTCATTTAAAAGGGCTTTAAAATCTTCATTGTCAAATTTTGGAAATTCCTGAGGTACAAACAGTCCTCCGTCCTTTGAGATACCCTGCGCGATCGCCTGTGCAGCAGAAACTACCTCGGACGAGTTTTGCGTGCTGTTATATAACATACAAATCTTCCTTTCTGTTGCTGTTATCTTGATAAACAACTATCTATTTTACTACAAATTTCACTAATTGTCAAAGATTTAAACTAAATTCAAAGCGTAAACTTAAAAAATATTTTGAATTGACATATAACTGTAATGATGCCTTGAGAAACATTAATAAATCTTGTCATTATTCAATTTCAAAAGCGTTTTCAATATAATTAAGCCTCAAAAGTTTTAATGTATCTTTATCGGTAATAACCTCACATACGTCAAACCTGCAAAACATTTGATAATCCTTCTCTGTTATGTACGCCTGAGCAGCCTTGATTATTCTATGTCGTTTTCTGAAATCAACCGCTTCATACGGCTGAGTCATCGACTTATAGTGCCTTGTTTTTACTTCAACAAAACATAGCACATTGTCTTTTACGGCAATTATATCTATTTCACCGAAAGGCTTTCTATAATTCCTGTCAAGAATTTTAAAACCGTTCTTTTTAAGGTGTTTTGCGCAGTATTCCTCCCCTGCGTCACCCGTCTGTTTTTTCGAAAACAAGCTCATTATAATATCTTCCCTAAAAAGCTCATTCTGTGATACGGACAAGGACCGAATTCCTTTAACGCCTCAACATGAAGCTTTGTTCCGTATCCTTTGTGCTTATCAAAGTGATACTGCGGATACTCCTTGGCATATTCGTATAACAGCCTGTCCCTTGAGACCTTGGCAAGAATTGAGGCGCAGGCGATCGACATTGATTTAGCGTCGCCCTTTATGATAAACTCGCTGTCTATCGACAAATCGGGAAGGCGGTTGCCGTCAATCATAGCATAATCCGCTTTAATATCAAGCCCTTCTACAGCTCGCTTCATGGCGAGCATTGTAGCGTTGAGTATGTTCATTTCCTCAATTTCGTGCACGCTCGCGTACGCTATACAATATGATATAGCCTCAGCCTTTATTACCTCAAACAAGGCCTCGCGCTTTTTTTCGGTCAGCTTTTTTGAGTCGTTAACGCCCTCAATCACCTTGCCTCTCGGCAGGATAACAGCGGCGGCACACACAGGTCCGGCAAGCGGACCTCTGCCGGCTTCATCAACTCCGCAGATACTCGAATACCCTTTTTCAAAGGCTTTTTCTTCAAATTCCAACCAATTCATTTTATATCTCCGTTTGGCATTTCAACCGTAATTCTTCCGAGCTTAGCCGAGCGGAATTCATCGAGCAGCATTATAGCCGCGCGCTCGGTGTCGATCTCTCCTCCTGAGATGAGCATTCCACGCTTTTTCCCGATAATGCTGAGCAGCTCATGCGATTCTATGCTGTCAAGCTCTGTTTCTTCAAGCTTGAATCTTGAGATAAAATCCGCGGGCTTGAGGGCTTTCAGGAAGTCAAGCAGCCTCATAGCCAAAAGCTCAATATCAATTACCTGATCCTTTACGGCTCCTGTAAAAGCAAGGTGCTCTCCTACGATTTTATCGTCAAAACGCGGCCACAAAACACCGGGCGTATCAAGCATTTCAAGATTTTTGCTGATTGTAAACCATTGATTGCCTCTTGTTACACCCGGACGATCCTCTACCTTTGCCCTATTTTGCTTGGCTATTTTATTAATAAAGGACGACTTGCCCACATTCGGAATGCCGACAATCATAATCCTTATCATAGGATTTTTCATGCCCTTTGCCTGCAATCTTTGTATTTTATCTCTCATAACGGTATTGACCGCTGCAGGAAATTTATTAAGATTCCTTCCGCTTTTGCAGTCAACGGCAATAGCGGTTATACCCTGCTTTGCGTAATGGTTGATCCACATTTTAGTAGCGGTCTGATTAGCCATATCACATTTGTTAAGCAGAATTACTCTCGGTTTATTCTGAATCAGATTGTTTAAGTCCGGGTTTCGGCTGCTTATCGGGATTCGCGCGTCAATAATCTCCGCCACGGCGTCAACAAGCTTAAGGTTCGATTGTATCTGCCGTTTTGTTTTTGTCATATGACCCGGGAACCACTGAATATATTGCATATCACTCATATAAAACCTCTTTTGAAAAAAAGCTTATTTCCATATTTACAGAAATAAGCTTTGTGTTTACTATTAGTCGTATAAATAACCAAAATGATTAAACGGGAAAGCGACTACCTGCGCCTTACCAATTACATTTTTGACGTCAATCAAACCGATTTTCGGATTTCTGCTGTCCATAGACACTCCTCTGTTGTCGCCCATTACAAATAATTCTGAATCAGGGACAATAAAACTTATAACAGAATCGCCGGTATCGATAGGAGTGACAACCTTTTCAATATCATCTATGCTTCCGATCCCGGAGAAGGTCGTTCCTTTTATATACGGCTCTGACAATTCCAATCCGTCAACATAGATTTTCTCATTTTTAAAATCGAGCTTGACCGTTTGCCCTTCGGTAGCGATAACTCGCTTGATGATAGGCTTTGAATAGTCTTGCGCGTGAGAAATAACAATTATATCATCGTTGTGAGGAGTGTAAAACAGGTCGGTGACAATAACCTTGTCCTTATTTGAAAGAGTATCCATCATCGATGTTCCGTCAACTTCAACTATACGTACAAAGAAAGTCAAGCAGAAAACAACAATTACAACAGCAAAGATGACACAGCGAATCCAGTCATATACGCCTGACGCCGTTCCGTCGGGATTAACAATTTCAAATTCTTCTTTATTCTTATTCTCTACTTCCGCGGTATCATCAAACACAGCTCTGAATTCCTTTTGAAATTCATCATCAACTTTGGAATCCCCGGCATTTTTGCTTAAGGAATCCGAATCAAAATCAGAATCGTATTCATCATTCAACAAGCTGTTTATATACTCATCAGAATCATATTTGCTCAATATCGTCACCTGCTTTACACGACAACAGTAATTTTAGTTATACTATCTTCTAATAAATCTTATTAATTTATCAGATAATAGTATAAAAGGGAACCAAATCAGTTCCCTTTCAGACTATTCGAGAATTACTTACGAATCTGCTCCTTAACCTTAGCAGCCTTACCAACTCTGTCACGCAGGTAGTAGAGCTTGCTTCTGCGAACCTTACCGTAACGAACAACCTTAATGTCCTTTACGTTGGGAGAATGCAGCGGGAAAACTCTTTCAACGCCTACACCGTAAGCAACACGTCTAACAGTGAAGGTCTCGGCAACGCCGCTGCCCTTTTTGGCAATAACGGTGCCCTCAAACATCTGAATTCTCTCTCTTTCGCCTTCGCGAATGTTTACCGATACCCTGATGGTATCACCGATGCTGAACTCAGGAGTAGTCTCTTTAACTGAGCCCGCAGCGATTGTCTTTAATGCGTCCATTTTTATCCTCCTAATTTTCCCGATATTCTTACCCATTGGCAGCGGACTATCAGCTTCATATTGAACGGCAGTGCCGTTTTGTGAATCGCGTCGCGAGTAACGACGGTCTCAAACACTAAAATATAATATCATAAAAGGAAATATAATTCAAGTGTTTTTTTGAAAAACTTGAAATTATTTACTTATATTACTTAATTTTTTAATAAACTCCTTAAAATAGGGCGGCAAATCAGAAGAAAACTCCATATATTCATTGGTTTTCGGATGAATAAATCCGATTTTACGCGCGTGAAGGCACTGGCCGCTGAAGGATACTTTCTCATTTTTAACTCCGTATACAGGATCACCCGAAACGGGATGGCCGATATAAGCCATGTGAACGCGTATCTGGTGAGTTCTGCCTGTTTCCAGAATACATTTAATATGAGTATATCCTTTAAAGCGACTGATAACCTCGTAATGAGTAACCGCGTTTTTGCTGTTCTTTTGTGTAACGCACATTTTTTTGCGGTCGACGGGGTGTCTGCCAATCGGCGCGTCAACAACTCCCCTATCGTCCTTCAAGGAACCGTATACAACCGCTTCATATTCCCTTGTAAACGAATGTGCCTTTATTTGCTCGGCAAGCTTTTGGTGAGAAATGTCATTTTTTGCAACTATAAGCAAACCGCTTGTATCCTTGTCGATTCTGTGGACAATACCCGGACGTAGAACACCGTTTATACCCGACAAGCTGTCTCCGCAGTGCCAAAGCAAGGCGTTTACAAGTGTACCATCGTAGTTCCCTGCAGCCGGATGAACTACCATGCCCTTGGGCTTGTTGACTACCAGAAGGTCATCATCCTCGTAAACTATTTCAAGTGGTATATTTTCCGCTTTAGCTTCATAAGGAACAGGATCCGGAACCAGAACACAAACACTATCTCCGGCGTTTAGCTTCTGTTTTTTATTGGATTGTTTCCCGTTTACGGTAACGTTTTCGCTTTCAATCAGAGTTACAGCCATGCTGCGGGAAAGACCGATGTCTGTCGTTGACAAAAACTTGTCGAGCCTTACGCCGTTTTCATCACAGGTAAGCTTATGCTCAGTCATTTTGCAAATCCTTTTTCTTATCCTTTTTGTCAGCAAAGAACAGCAGGTAAACCGCAAGCAGAATAACGCCGATTGTTATGCAGTAATCTGCAAAATTGCATACGGGTTTAAAGAATGAAAGACTCAGATAATCTACAACATAGTGATAGCAAATGCGGTCAATAAGGTTGCCTATTCCCCCGCCTACAATAAGAGCGACCGTAATATAAAAGAGCTTGCTGTCGGGGCGCTTTTTAAACATGTAAATAATGATAGCGGTAAGCATCAACACAGTCAGAACAATAAACAGCCACTGCATGCCTGAAAACATTCCGAAGGCAACGCCGTCATTTCTTACATGGGTTATTTTGAAAACATCGCCAAGAACGTTTATATTCTCATTGAGCTGTACGTTATTGACAATCAAAATCTTTATTAACTGGTCAATTCCCGCCAAAACCAAACCAATGGCAAGCGCGATATATGGCATAAGTAAACCTCCGTATATATCAATAAATCGGTGCAATAGAATCACACCGATTTATCAAAAGTTTTATTTCAAGATATCGCAGCAGCGTGCGCAAAGAGTCGGATGAGTGCTGTTTTGACCGACTGTTTTGCTGATTGCCCAGCAGCGCTCGCATTTTTCGCCTTCCGCTTTTTCAACCTTGATTTCAAGCTCGGAGCCGTTGTCATCAACTGCGACGTCACTTACAATGAACGCAGATGCAAGCTCGGGCTCAGCTTTCTTTAAGAAGTCGAGCTTCTCACCGCCCGCGCAAAGGGTGATCTTTGCTTCAAGCGAGCTCTTGATCGCCTTTTCTTTAATCATGGGCTCAAGCGCTTTCTTAACGTCATCTCTGAGAGCGTGTATCTCGTCCCAGAACGCCATAAAGCCGTCGTCGATTGCAACATCGAGCTTTTCAGGCATATCGTTATAAATAACGTGTTCTGCCTTGTCGGTTGACGAATGAGGCATATATTTCCAGATTTCATCGGAAGTATATGCAAGAATCGGCGCCAGCATACGGGTCATTGCGTTTAAAATGAGATAAATAGCTGTCTGAGCAGCCTTGCGCGATTTGCTGTCAGCCTTTTCGGTATAAAGTCTGTCTTTGAGAACGTCAAGATAGAAGTTTGACATATCAACAACACAGAAGTTATGAATGCTGTGATATACAATATGGAATTCATATTTATCGTAAGAAGCCTTAACCTTGTCAATCAGGTTGTTGAGAGTTGCAATAGCCCACTTGTCGATAGGCAGCAGCTCGTTTAAGTCAACCATTTCGGTTTCGGGATCAAAATCAGAAAGGTTGCCGAGAATATATCTTGCGGTGTTTCTGATTTTTCTGTAAGCCTCGGAACGCTGCTTAAGAATCTCCATTGAGATATTAACATCAGACTGATAATCGCAGGAAGCAACCCAAAGTCTTAATACATCAGCGCCGAACTGCTTGATTACCTCCTGAGGCGAAATGCCGTTGCCGAGCGATTTACTCATCTTGCGCTTTTCCATATCGAGGATCATGCCGTGAGTAAGAACCGTTCTGTAAGGAGCGACGCCTGTTGTAGCAACCGACGTGAGCAGTGAAGACTGGAACCAGCCTCTGTACTGGTCGTTGCCCTCAAGATATAAATCAGCGGGGAATCCGAGGTAATCACGGCGTTTGCAAACCGCGGTATGTGAGGAACCGCTGTCAAACCATACGTCCATGATATCTTTTTCTTTATCGAAAGCCTGCGAACCGCATTTGGGGCACTTTGTACCCTCAGGGAGGATCTCGGAAGCGTCGTGGTCAAACCACGCGTTTGATCCCTCTCTGCCGAACAGTTCGGCAACCACGAGCATGGCTTCCTTGTTGATATAAGGCTCACCGCAGTCCTTGCAGTAGAAAATCGGGATCGGAACGCCCCACTTGCGCTGACGTGAAATACACCAGTCTTTTCTGTCGCGTACCATTGAGGTGATTCTCTCTTTGCCCCATGCGGGAATCCACTCAACAGTGTTAATAGCGTCTACCGCTTCGTCTTTAAAGTCATCTACAGAGCAGAACCACTGATCGGTTGCGCGGAACAAAATCGGAGATTTACATCTCCAGCAGTGGGGATACTGGTGGATAATCTTCTTAAGCGCGAACAAAGCTCCTGTAGCGTCAAGCTTGATCGCAATTTTCTTGTTTGCTTCATCTGTTGTAAGACCTGCAAACTCGCCTGCTTCCTCCGTGAGAACTCCGTCGCCGTTTACGGGACAGATAACAGGGATTTCAGGATAGTTGCGGCATACATTATAGTCGTCAACACCGTGACCGGGAGCGGTATGTACACAGCCTGTACCGCTTTCGAGAGTAACATGCTCGCCGACAATCAGCATCGATTCGCGGTCGAGGAACGGATGCTGGGTTTTCATATACTCCAACTCGCTGCCTTTGATTGTGGCAACAACTTCGTAATCCGAGATTTCGGCTTCAGCCATAGCTGACTGATACAAATCGGTAGCCATTACATAGTATTCGTCATTGTGCTTGATAATCGAATACTCGTAGCGGGGGCCTACACAAATAGCGACGTTTGCGGGAAGCGTCCATGTTGTGGTTGTCCATATTACAAAATATACCTTCGAGGGGTCAATACCCATTGCGGCAAATTTGCCGAGATCGTCGGTAACCCGGAATTTAACGTAGATGGAATGGCAGGGATCCTCTGCGTACTCAATTTCAGCCTCGGCAAGCGCTGTTTTGCACTCGGGGCACCAATAAACCGGCTTTAATCCGCGGTAGATATAGCCCTTGTCCGCCATTTCGGCAAACACCTTGATCTGCTCAGCCTCAAATTCATGTGTCAAGGTGATGTAAGGATGATCCCATTCGCCGATTGCGCCCAAACGCTTGAACTGTTCGCGCTGGTCGTTTATATAACCGGTAACAAACTCCTCGCAAAGCTTGCGGAGCTCAACAACAGAGATATCGGCAGAGCTGCCGATACCCGCCTTCTGCCTTGCCTTAAGCTCGGTAGGCAGACCGTGAGTATCCCATCCGGGAACATACGGAGATTTAAAGCCCGCCATGTTTTTATAGCGGACAATAAAGTCCTTTAGAATTTTGTTGAGTGCGTGGCCGAGGTGAATGTCGCCGTTAGCGTACGGAGGGCCGTCGTGAAGCACAAACATGGGTTTGCCTTCATTGAGCTCCATCAGTTTTTCGTATACTTTTTCATCATCCCACTGCTTAAGCATAACGGGCTCGCTTTTAGGAAGTCCCGCACGCATCGGAAAATCAGTTTTGGGAAGATTTAGAGTAGCGTTATAATCCTTACAATCTTTACACATATGTTATGATCTCTCCAATTAAAAATATAGAAAGGACGTTTATTCGTCTGAAACGTCGTAATTATCACCGAATTTCAAGTGATTAAATTTACCCGGGCGCTTAATTGCAACGCGGGTTGTAGCGTCGGTAACCTTGGGAGCCTCTGCTTTAGGAGCGGGCGCAGGCTCAGCAGCAGGCTCAGCAGCAGGCACAGGAGCGGGAGCAGGAGCGGGAGCTGTAGTTGCTACGGGATCTGTGGGATATTTTTCATCGAGCTCCTGACGGCTGTTTTCCACATCGTTAGTTGTGGGAAGGTCGTCGATGGATTTGATATGCTTTGTATAAAGCTCGATCAGCTCGTTTCTGAGGTCAACAGCGTCAGCCTGGAGACGTAAGTATTTTTCCTTTTCCAAAGCTGTTGATTTATTAGCCTCGGCAAGCATGTTCTGTGATTTTTCCTCAGCGTCTCTGAGGATTTTAGCTGCCTTTTCCCTTGCCTCTTTAATGCAGGCGTCAGACATCTTCTGTGAGGTGAGCAGAGCGTTTCTGACGGTTTCCTCGTCTTCTCTGTATTCCTCCAGACGGGTAGCAAGTCTGTCGATTTTGTGAACAAGGTTTGTTTTTTCTTTCTTTTGTTGTTCAAAGGTTGCTATTACCTCATCAATAAAAGCATCAACGTCCTCAGCTCTATAACCGCCGCTGCGGGATGCTTTTCTAAAGCTTATATTTTTGATTTCATCAATTGTAAGCATTTTCTACACTCCTTATCTATAGTGAATGATTGAAATCCTAATCCGGTGCTTCTTTGTTTCTCCAAGAACACCGTTAATCACATATTTGCCCTTACCCCTTATAGTAAGTACATCTTTTACTTCCGCTTGTTTGCTTGGGTTCTGGCTCTCAAAATGATTAAGAGTCACATTGCCCATTTGAATAATACGTTTTGATTTTTCACGCGATAAACCCGTGACAGCAGAGATAACCGCATCCAGCCTTAAAGACGGAACGGTATATTCCTTTTCCTCAAAGCCTCTGCCCTTCGGGAGATTATCGGTGTTTGATACAGATACCTTAACTCCGACATTACCCACTTTATATATTTGTGAAATAATATAGTCGCTGATTTCGCTATTAACGAACACAACGCAGCGTCCGTCTTCAACCAGAATATCTCCTACGGTTTCACGCTCGATACCAAGCGACATCAAAGCGCCGAGAAAATCTCTGTGAGTCAACGTGTCACTCTTTCGAAAAGCAAAGTCTAATGCCGCGATCGGAAAAGGTTTATCTTCATCAAAAAACAGACCAAGCATTTTTCTTTCGGAAGCTACATAACCGCCGAAAAAAGCATATGATTTAAAGCCGATGCTGTCCAGATGTGATTTTGCTATTGCCTGTTCTCTCTCGCTGAAAAACGGAAAGAAGTACGGCTGCTGTTTATTGCAAAGATAAACACCGTCATCAAGCTTGGACAGAAAAAGCTTGTCATTATCAGAAGTATACGCCACTGTTCTCAAGCTCGTCCAACAGGTCGTCACCTGTAAGATCAACATTGCTCGGAATAATGATATAAGTATTTGTAGCTACTCTTTTGATTTTGCCGTTATTAGCATAAGCAACACCGCTGAGGAAGTCAAGGATCCTTCTTGCCATATCCTTATTGGTGTCTTCAAGGTTAAGAACAACTGTGTGGGTTTTCATAAGCTCATCAGCGATAGAACGTGTTTCCTCGCCAAAGCGCTCGGGCTTAAAGATTCCGACCTGAAGCTTTGCAGTAGCGTTGATGTTTACAACCTTGCTCTTTGCTGCGGGAGCCGGCTGACGGTCACGGTCTCTGTCGCGGTCTCTGGGGGCCGGAGCTTCTTCAAAATCGTCCTCGCCCTCTTCAGAGTAACCGTATTCATCATACTCGTACTCGTCGTCGGGAGCGTCCCACATACGTTTAAACTTGTTAACAATTCCTGCCATTGTTTTGTCCTCCTGTTTTATGTATAGTTTCTCGCACCAAAAAGTGCCGATCCGATACGAACCATATTTGCGCCTTCTATAATTGCTTCATAGAAATCCGATGACATACCCATTGAAAGGATACTCATACTTACATTATCTAATTTTTTTTCTGAAATGTCAATAAATAACTTGTGCATATTATAAAAATATTTTGAAATTTTGTGTTCATTTTCACAAATTGGGGGTATTGTCATCAATCCTTTTACCGAAACACCCTCTAATTCTGCGATTTGACAGAGCAATTCCTCTAAGTTTTCCTCAAACACACCGGATTTGTTTTCCTCACGTCCGATGTTTACCTCAACAAGAATATCTGTTTTCTTCGCGCGCTTTATTGACTGGTTGGAAATCTCGCGCGCAAGCTTAATTGAATCGACAGACTGAATCAAATCAACCTTGTCAACGATCTGCCTCACCTTATTTGTTTGCAGATGACCGATAAACTGCAGCGAACAGTTGCTTAGATCATACGCTTCGTACTTTGAGAGCAGCTCCTGAACGCGGTTTTCGCCGATATGATCAAGCCCGAGCGAAATGGCGTGATTAATTACCGTGGGGTCAACAGTCTTTGTCGCCGCGAGAAACGTAATATCCTCACGCTTTCTTCCAGATTTTTCCGCAGCCTCGGCAATGCGTTCGTTTATATATTTATAATTGTATTCAACGTCACGAAACAACTTTTCCGTCATACAAATCGTCTCCTTTCACAATTACTTTATCATACAGTGAAATCGTTTCACCGTTAAACAGTACATTTTCCTTTGGCGAGGTATCGCATATTACATAATCCTTGGTAGAATACAAAATGGAAATCTGCTTAAACTGAACCTCGCTGCCGTACAGAACATACACGCCCTGAACCTTTTTGCGTTCTTTATGCGGCTTATCGTTTTCGTCATAGGTTGTCTTGGTTACATAGTCGTCATGAATTGCGCGCTTGCTGACGCGAAGACCTGTATATGTACCCATGCCTATTTCAATAGGCTCGTGCCTTGCTTCCAAAAGTCCTTTATCCATATAGTCGCATTCCAAAACTACCAAAGCACTGTCGTCGCCTTTTTGGATTCTTCGCAGTGTAGCGGGAATTGCCTCTGTTGACGCCTCGGAAAA
>ONCY01000079.1 GCA_900316435.1 uncultured Eubacteriales bacterium | reverse complement strand
TATTGTGAAGGAGGGAAGCAAAGTGCCAAGAAGAGGTTCTATTGCTAAGCGTGACGTATTACCCGATCCGCTTTATAATTCAAAATTAGTAACCCGTCTTATCAACAACATCATGTACGACGGCAAGAAGGGCGTTGCCCAGAAGATTGTTTACGGTGCATTCGATATCATCGCCGATAAGACAGGCAACAACCCGCTTGAGGTTTTTGAGCAGGCAATGGAGAATGTAATGCCTGTTCTCGAGGTTAAGGCCCGCCGTGTCGGTGGTGCCACCTACCAGGTTCCTATGGAGGTAAGACCCGAAAGACGTCAGACACTCGGTCTGCGTTGGATCTCTACCTACTCAAGAGCCAGAAGTGAGAAGACCATGAAGGAAAGACTTGCCGGTGAGATCATGGACGCTGTTAACGGCGCCGGCGGCGCGTTCAAGAAGCGCGAGGATACTCACAAGATGGCAGAAGCCAACAAGGCTTTCGCTCACTACAGATGGTAATCCGGTATTTCGGATTGTTTGGAGTAACGATTATAGGAGGATTTTATGCCAAGACAGGTATCACTTGAACAGACAAGAAACATCGGCATCATGGCTCACATCGACGCCGGTAAAACTACCACAACTGAGCGTATCCTGTACTACACCGGCGTAAACCATAAGATTGGCGAGACCCACGACGGCGCTTCCACAATGGACTGGATGGCGCAGGAAAAAGAGCGCGGTATCACCATCACCTCTGCTGCGACCACCGCTTTCTGGGAAGGCAGTAAGCACCAGTACAAGAAGCACAGAATCAACATCATCGACACCCCCGGACACGTTGACTTCACCGTTGAGGTTGAGCGTTCCCTGAGAGTTCTTGACGGTTCTGTTACGGTTCTCTGCGCAAAGGGCGGCGTTGAGCCTCAGTCCGAGACTGTATGGCGTCAGGCCGATAACTACGGCGTTCCGAGAATGGTTTACGTTAACAAAATGGACATCATGGGTGCAGACTTCTACCATGTTGTTCAGATGATGAAGGACAGATTAAAATGTAACGCTGTTCCCATTCAGCTGCCCATCGGCGCTGAGAGCGATTTCACCGGTATCATTGACCTTGTTACAATGAAGGCTGAGATCTATCACAACGAGGACGGCACAGATTACTCGGAGGAGGAAATCCCCGAGAACATGAAGGAGCTTGCCGACGAGTACCACGAGAAGCTCATCGAATCCGTTGCGGAGCTCGACGAGGAACTCATGGAGAAGTACTTCGGCGGCGAGGAGATCACCATTGACGAGATCAAGACCGTGATCCGTAAGGCTACCATCGATAACACAATGGTTCCCGTAACCTGCGGTTCTTCCTACCGCAACAAGGGCGTTCAGATGATGCTCGACGCCGTTATCGACTACATGCCCGCTCCTACCGACATTCCCGCTATTAAGGGTACCAACCCCGAAACCGACGCTGAGGAAGAGAGACCCGCTTCCGACGACGAGCCCTTCGCGGCGCTCGCGTTCAAGATCGCTACCGACCCCTTCGTTGGTAAGCTCTGCTTCTTCCGCGTATATTCAGGTAAGGTTGACGCAGGTACGACCGTATTCAACTCTGTCAAGGGCAACAGAGAGCGTCTGGGCAGAATCCTCCAGATGCACGCCAACGACAGAAAGGATATCGAATGCTGCTACAGCGGCGATATCGCGGCTGCTGTCGGCCTGAAGAACACCACCACAGGCGACACACTCTGCGACGAGAAGCACCCGATCATCCTCGAGTCCATGGAATTCCCCGAGCCTGTAATCCGCGTTGCCATCGAGCCCAAGACCAAAGCAGGTCAGGAGAAGATGGGTATCGCTCTTGCGAAGCTCGCTGAGGAAGACCCGACCTTCAAGGCTTACACCGACGAAGAGACAGGTCAGACCATCATCGCAGGTATGGGTGAGCTCCACCTTGAGATCATCGTAGACAGACTTCTCCGCGAGTTCAAGGTAGAGGCTAACATCGGCGCACCCCAGGTTGCTTACAAGGAGACTATCCGCAAGGAAGCTTCCGTTGACGAGAAGTACGCCCGTCAGTCAGGCGGTAAGGGTCAGTACGGTCACGTTAAGATCAACGTGTTCCCGAACAAGGACCACGGCTACGAGTTCGTCAACTCTGTTGTCGGCGGCGCTATTCCCAAGGAATACATTCCCGCTGTCGATCAGGGTATCCAGGGCGCTATGCTCAGCGGCGTTGTAGCAGGCTACAATGTTGTTGACGTAAAGGTTGAGCTGTACGATGGATCCTACCACGAGGTAGACTCCTCCGAAATGGCGTTCAAGATCGCAGGTTCAATGGCGTTCAAGAGCGCGATGAAGAAGGCTGATCCCGTTCTGCTCGAGCCCATCATGAAGGTTTCCGTAATCACTCCCGAGGAGTACCTCGGCGACGTAATCGGCGACCTCAACTCCCGCCGCGGCATGATCCAGTCCATGGAGGCTGACAACGGCGTGCAGAGAGTTACCGCACACGTTCCGCTTTCCGAGATGTTCGGTTACGCTACCGACATGCGTTCCAAGACACAGGGCCGCGGTCAGTACGTAATGGAGCCCGACACCTATGCCGAGGTTCCGAAGAATATCGCCGAAAAGATCATGAATGACCGCAACAAGAGAGACTGATTCCAAATAAACTCTTGATTTTTTGCGGATAATTTGATACAATAATACAAATAATGTAAATGATACATTTACAAGTCTAAGGAGGAAATTTCCAATGGCAAGAGAAAAATTTGAAAGAAATAAGCCGCACGTTAACATTGGTACGATCGGCCACGTTGACCACGGCAAGACCACTCTGACCGCTGCTATCACAAAGGTTCTCGCTCTTGAGGGTGACGCTGCATTCGTTGATTATGCAAACATCGATAAGGCTCCCGAAGAGAGAGAGCGTGGTATCACCATTAACACCGCTCACGTTGAGTATGAGACCGCTAACCGTCACTATGCTCACGTTGACTGCCCCGGCCATGCTGACTACGTTAAGAACATGATCACCGGTGCTGCTCAGATGGACGGCGCTATCCTCGTTGTTTCCGCTGCTGACGGTCCTATGCCCCAGACAAGAGAGCACATCCTGCTTTCACGTCAGGTTGGCGTTCCCTACATTGTAGTATTCATGAACAAGACCGACCAGGTTGACGACGAAGAGCTCCTCGAGCTGGTAGAGATGGAAATCCGTGACCTGCTCAACGAGTATGAGTTCCCCGGCGACGACACACCCATCATCAAGGGCTCCGCTTATGTTGCTCTCCAGAGCGCTTCCAAGGATCCCAACGCTCCCGAGTATGCTTGCATCCACGAGCTGATGGACGCTGTTGACGAGTTTATCCCCACTCCTGACCGTAAGGCTGACCTGCCCTTCCTTATGCCTGTTGAGGACGTATTCACCATCACAGGTCGCGGCACCGTTGCTACCGGTAGAGTTGAGAGAGGCCAGATCAAGACTTCCGAGTCTGTTGAGATCGTTGGTCTTACCGAAGAGAAGAGAACTGTTGTTGTTACAGGTCTTGAGATGTTCAGAAAGACTCTGGACTATGCTGAGGCAGGCGACAACGTAGGCGTTCTGCTCCGTGGCGTTCAGAGAACCGAGATCCAGAGAGGTCAGGTTCTTGCAAAGCCCGGCACAATTCACCCCCACACAAAGTTCCGCGGTCAGGTTTACGTACTGACTAAGGACGAGGGCGGCCGTCATACTCCCTTCTTCAACAACTATCGTCCCCAGTTCTATTTCAGAACCACAGACGTTACAGGTACAATCTCTCTGCCCGACGGCGTTGAGATGTGCATGCCCGGAGATAACGTAGAGATGGACGTTGAGCTTATCACTCCTATCGCTATCGAAGTTGGTCTCCGTTTCGCTATCCGTGAAGGCGGCAGAACCGTTGGTTCAGGCGCAGTTATCGCTATCAACGAGTAATTAAACAATTACAATTCAAAGGCTGTCCGTTTGGGCAGCCTTTGTTTGAGCAAAAATGACTGTACCGTGAATAGCGCTTGCTGCGCATTGAAAGGGGTAGAATAAAAATGGACAATAAAAACGGAATATACGACGCGCGCACGCTGGGCAAGCCCAGAATGTTCGTGCTCGGCGTTCAGCATATGTTTGCAATGTTCGGCGCTACTATTCTTGTGCCGATGATCACCGGACTCGACGTTTCCACCACCCTGCTTATGGCAGGCTTGGGAACGCTGCTGTTCCATGTGCTTACAAAATTCAAGGTGCCCGCGTTCCTCGGCTCATCGTTTGCTTTCCTCGGCGGTTACGCGGCGGTAAAGGCGCTTGCTCCCGAGGGAACCGACCCTAACCTCATGCTCCCTTACGCATGTCTTGGTGTCGCCTGCGCCGGTTTGGTTTATCTGGTGATGGCGCTTATCATCAAGGCAATCGGCGTTGAGCGCGTAATGCGCTTTTTCCCGCCTGTTGTAACGGGCCCCATCATCATCGCAATCGGCTTGGGACTTGCGCCCTCGGCTGTTTCAAACTGTACCACCAACTGGTTCCTCGCTCTTGTAGCTCTTGCTGTTATCATTATTTTCAATATCTGGGGCAAGGGCATGGCTAAAATCATTCCGATCATTATCGGTCTGCTCACAGCTTATGGCGTAGGATTGATTCTCTACTTTATCGGCGAGGCGAACCCCTCGCTTATTCAGGACGTGCCGTTCTTCTTTTCGGGCGGCTCCGAGGAGATCAAGAACGCCGCGGGCGAAGTAGTCGGCAAAAACTATCTCCCGATATTTGATTTCAGCGGCCTGAACGCTATTGCGGAAAACATCGGCAGCGGACACATCCTCGGCAGCGACGGCTTGATCGGCTCTCCCGTCAATTGGGACAAAACCGTGTTCGGCGGCATCGACTGGTCTAACGGCGACTGGCTCGTTTCCTCAATTATCGCGATTGTGCCCATTTCGCTCGCTACAATGATGGAGCATATCGGCGACATAAGCGCAATCGGCTCAACCGTCGGCAAAAACTATATCGCTGACCCCGGCCTGCACCGCACACTGCTCGGCGACGGCCTGGCTACATCGCTGGCGTCCCTCTTCGGCGGCCCCGCAAACACTACATACGGCGAAAACACGGGTGTTCTTGCGCTCACAAAGGTATATGACCCCCGCGTAATCCGTATTGCGGCATGCTTTGCCTGCGGAATCTCGTTCTTCCCGATCGTATCCTCGCTTATCGGCTCGATCCCGAGCTGCATTATCGGCGGCATTTCCTTTGTGCTTTACGGAATGATCTCCGCTATCGGCGTGCGCAATGTCGTTGAGAACAAGGTTGACTTTACCAAGAGCCGCAACCTTATCATCGCTGCGGTAATTCTCGTCTGCGCTCTCGGCCTTGGCGCCGACACCGTTAGCTTCCCGATCGGCAGCGCTACTATCACACTTTCACCTCTTGCGGTTGCTTCAATCGCGGGTATAGTGCTCAACGCGATTTTTCCCGGCAAGGATTATTCCTTCACAACTAACGGAAAATACGACGGCGAGCAGTAATTTATAATAACATATTACGCGTCCGAATTTGCGTTTGCAGGTTCGGGCGCTTTTGCTTGATAAAAACTTGACCGATATATGTATATGGTGATATAATATTTATATATAACTTATAAACGGAGGCCGCTATGCCTGTTTACAGAATTGCCGAGCTCAATATAAAGCTCGACCCCGAATACAAAGAAACTATCGACCGCCTTGCGCCGTACCTCACCGAAAGCTCTGACTTTGATTTTGAGATTGCGCGCGACAGGGAAGGACTTGACGATTTTACTCAAGACTCCACCTTTCCCGACCGCCCCGACTTAAACGAGGGGCCGTTTCTGTACACCAAAATATGTAAAAAAATACTGAGCGACTACGAGGGCTTTTTCTTCCATTCGTCGGCGCTTGAAATGGACGGCGAGGGATATTTGTTTACCGCCCTCAGCGGCACGGGAAAATCTACGCATACGCGCAACTGGCGCAGGCTTTTCGGCGACAGGGTGACGATGATCAACGACGACAAGCCAATCATCCGCAAGTATAACGGAAAATTTATTGTATGCGGAACCCCGTGGATGGGCAAAAGCGACATCGGCTGCAATATGACCGCGCCGATAAAGGCGGTTTATGTTCTGAAAAGGGGAGAGGAGAACAGCGCCGTAAGAATAAGTCCGGGCGAGGTGCTAAAGGAGCTTTTTGAAGCGACGCTGCTTCCGAATACAAGAGAGAACATGAGCAACCTGCTCAATCTGTTCAACGGGCTGTTTACGGACGCGGGGCTGTTTTTACTGACCTGCAACAAGGATATAAGCGCGGCTCAGGTCGCCTACGACGCGGCTAATCATTGCGGAGGAGAGAAAACATGACATTACCCAAGGTAGTTACCGTTCAGAATATGCGTGAGAGCGACGCCGCGACAATAGCCAAAAGCGTCACCTCGGCGGAGCTTATGTACCGCGCGGCGCTGGGAATTTACAATGCCGTGCGCTTTACGGGCAGTGTAGCGATAGTCTGCGGCTCAGGCAACAACGGCGGCGACGGTTACGCTCTGGCTTGTATCCTGCTCGACAACGGAATTACTCCTACGATTTTCCGCGTAAACGAAAAGTTTTCAAAGGATGGGCTGTTTTATTATCAAACTGCAATGTCAAAGGGCGCCGAGGAGGGTAATCTGTCAGTCCCTGCGCCGTTTTCGGGCTACGATATCGTAGTTGACTGCCTGCTGGGAACGGGCTTTTCGGGCGAAGTCAGGGGCGAAATGCAGAACGCTATCGAGCTTATCAACGGCTGCACGGCTTATGTAATCAGCGCCGACATCAACAGCGGAATCAACGGCGACACGGGCGAGGCTTCAATAGCCGTAAATTCCGATTTGACGGTTTCGATCGGCTCTTTCAAGACGGGCATGTTCCTGGGCGACGCGCCTTATTATATAGATAAGCTTAAGAATGTCGATATCGGAATAGAAATACTCCGCGACGAATACTATTACATGGACTGGGAGCACCTGCATATGTTCGAGGGCTATGGCGCCGTTGTGCTTTCAATGGAGGAGCTCCGCGAGCGTTTTAAGTATGACGATGAGTTTGATGCTGCCGACCGCGCGGCGCGCCTCAGTCAGGAATCGGGCAAGCCCGTTGTTGTAAAAACAGGTCATTCGGTGGTGGTAGCTGACATGCAGTTTTTGTATTTCAGCGCGGATTATGTAGTTTAGGAGGACTTTTGATGAGCTTTATGCAGCGCTTAATGAATTTTATGCAGGGCAGGTACGGGTTTGACACGCTCAACGGCTTTCTTATTACCCTGTCGATCGCGCTGTCAATCGCGAATATTTTTGTGTGGGGTCTTTTGCCAAGCCTGATTATTTACGGTATAGAGCTGGCATTTATGGGGATCGTCGTTTTCCGTTCGCTGTCGCGCAATATCGTAATGCGCAGCCGCGAAAACCGCGTTTTCAGAAAGGCGTACGACCCTGTAAAGAATTGGATAGCGTTCAGAATCAAAAAATTCAAGGAAAATATTTAAAGTGTCCGCACTGCAAGGCTCAGCTGCGCGTAAGAAATCAAAAGGGCGAGCACGGCGTGCGCTGCCCTAAGTGCTGCGGCGAGTTTAAAGTAAAAATATAATAAAAAGAGGTGCAGCTATGAAACTTAAAAAAACAGTCGGAGTTCTGCTGTCGGCGAGCATGGTCTGCGGCGCTCTCAGCCTGCCACTGACGGCTCAGGCGGCAAAACTGCCCGACCTTTTGGCAGGCGACGCTAACCGCGACGGCGTTATCGACATCAGAGATGTAACCGAGATCCAGCGGATGCTCGCAAAGCTTTGCGAACCCGATGAGATGACGGTTCAGGTCGCTAAAAACGACTTCTCGCGCGACGAGCTGTTTATCGGCGACGCCACCAGCATTCAGCAGAACTTAGCTGAGTTCAACAACCCTTCCTCGCGCGAGGTGGGCAAGCCCGCGTTTATCTGGCGAGGAAAAAAATACTATCCCGCGCTTGAGGAGTATCAGCGCTACCTCGACCAAAATCTGAGCAGCTTTGACTTTTGCGGCGTGGCTTATGTTACGCGCAACGGCCGAGTGCTGTGTCAGTCAACGGTAGGCAAGGCGAACACCGCCGAGGATAAGGACGTAACAATCGACACGCTGTTTCCCGTAGGCTCGGTTTCAAAGCAGTTCTGCGCGGCTTCAATTATGATGCTTCAGGAGCAGGGCAAGCTTAGTGTGACAGATAAGCTCGGAAAATACATACCCGAATATGAAAAAGGCAAGGACATAACCCTGCATCAAATGCTTTCAATGCGTTCGGGTATCCGTGACTACCTCAACCCTGACGAAAGCTACAAGGGGCATGAGGTCCCGTTCAATGAATATGTTTTGTCGGAGAGCAACACGGACGAAGAGAACGAAAAACTTGTGCTTGACTGGCTGTTCGGCGAGGAGCTTAAATTTACTCCCGGCAAGAGCTGGAGCTACTCAAACTCTAACTTCATGCTTCTTGCGATGATCGTTGAGCAGGTTTCGGGGATGAGCTACACCGATTTTGTCCGCGAAAACATTTTCAAGCCGCTCAACATGACCGATTCGATCTTTTACAGCGAAATCGGCACGAATCCAAACGTTTGCGAGGACACCTTCAACGCTGATAACCCATATTACGAGGGCGTTGATTTCGACAATATTCCCTTTACATACACGTGGTTAGAGAATCATACGAAGGGCGACGGCGACATTGTAACAAACGCCAAGGACATCGACAAGTGGATGACTTCACTGCGCGAGTGCACCATACTCTCCGAGGAGAGCATTGCCGCCATGAGCACGAACTACGAGGGCAGCAGCTACGGCTACGGCCTTTGCGTTGAGGGCGACACAGCGGTTTATCACCCCGGCGACATCTCATCCTTTGAGTCGACAGACTTGACTGTACCGGGCGAAAACATCAATATCTTTATCGTGACAAACAACGTTGCCGCCGCGTACGCAAAGAACCTTCAGATCCAGACTATCGCGGGGCAAAGCTCTTTTGTGTGTTAGCAATTCAGCAAATAAAAGCCTTGACAATTTTTCGGATTATGATATACTGTTAAATACAAATCAGAAAGTACTGTCTTTCGGAAAGGAGTCTGCTATGGCTAACGAAGAATTCATGGAAGAAATGGAAAACGAAGGCACTCTTATCACCCTTGAGGATGAAGAGGGCAACGAAATTGAGTTTGAGTTTCTTGATGTTGTTGAATATGAGGGCGAGGAGTATATCGTTCTGATTGAAAACGACGAGGAAGCCGACGAGGTTGTGATTCTTAAAATCAACGCCATCGACGAGGAAACCGAAGAATACGCAAGCATCGACGATGAAGAACTGCTCGAAAAGCTTTTTGATATCTTTAAGAGCAAATACGAAGGCGACATCAATTTTGAGTAATCGGATCAATTCCATATGAAAAAAGCACGGCTTTTTACGGCCGTGCTTTTTGTTTTATTACTCTCAGCTTATTGAATTAAAGCTCTCGTCTAATATCTCATACGACGCCCTGAACTTTTCAAGCTCCTCGTCTGTCAGCTTAAGCTCAAGGATTCTGTTCGCGCCGTTGCTGTTGATTATGCAGGGGTTGCCGATAAACACTTCCTTGCGCAGGCCGTACTCGCCGCGCAGGCGTACCGAGGTGGTGAACACGCTGTTTTCGTTGTGGAAAATCGCGCGCACAATGCGGCAGATAGCCATACCGATTCCGTAGTAAGTGCTGCCCTTAGCCTTGATTATCTCATAGGCGGCGGTGCGCACCTCGTTTGCGATTCTGTCAAGATCCTCTCTTTTGTAGCGGTCGGGATATTTTTCAAGCATGTCGTCAACAGGCTTTACCGCCATGATAGCCTGGCTCCACGGCACAAATTCGCTGTCGCCGTGCTCGCCTATAACATAAGCGTGCATGTGGCGCGGGTCGATCTCAAAATATTCGCCCAAAAGATAGCGAAGTCTTGCGGTGTCCAGCGTGGTGCCCGTGCCGATTACCTTTGCGGCGTTGAAGCCCGACAGCTCGTAGGTGATGCGCGTCATTATGTCGACAGGGTTGGTGGCTACAAGGAAAATGCCCTCAAAGCCCGATGATACAACCCTCGGCACAATAGCCTCAAAAACCTTGTAGTTGCGCTGCAAAAGCTGCAGGCGGGTTTCGCCCTCCTTTTGGTTAACTCCCGCGCAGATAACAACGATGTCCGCGTTTGAGCAGTCGCTGTAATCGCCGAAGTAAATCTTCATGCTTGAATTTGAAAAAGCCAGTCCGTGGTTGAGATCCATAGCCTCGCCCTTGGCGCGCACCTCGTTTAGGTCGATAAGCACCAATTCGTCGCAAATGCTCTGGTTAAGCGCCGAGTAGGCAAAGCTCATGCCCACCATGCCCGTTCCTACAAGAACTACTTTTCTGCTGATACTTGACATATGTTCACGTTCCTTTCATTTAGAAATAATTGTCCGATATTATTGTAACAAATTTTTCCTTGCGCGTAAAGTATGTTCCGCTATTTTTCCAAACAAAAAAACAGTTGAAATGCACCGAGTAATATGATAAAATAATACATTATATACTTTAGATTTATCCTACCCGAAGGAGCATGGTATTATGTATAAAATCGTGGAAAAAAGGCCGTTGAGCCGCAACATCACCCTTATGCAGATCGAAGCGCCGCTGGTTGCCAAAAAGGCCGAGCCGGGGCAGTTTGTAATTCTGCGCGCAACTTCGGACGGCGAGCGCATTCCGCTCACCATCTCGGGCACCGACATACAGCGCGGTACGGTATGCATTATTTTCCAGATTGTAGGCGCAACCACGCGCCGGCTCAATACCCTTGAGGAGGGCGACAGCCTTGCGGATTTCGCGGGACCTCTCGGCAAGCCCACCGAGCTTGAGGGCTTAAAGAAGGTTTGCGTAGTGGGCGGCGGCGTAGGCTGCGCTATAGCTATGCCCATAGCCCAGAAGCTTCACGACAACGGCTGCGAGGTTCACTCTATCGTAGGCTTCCGCAACAAGGAATTTGTTATTCTTGAAGATGAGTTCCAATCCTGCTCGGATAAATACATCATCATGACCGACGACGGCTCCTACGGCGAAAAGGGCGTTGTTACTGCTCCGCTTAAGCAGCTCATAGAGAGCGGCGAGCAGTACGATATGATAATAGCGATAGGCCCTCTGCTTATGATGAAGTTTGTAGTTGAAACCGCGCGTCCGTTTAATATCCCAACCACGGTTTCAATGAACCCGATAATGATCGACGGCACGGGTATGTGCGGCGGCTGCCGCCTTACCGTCGGCGGCGAAACAAAATTCGCCTGTGTAGACGGACCCGACTTTGACGGCTTTAAGGTTGACTTTGACGAGGCGATGAAGCGCACTGCGATGTACCGCAAGTTTGAGCGCCACGCCTACGAAGCGACCTGCAATCTGCTCAACAAGGAGGTGCAGTGAATGCCTAACATGACACCCAAAAAGACTCCAATGCCCTCTCAGGATCCCAAGGTGCGCGCGCATAACTTCCTTGAAGTTTCGCAGGGCTACACCGAGGAAATGGCTCGGGAGGAGGCGTCTCGCTGTCTCAACTGCAAGCACCGCCCCTGCGTATCGGGCTGCCCCGTGCATATTCAGATCCCCGACTTTATTCAGCAGATTGTAAAGGGCGATTACTCCGCCGCTTACGATATAATCACCGAGGCAAGCAACCTGCCTGCCGTATGCGGACGCGTTTGTCCTCAGGAGAGCCAGTGCGAAAAGCTCTGCGTGCGCGGTATCAAGGGCGAACCCGTAGGTATCGGCAGACTGGAGCGCTTTGTCGCCGACACCCACAACGCCCAGCCTGAAAAGAGCGTTAAAAAACCCGAGAGCAACGGCCATAAGGTTGCGGTGATCGGCTCGGGCCCGGCGGGACTTACCTGCGCCGGCGACCTCGCCAAAAGGGGCTACGAGGTAACGGTTTTCGAGGCGCTTCACCTTGCGGGCGGCGTGCTTGTGTACGGTATTCCCGAATTCCGTCTGCCCAAGGACATCGTTCAGAAGGAGGTTGATAACCTCACGGCCCTGGGCGTTAAAATCGAAACTAATATGGTTATCGGCAAGGTTCTTTCCATTGACGAGCTTATGGACGAATACGGCTATGAGGCGGTGTTCATCGGCTCGGGCGCGGGACTGCCGAGGTTTATGAATATCCCCGGCGAGAACCTCTGCGGCGTTTACTCCGCAAACGAGTTCCTCACCAGAACAAACCTTATGAAGGCGTATAAGCACAACGCGCTCACTCCGATTATGCACGCCAAAAAGGTGGCGGTAGTCGGCGGCGGCAACGTAGCTATGGACGCGGCGCGCTCGGCTCTGCGCATAGGCGCTGAAAAGGTCTACATCATGTACCGCCGCAGCGAGGAGGAGCTTCCGGCAAGGCGCGAGGAGGTTCACCACGCTAAGGAGGAGGGCGTCGAGTTTATGATGCTCACCAACCCCGTTGAGATCATAGGCAACGAGGACGACTTTGTAAAGGCTGTCAAGTGTGAAAAAATGGAGCTTGGCGAGCCCGACGCCAGCGGCAGACGCCGCCCCGTTGAGGTTCCCGACAGCGAGTTTGTTCTCGACGTAGACTGTGTTATCATGGCAATCGGCACATCGCCCAATCCGCTTATCAAGTCCACCACCAAGGGGCTTGAAACCCAAAAGTGGGGCGGGATCATTGTCGATGAAAACGGCAAAACAACCCGCGAGGGCGTTTTTGCCGGAGGAGACGCGGTTACGGGCGCGGCAACGGTTATCCTTGCGATGGGCGAGGGCAAAACCGCCGCAAAGGCAATTGACGAGTATATCAAAGGCAAAAACCAATAGAAATATGAGCGCTCTGCTTTATCGGCAGGGCGCTTTTTTGCGCCTTCCTTTGACAGCAAATCTCTACACGCCTCCGTGTGTTTCTTTTTGCCGAAAAAAGAAGCTTCAAAGGCAAAATATTCCTTTGAAGCATTAACGGTTAAAAAAATGTAAAAACTTTTGCAAAAGGGCTTGACAAACGCCCTACGGGAGCGTAAAATAGTAAAATGTACCATAATGGGGGTATGCGCATAAAGCACGGAAAAGTTCCGCAAAAAAATATCTTTAACAGGGGAATATTATCACAAATAGTCTTTTCTGTCAAGATATATTTTGATGAATTTTTTACCTCGTTTTTGTGCTGTTTGCCCATTGACATTTGAACGCCGCATTGCGGCGCCGGATTGTAATATTTTAAGGAGTGATACGCCTATGGTTAATGTCAAACCCGTAAAGCTTGGCAACACCGAGAGAATGAGCTTTAGCAAAATCGATGAAGTAATCGATATGCCTAACCTCATTGAGGTGCAAAAGGAATCTTACCGCTGGTTCCTGGAGGAAGGACTCAAGGAAGTGTTCAAGGATGTATCGGGAATCACCGATTATCAGGACAACCTTGTGCTCGACTTTATCGATTACACCCTCGATGTCGACCACCCCAACTACAGCGTTATTGAATGTAAGGTCAGGGACGCTACATATTCAGCGGCTCTGCGCGTTACAGCGCGCCTGCTTAACAAGTCAACGGGCGAAATCAAGGAAAGCAACGTATTTATGGGTGATTTTCCGCTTATGACTCCAAGCGGAACCTTTGTAATCAACGGCGCTGAGCGCGTTATTGTATCTCAGCTTGTCCGTTCCCCCGGCGTTTACTATAAAATGGATCACGACAAAACCGGTAAGGAGCTGTACTCCACAACCGTAATCCCCAACAGGGGCGCATGGCTTGAGTACGAAACCGACGTTAACGACGTGTTCTATGTGCGTATAGATAAAAACCGCAAGCTGCCCGTTACCTCGTTTATCCGTGCCCTTGGCATGGGAACCGACGCCGAGATCCTCGATTTCTTCGGAGACGACGACCGCATTAAGGCTACAATCGAAAAGGATCAGGCTCACAACATCGAGGAGGGTCTTATCGAGGTTTACAAAAAGCTCCGCCCGAGCGAGCCTCCCACGGTTGACAGCGCGCAGACGCATATCAACAACCTGTTCTTTGACCCCAACCGCTACGATATGTCGCGCGTCGGCAGATACAAATACAACAAAAAGCTCGGAATCGCAAACCGCCTTGAGGGCAGGGTAATCACCGAGCCCATCGCCAACCCCCGCACAGGCGAGGTTATGGCTCTCCGCGATGAGAAAATCACCAAGGAGAAAGCGCTCGAAATTGAGAACGCCGGCGTTAAGATCGCCTATGTAAAGGGCAACGACGACTCCGTTGTAAAGATCATCTCAAACAACATGGTCGACATCTCAAAGTATGTTGACTTTGACGCCGAGGCTGAGTGCGGAATTCGCGAGAACGTTTGCTTCGAGCTGCTCTGCGAGCTGCTTGACTCCGCACAGAGCGAGGACGAGCTCAAGGAAATGTTGCGCGAGCACGCCGACGAGCTTGTTCCCAACATCATCACAGCCGACGACATCTTCGCTACCATAAACTATCTCAACTGCGTTGCCCACGGCGTAGGCAATACAGATGACATCGATAACCTGGGCAACAGACGTATCCGCTGCGTAGGCGAGCTGCTTCAGAACCAGTTCAGAATCGGCTTCTCGCGTTTGGAGCGCGTTGTCCGCGAGAGAATGACCACCCAGTCTCAGGATATGGATTCTCTCTCTCCAAACTCGCTTATCAACATCCGCCCTGTTACAGCGGCAATCAAGGAGTTCTTCGGATCCTCGCCTCTGTCACAGTTCATGGATCAGACCAACCCGCTTGCAGAACTCACTCACAAGCGCCGTCTGTCCGCGCTCGGTCCCGGCGGTCTGTCGCGTGACCGCGCAGGATTTGAGGTTCGTGACGTTCACTACACCCACTACGGCCGCATGTGTCCTATCGAGACCCCTGAAGGACCTAACATCGGCTTGATTTCATATCTTGCGTCATTCGCAAAAATCAACAAGTACGGCTTTGTTGAGGCGCCCTTCCGTAAAATCGACAAGGAAACAGGCGTCGTTACCGACAAGGTTGTTTACATGACCGCTGACGTTGAGGACAACTACTATGTCGCTCAGGCTAACGAGCCGCTCGACGAAAACGGCAGATTCGTCCACAGCAGAGTAGTAGGCCGTTACCGCGACGAGTTCGTGGAGCTTCCCGCAGCTCAGTTCGACTACATGGACGTATCGCCTAAGATGGTTGTATCCGTAGCTACGGCAATGATCCCCTTCCTTGAAAACGACGACGCGAACCGTGCGCTGATGGGCGCTAACATGCAGCGTCAGGCTGTTCCGCTCCTTCAGGCTCAGGCTCCTATTGTCGGCACAGGCATGGAGTACAAGGCAGGCACCGACTCAGGCGTATGTATCCTTGCTGAGGACGACGGTATCGTTATGAGCGTTGACGCGCGCAACATCCGCGTTCAGTACGACAACGGCAGCGTCAAGGATTACGAGGTAATCAAGTTCCTGCGCTCCAACCAGGGCACCTGCTTCAACCAGCGCCCCATCGTTTCACGCGGCCAGCGCGTTAAGAAGGGCGAGGTTCTCGCCGACGGTCCTGCTACCGACAACGGTGAGATCGCTCTGGGCAAAAACGCTCTCATCGGCTTTATGACTTGGGAGGGCTACAACTACGAGGACGCCGTTCTCCTGAACGAAAAAATCGTCCGCGACGACGTTTACACATCGATCCACATCGAAGAATATGACACCGAGGCAAGAGATACAAAGCTCGGCCCCGAGGAAATAACCCGCGATATCCCCAACGTTGGTGAGGATATGCTCAAATACCTTGACGAGGACGGCATCATTCAGATCGGTTCCGAGGTTAAGGCGGGCGATATACTTGTCGGCAAGGTAACCCCCAAGGGTGAAACCGAGCTGACTGCCGAGGAAAGACTGCTTAGAGCTATCTTCGGCGAAAAGGCAAGAGAGGTAAGAGATACCTCGCTGCGCGTACCCCACGGCGAACAGGGTACCGTAGTTGACGTAAAGGTATTTACCCGCGCCGACAGCCGCAACGAGCTGCAGCCGGGCGTAAACAAGGTTGTTCGCGTTTACCTTGCGCTCAAGCGCAAAATCAGCGTAGGCGACAAAATGGCGGGCCGCCACGGAAACAAGGGTGTTGTATCCAGAATCCTTCCCGTTGAGGATATGCCTTTCCTGCCCGACGGTACTCCGCTTGACATCGTGCTCAACCCGCTGGGCGTACCTTCACGTATGAACATCGGTCAGGTGCTTGAGGTTCACCTCGGCTATGCCGCAAAGGCGCTTGGCTGGAAGATTATGACTCCCGTATTCGACGGCGCTCACGAGGACGACATCTTTGCCGC
>ONCY01000103.1 GCA_900316435.1 uncultured Eubacteriales bacterium | reverse complement strand
GGTCGCCTCGTCAGCCATAAAGCGTCCCTCGCCGTGAGAAACGGGAATAGCGAACACATCGCCTGCGTTTACGCCCGCAAACCAAGGAGATTTAACCGAGGTTACGCGTGTGTAAGCCATATGGGAAATATGTCTGCCCACGGTGTTGAAGGTGAGCGTCGGGTCGGTGGGCTTAAGGTCGCGGATTTCGCCGTAAGGAACCAATCCGAGCTTGATAAGCGCCTGGAATCCGTTGCAGATACCCAGCATCAAGCCGTCGCGGTTTTTAAGCAGCTCGTTTACAGCCTCGGCAACGCGCGGATTGCGGAAGGTTGTAGCGATAAACTTGCCCGAGCCGTCGGGCTCGTCGCCGCCCGAAAAGCCGCCGGGGAGCATAATCATCTGAGCTTCGCTTATCATCTTCACCATGCGGTCGATTGTTTCCTCAATGCCCTGCTGGGTGAGGTTTTTAACGATAAGCAGCTCTGCCTGAGCGCCCGCCTTTTCAAATGCACGCGCGGTATCGACCTCAACACCTTTTCAAGCGGAGCCTTCCAGCTTTCGGCAAGAGCTTCTACAGATACGGACTTTCCGCCCATGGTTACTTTTGCGTCATCGGTAACGGTACCCAAGTCGTAGCTGAGCACGTTTTCGTCAAGCTTGGCGCCGTCCGCTAACTCCAGAATCAGTGAGCCGGAAAGCGGAGCGAACAGCTCTTTGTTTGTAAGCTCTTTTGTAAAGGCAAAGCCGAACATGTTGCCGAAGCACGCCTTGCATACGCTTGCGGCAGCGCCGCCCTCTTTGACAACCGACGCGGAAAGGACCTTGCCGCTGTCCATAAGCGCGTAAACCGCCTTATACATATCTATCAGCTTGTCCCATTCGGGCATAAGGGTCGCCTTGTTCTCGGGAACGGGAACGTAGATTACCTTTGAGCCTGCCTTTTTAAACTCGGAAGAAACGGTTTTGCTCGCCTTTGTCATTGAAACGGCAAAGCTCACGAGAGTAGGCGGTACGTCGATATCCTCAAACGAGCCCGACATACTGTCCTTGCCGCCGATAGAGGGCAGACCGAGCTTTAACTGAGCCTGCATAGCGCCTAAAAGCGCGGCTGCGGGCTTGCCCCAGCGTGAGGGCACGTCCTTAAGTCTTTCAAAATACTCCTGGAAGGTAAGCCTTGCTTTCAGTGGATTTGCGCCTATAGCAAGAAGCTTTGAGGTGGATTCAACAACGGCGTAAGCCGAGCCGTGGAAGGGGCTCCAGCGCGAAACGCCGGGAATGTAGCCGTAGCTCATTGCGGTAGCATCGTCGGTAGCGGAATCTTAGCCGCCATCGCCTCCTGTGGAGTGAGCTGGGTTTTGCCGCCGAACGGCATAATTACGGTCGCCGCGCCGATTGAAGCGTCAAAGCGCTCGCAAAGACCTATCTGTGAGCAAACGTTGAGTCTGCCCATGTTTTTGGTAAGTGCCTCTTCAAACGGCAAGCCTTCAAGCTCCTCGGGGCATGCCTCGCGGTAGCAGTCCTCAGCCTTGGGAGCCGCAATATATGCCTTGGCAACCTGGGTAACGCCGTTTGTGTTGAGGAACTCGCGGCTTAGGTCAACAATTGTATCGCCGCGCCAGTTCATTGTAAGTCTGGGGTTCTCGGTGACGACCGCTACGGCGGTAGCCTCAAGGTTTTCGTCAGCCGCGTATTCAATAAACTTATCTACATCGTTCTTGTCAAGCACGACCGCCATTCTCTCCTGCGATTCGGAGATAGCTAACTCGGTGCCGTCAAGTCCGTCATATTTCTTTGTAACCTTGTCAAGGTCAACAGTAAGTCCGTCGGCAAGCTCGCCGATAGCTACGCATACGCCGCCGGCGCCGAAGTCGTTGCAGCGCTTGATAAGCTTTGCAACGTTAGGATTGCGGAACAAGCGCTGGATTTTGCGCTCTGTGGGCGGATTGCCCTTCTGAACCTCGGCTCCGCAGGTTTCAATAGAGCTTTCGGTGTGCGCCTTTGATGAGCCCGTAGCGCCGCCGCAGCCGTCGCGTCCCGTGCGTCCGCCGAGAAGCACGATAACGTCATCGGGCGTGGGAACCTCACGGATTACGTTCTCCTTGGGTGAAGCGCCGATTACCGCGCCGATTTCCATACGCTTTGCAACGTAGCCCTTGTCGTAAAGCTCAACTACCTGACCTGTAGCAAGGCCAATCTGGTTGCCGTATGAGCTGTAGCCCTGAGCCGCGCCCGTTGTGATTTTACGCGAGGGCAACTTTCCGTGCATTGTCTTGTCAAACGGTGTTGTGGGGTCGCCCGAGCCTGTTACGCGCATTGCCTGATAAACGTAAGCGCGTCCCGAAAGCGGATCGCGTATAGCGCCGCCGAGGCAGGTAGCCGCGCCGCCGAAGGGTTCGATTTCGGTGGGGTGGTTGTGGGTTTCGTTCTTGAACTGAACAAGCCATTTTTCGGTTTTGCCGTCGATAGTAACGGGAACCTCTATTGAGCAGGCGTTGATTTCCTCGCTCTCGTCAAGGTCGGGGATCATGCCCTTTTTCTTAAGCGACTTCATGCCCATCAGCGCCATGTCCATAAGCGATACAATGCGCTTGGTATCCTTGCCGTAAACCTCGTCGCGTGTGGCGTAGTATTCCTTCAAAGCGTCCTCGATAACATTTCCGAGAGCGGCTTTTTCTATCTCAATTTCGCTCAGACGCGTAAGGAAGGTGGTGTGGCGGCAGTGGTCTGACCAGTAGGTGTCGATAACCCTCAGCTCGGTAACGCTCGGGTCGCGGTGCTCGGTATCGCGAAAATAGTCGCGGCAGAATTTGAGATCGGAAAGCGTCATGGCAAAGCCCATTGAGCCGAAGTACTCAGCCATTTCGTCGTCGTTCCAGGTGATAAAGCCCTCAACGCGCTTTACGTTTTCGGGAACGGGAGTTTCCATATCAAGGGTTTCGGGCTTGTCGAGTGAAGCCAAGCGGCTTTCAACGGGGTTGATTAAGTACTCCTCGATCTTTTTCTGATCGTCGTCGGTGATATCGCCCTTAAGGCAGATAACGCGAGCGGTAAGCACCTTGCAGCGCTCGCCCTGAGTAAGAAGCTGAACGCACTGCTCGGCTGAGTCGCCGCGCTGGTCGTACTGACCGGGAAGATACTCCATGGCGAACACGCGCCAGCCGTCCTCTACGGGGAGAGTTTCCTCGTAAATCATATCGGCGTTAGGCTCGGAAAGCACAATTCCTTTCGCCTTGTCAAATTCCTCTCTGCTTAACCCCTCAATATCATAGCGAACGATATATCTGAGGTCGGTGACGGACATCATGCGCAGATTATGGCGGATATCCCAAAGGACATGCTTTGCCTCTACGTTAAAGCCGTCGCGTTTTTCAACAAAAATTCTGATTACGTCTGACATTGTATCAGCCCTCCGTGAATAAATTAAACTTATTTTATCATATTCTGTATGAATTTTATTTCACTATAAGCAATTTCTGAAAAATCCCTGCGCCGCACAAAACCTTCGGCGCGGATAATGCCGAAACCGCAGGAATTATGTATATTATATCACACCAAAGACCTATATTGCAACAACTGTTTGTTAAAATCAAGTGTTGACTATTCGGTAAAAAAAGGGTAAAATAGATGATGTATGATTGGAATGATTTTATGAACGAAGTCAACACCGCTAAACTGAATCTTTCCTCGCTGAGTATTTTCAGAGGGATACTTTCGCGCAGCGTTCCAAAGGCTTTTTACAACCTGCTGTGCGCCCTTGATAAATCTCCCGAGGATTTTTTGCGGCTGTACGGCGAGTTTTTCGCGCTGATAAGCGAGCGCGGCTGCGCCGACAGGCTTGCCTACTCGTTTACCGAGGCGGCGCTTTACGACGAAAACTGCTTTACGCGCCATGCTGCCGGCGGAACCTACGGCGAGCTTCCAAAGGAAGTGCTTAAGGCGGTGCGCCGCGACTGCGAGTCTATTCTTTCAGCCGCCAATTTAACTTCGGAGCAGGTGCTTAAGGCTTACTGCCGCTATGACGAAATCGCCGAAGTTGCGGAAAATCTGCCCGTATGGCACAGCGGCGAATGCGCCGAAAGCTTCAAAATGTTTGACGGCTCGCTAAAACGTGTTGCCGAGTGGTACCGCCGGAACGGCTGCGGCATGTTCGCGCGCTACAAGGCTTTTATCTGGCGCGGCGGCGATATTCAGCCCGTACTGAACTACGATACCATTGACGTTGACGACTTTACGGGCTATGAGCTTCAGCGCGGCAAGGTGCTTGCGAACACCGAGGCTTTTTTGGACGGCAGGTCATGCAACAACTGCCTGCTTTACGGCGATATGGGCACAGGCAAAAGCTCCACCGTAAAGGCTATGGCTAACGAATTCCGCACGCGCGGCCTGAGGATCGTTGAGATAACCAAAGAGAGGCTAATGGAGTTCCCTCAGCTTGTTGACAAAATCGCTCATCTTCCAATGAAGTTTATTATTTTCATTGATGATCTGTCCTTTCAGCACCAGGACCACAGCTACACGGCGCTTAAGGCTGTTCTGGAAGGCGGACTGGCGGCACGGCCGTCAAACGCATTGATCTACGCCACCTCAAACCGCAGGCACATTGTTAAAGAAAAACTGTCTGACCGATCGTATGAGGTTGACGATATAAATATGCGCGACAACATGCAGGAAACCCTGTCGCTTTCAGACCGTTTTGGCCTTGCCGTATGCTACACGGTACCGTCCAAAAAGGAATTTTTGGAAATCGTTTGCTCAATTGCGCGGCAAAAAGGGCTTGACATAACAGAAGATGAGCTTTGCGCCGGCGCGGAACGCTTTGCGCTGCAGCGCGGAGGACGTTCGCCGAGATGCGCCAAGCAGTATGTTGAGTCGCTGTTTTGTTGATCAAGAAAATATACGGAGGATATTATGAAAAAGCTGGTTTCAATTATTTTGGCCGCTGCAACGGCAGTATCCGCTTCGGCGGTTTTTGCGGGCTGCAGCGATGAAAACTACCCTGTAAACATTGCTAATTACACCATTGACAAAGAGCCAAACAACGTTGTTGTTTTAGACGCCGCCACCGCCGACATCGTAGCTTACATGGACTATGACAGAAAAGTGGTAGGAAGAAGCAACTCCGTTATTCAGGATGAGCTTAAAACCGTTGATAACGTCGGCAGCGAAACAAATCCCGATGTAAACAAAATCAAAGCACTTAACTCCGACATGGTATTCGCCAGCGAGACTCTTAACACCGAGGTCACCGATTCCCTTAACGACAAGGATGTAAAGGTCTTTAAGTTTCAGAGCCCTGACAGCACATCAGCTATCAAGACCAACTACGAAACAATAGGCAAGATCCTCGGCGGAAACAAGGACGGCTACAAATGGGGCAAGGCATATTACGAAAAGTTTATCGGCAGCCTTGAAAAGCAAAAGCGCGAGGTTGAGGGCTTAAGCGGAACCGGCGCACTTAAAACGATTTGCTATCTGTACCTCAGCGGCGAAAAGCTTGAAAAGCTCAACAGCGGCTTTGGCAATATCCTTATGGGCTATACCAACTGCATAAATATCTCAACCGAAAAAGCCAAAAACGAGGATATCGCGGCAACAGTCGCCAACGCCAACCCCAATTTCATTTTCTATGACAGCGAAGCAACACTCAAAGCTATCAAGGATAATCCCTCGCTTTCAAAAATCAACGCTGTTAAAAACAACAAGGTGCTGCAGATTCCGCTTACGGAAATGTCGCTGCCCGGAGTTACGGCTATAAAAACCCTGACCACGATGAACAACTTTATTTACGCCGACAAAAAGTCAACTCCCGATCAGCCCGTGACAAAGCCGGCTTCAAACTCAAAGACCAACTCTCAGCCCGCAACTCAGAGCGCTTCCCAACCCGCGACGACCGCTCCGGCTACTACGGCTCCCGCCACAACGGCTCCGAAAGAAGAGGATCTGTCATCAAAGTACAAGATCGATCTTGACGGTCTTTCACTTAAACGCGACGACGAAACCGATGACGTTAAGACCATGCAGATTAGACTTGCCGACTTGGGTTATGTTAAAAACAACGACGACTACGTAACAGGATACTACGGCGAACAAACCGAAAAAGCCGTAAAAACGTTCCAGAAAAACAACAGTATAAAGGAAACAGGAACCGCCGATAACGCCACACTTAAGGCTATGTTTATGTCAACCGCGAAAAAAGCCGAATAATGTAAACGCCGACCGGCTGTGAAGATTCACTCTTCACAGCCGGTTTTTGCATATGTTCTTTTTTAGCTATCATAACTCAAACGGGTTATCGCTGTTGTTGTCGTTGTTGATAGCACCCTCGGGGCCGCTTGTGGTTATTACGTCCTCAGAGTCGAATTCCGTTATTACAAGTTTGGTTCTATTATATGTTTCCTGCATGTTATCCTCCTTAGCTTTCGGTATTAACGGCATTGCCGGCGTCATACAAATAGAAGTAAACCGGAGCTGTCATCTCTATCTCGTCCGTCTTTACATTATATACATAATAGTAAGCACAGAGCACAAGGCGGCGAGCCGATTCGGTGTTGGTGAATACCAGCGACTTATTCAGGCGGTTTTTGTCGTTGTACTTGGTATTATCGATAGGAGCGTTAAGATAGGAGTATTTGCCGCCAACTGTTCCGCCGTTTGCTATTGTCTTTGCGTCTGCGGCAGTCAGCAAATCACCGGCAGCAAAGGTTTTCTTATCATTTTCCGAAAGCGTCTCGCCGGGCGCGTTCTCCTTTTCTACCTT
>ONCY01000040.1 GCA_900316435.1 uncultured Eubacteriales bacterium | reverse complement strand
AGGGCGACTACTACAACGTTGTAGGTCTGCCGATAGCGCTGCTGAAAAGAAAGCTCAGCGAGTTTTTAACGGAAGAATAGTAAAAATCCACCGGCAAATCACCGGTGGATTTTTTAGTGGTTAGTTGTATGGGCGCACCCATGTGTCCGCCTCCTACGGATATAGCAAAAAGGTATGATACAATCGGAACCCTTGCTGACAATTAAATTCCGCATTCCGAAATCTGAATTAATAATTAAAATGTTACCGTTCTCGGTGCTTCGGTAAATGAGGAAAACGTCGCCGTGGCGTCCTTAAAATACAGCACCTCGGTGTTGTCGTCATCGGCGGAGTACATCGCCTTGAGCTCGGGGTAGCAGTTGAGCATATGAGCCTTTGCCTCAACTCTTTCGTCGCGCACAAGCGTGCCCGAAACGCGCAGCCACTTTCCGTCCGAAAACGCGCAGATCTCCGCTTTTGGGTTAGCCCGGAGCTGCTTTGAAACATTCTTTGATTTGCCTGTCTGGATATACAGTCTGCCCTCAAAGATATCGACCGTGCCGAACGGGCGGACTCTGGGCTGATTGCCCTCTACGGTAGCAAGGTAATAGATTCGCGCGTTCTTTAAAAAATCATATACATCTTTCATCATTTGCCTCCTTGTTAGGATTTTTTATCATTTTACCGTTTACAAAAACATAGTCGTCGTCAGACCGAATGTTCATTGCGGCTGCCTTGTCCTCCTCGGTGACTTCGTTTTTGGGAGCGGCTTCAACCCCAACAAAGTGACCGACGTTTTCCTGAACTCCCTTTGATATTAACGGAATAACGCCGTAGCAGAGCATAAGCGGATAAAGGACTATAATAACGGCAAGCGAAATGTATCGGAAAACCCCGTCGGTATACAGGAAGAACAGCAGCGCCAGAAAGCTTAAAACAGCGGCATAAAAAAGCGCCGCTATGTTTCGCAGTATTGTGCCGAAAACAAGCAGAATGGAGTTTTTATACAGGTCGCGGAATCTCAGCTCGTAAGTAACAGCCATAAGAGGCAGATAGAACATGGCGATTGTCAGAATCAATACAAATAATATGTAAATTATAAATACCATACCGAAAACGGGCCCGGCAAACGAGCCCAGTCCGTAGTAGATAATCGCGAATGTTGAGCACGCCGTAATTAAATACATTATAAAACTGTGAAAAATAAACTGTTTAATGTTATTTCTTACCGCTGAAAAAAATGTGCTTACAACGGGAACAAAGCTCTTTTCAACCGCGTATTTTCTTACGATCATAACCAATCCCGGCAAAAACATCGTAGCTGGTATAAGTCCGAGAGAATAAACGATTAAATTGTTAAAGCCGGTAAGTCTTCCCGCGAGAATTGACAAAAACAGACTGAACGCCAATATTCCGGAAAAAATCAGCCCGGCTGCTATAAGTGAGGGGAATTTTATAAAAAATACGCTGAACGAAGAATTTTTAAACTTATCCATGAATAATCTCCTTTTTTGGGATATGATTATATAATTTAACGCTCTTTATATAATACCAAAAACATTGTTGTATTTCAATATGCATTATCGCGGCAAAAAGGTTACAAAATCGTATTAATTATTTACGGGTTATTAGTTTGGGATAAATATGGCTTTATTCTTGATTTGTTTGAATAATCGGTATGCCTGAATCTAAAAATAAGCGGTTTTTCTTAAAAAAGTTCGACAAAATATCCAAAAATACTATTGCATTTTTTTGATTTTGATGATATTATATTCACAAGGAGAGGAGTGTATCTCCCCGCAGATGTCCGCTGCGAAATACGGATAAATATTTTAAGAAAGAGTGATTAACGTGAAAAAGACACATCTCAAAAGAGCAGCAGCTTTCTTGCTGACTGCTCTGATGGCAGGCTCTGCTCTGGCAGGCTGCGGCGGCAGTTCATCCAGCGAAAAGGACTCAAGCTCCGGTTCCGAAAGCTCAAAGAAAATTGAAGCTTCAGTAGGCGATCTGCCCGGCGATCCCGCAAAAGGTAAGGTTTACTATCTGCAGTTTAAGCCTGAACAGGGTGACAAATGGAAAGCGCTCGCAGAGGCTTATACCAAGGAGAAGAATATCCCCGTAACCGTAGTTACAGCCGCTGAAGGCAAATACGAGGATACACTCAAGACCGAGATGGCTAAGTCAGACGCTCCCACACTGTTCCAGATCAACGGTCCTGTAGGCCTTGCAAACTGGAATGATTTCTGCTATGATCTTAAGAATACCGAACTGTACGCAAATTTGAATTCTCAGGATTATGCTCTTTTTGACGGCGACGAGGTTAAGGGCATTGCTTATGTTATCGAGACCTACGGCATCATCTACAACAAGACCCTTCTCCAGAAATACTGTGATTCCGACTTCGCTACCGTTAAGAAGATCGATGACATCAACAGCTTTGAGAAGTTAAAGACCGTTGCTGACGAAATCCAGGCTAACAAGGACAAGCTCGGCGTTAAGGGCGCGTTTACTTCCGCGGGTATGGATCCTTCTTCCGACTGGAGATTCAAGACTCACCTTGCTAACCTCCCGATTTACTTTGAGTATCAGGATAAGGGTATCTCCTCAACTGACGCCATCGAGGGTAAATACCTTGACAACTACAAGAAGATCTTTGACCTCTACATCACCGATTCTACCGCTGACAAGACTCAGCTTTCAACCAAGACAGGCGCAGACGCAGAGTCTGAGTTTATCAATGGCGAGGCCGTATTCTTCCAGAACGGTACTTGGGAATACGGCGCAATCACCGAGGGCGGTCTGAAGGACGAAGACCTCGGTATGCTCCCAATCTACATTGGCGCAGGCGACGAAGCTAAGCAGGGTCTCTGCACAGGTTCCGAGAACTATTGGTGTGTAAACAGCGAAGCAAGCGATGACGATAAGGCTGCTACAATCGACTTCCTTAACTGGTGCGTAACCAGCGAGGCCGGCACAAAGGCTCTGGCTGAGGACATGGGCTTTGTAATCCCCTTCAAGAAAGCTAAGGAAGCTAAGAACGTATTTGTTAAGATCGATTCCGAGCTGACAGCTGCAGGCAAAAAGCCCGTTTCGTGGAACTTCACCACCATGCCCTCTGAGGACTGGAAAAACGGCGTTGGCTCCGCTCTTACTCAGTACGCGGCAGGCACAGGCGATTGGGATGCTGTTAAGAAGGCATTTGTTGACGGCTGGAAGTCCGAGTACGATAAAAACAATAAATAATTAAATAACTGATTTATGGAAGGGGGGCGGTTTCGCCTCCCTTTCTGTTTTTTTTGAAGAAAGGCACATATTATGTTTAGAAAACCTAAGAGAAAACTATATGCGCTGATTTTTGTTCTGCCTACTTTTCTGGCTTTTTGTATAGGATTCATATATCCGTTTATTGACGGTATCCGTTTGTCGTTCTACGATTTTAAGATTATTACAAAAATCAAGGGCTTTGTCGGTTTCAGAAATTACGCCAGAGCCTTTGAAGATGAATCTTTTATCCGTTCAATTTGGTATACCGCCATATTTGTTATTGTAAACGTAGTGCTCATTAACCTGATCGCGTTTTTTGTAGCATACGCGCTGACCATCGGAATCCGCGGCTCCAATGTCTACAGAACAGTGTTCTTTATGCCGAACCTTATCGGCGGTATTGTTCTGGGATTTATCTGGAAAAAAATCTTCGGAGCGATTCTGGTTCATTTCGGAACAACTCTTACCACAAACGCGGGCTGGGGCTTCTGGGGACTGGTAATACTAATGTGTTGGCAGCAAGCGGGATATATGATGATTATTTATATAGCGGGCTTCCAAAGCGTGCCCTCTGACCTGTACGAAGCGGCAAGAATTGACGGCGCAAACAAGCGGCAGCTTCTGACTAACGTTACTCTGCCGATGATGATGCCATCGATTACGATTTGTTCCTTCCTTACGCTGACCAACTCATTCAAGCTTTACGACCAGAACATGATGCTTACCGGTGGCGAGCCGATTGTAAACGGCATATATCAAACCGAGCTGATTGCTCACAATATAGTAAGGCAACACGATAACATGAGGACAACCGCGATAGGTCAGGCTGAGGGCGTTATCTTCTTCCTGATTGTTGTTGTTATCTCGCTGGCACAGCTTTATTTCACAAGAAGAAAAGAGGTGCAGGCGTAATGGCGGAAAGCGTTGCAAAAATCAGACCGACAAAAAAGAAAAAAGAACCAAAGGTAAAGAAAAAACAAACTCCCGGTATGATTATCCTTACGGTTGTCTTTGCCGTTGTGTCGGTGTTCTATGTAATGCCGATTCTTCTGGTATTAATGAACTCGTTTAAGATAAATCTCGCAATTACCGATAAGGGATTTTTCGACTTGCCTAACGCCGAAACATTTAACGGGGTAAAAAGCTATGTAGACGGCTTTTTGTTCGGCGATTATCCCATTGGTTTTTCAATATTGTGGAGTTGCCTGATTACCGTTGTGTCAGTTGTGCTTATTCTTATCTGCACATCAATGTGCGCTTGGTACCTTCAGCGCTCCAACACAATTTTTTGCAAAATAATCTATTATCTCTGTATCTTCTCAATGGTTGTACCGTTCCAGGTTGTAATGGCAACTCTTTCAAAGACCGCCGATGACCTTAAACTTAACACTCCGTGGACAATTCCTATTGTCTATCTTGGATTTGGCGCGGGTTTGGCTGTATTTATGTTCTCGGGCTTTGTAAAATCAATTCCTGTTGAAATTGAGGAAGCAGCCGATGTTGACGGCGCGGGTCCTCTGCGTACATTCTTCCAGGTTGTACTTCCCATTATGAAGCCTACATTTATCTCGGTTGCTATTCTTGAAACCATGTGGATCTGGAACGACTTCCTGCTTCCGTACAAAACTCTTGACCTGAAGCAGTTTAAAACAATTCCTATCCATATCCAGTACCTGAATCAGGGCTTCGGACATCAGGATACCACGGTGCTTATGGCGCTGATCATCCTCAGTATTCTTCCTATTATTGTATTTTACTTCGCGTGTCAGAAATACATTATTGAGGGTGTTGCGGCAGGCGCTGTTAAGGGATAATTTTTATAATTCGGGAACGTGACGTTCCATCCAAAGCCGCCTTTTATTACGTTTTGTTTTTTAAAAAACGTTCATCAACGGCGTGCCAAATCTTTCGAAAACAGTGGTTTTGATAGTTTCAAAACGTCTGATTCGTATACCGTGTCAAGCGACACTATTGAAAATAATCAGGGACGTGTTTTTCAACACGTCCCGTTTTTTTAAAATTTTAACTACTTATCTAAGGAAGCCGTTGATTATCTGCTCCTCAGCCTCGGCCTCGGTAAGTCCCAGCGACATCAGCTTAATTAGCTGGTCGCCTGCTATTTTGCCGATAGCAGCCTCGTGGAACAGCATTGCGTCAACGTTATTAGCCTCAAGCGAGGGAATAGCGAGGATCTTGCCGTTATCCATTATGATAGAGTCGCACTCGGTGTGGCCGCTGCACGGCGCGTTGCCGATAACGCAGGCATTGAAGGTCTGGGAGGAATTGTCGCGCGCTACCGAACGCGAAACAACATCGGCGGTTGAGTCATCGCCGTTGAGCGTAACCTTGTAGTCACTCTTGGCAAACTGCACTCCGTGCGTCATAAGGCGCTCCTTGACAACAAGCTTTGCGCCCGATTTCAGCTCGGCAATGGTAGAGCGCTCGGTGGAGTCAACGCCCTTTATCTGCTCCATTTCCATCTCCATGGTACTGTTTTCTTCCATGTAAACCTCGGTGACGGGGTTAAGAATGCGCTTGCCGCTGCCGTCGCCGCTGCCGTAATGTTTTTCAACATATTTAATCTTTGAGTTTTTGCCGACATAAAAGCGGTGTATTCCGTCGTGCTGTGCGTCGTGCTCGCCGCAGTTGTCGATGCCGCAGCCGGCGACAATTACAACGTCGCAGTTGTCGCCTACAAAAAAGTCGTTATACACGGTCTCCTTGATTCCGGAGGCGCTTACGACAACGGGAATATGCACGCTCTCACCCTTGGTGTTGGGCTTTATAAAGATGTCGATTCCCGGAAGCCCGTCCTTTGTCATTATGTCGATATTATCGGTGGTGTGTCTGCCCGCAAGCTGCGAGTTGACGCGGAAGTTATACGCGCCCTCAGGCGTGTCGTGAATGTCGGCGATCTCTCCGAGGAGCTGCCTGCCGATATCGTCAATGTTCAAATCCAACATAAATCCGCCTCCTTATTTCAGCCTGTCGCAGGCGTCGACCGCCGCTGTAGTTCCGACAAGCTCCGGCAGGATTTCAGCCGCGGAGCCTGTCTTTTTTATTCTTCCGTCGACTAAAAGCACTATTTCGTCGGCGATGTTGAGAATACGTTCCTGGTGAGAGATGATAACTATCGAGCTGTCCTTGATGTTTTTGCGCATGTTTTCAAAAATGCGTATGAGGTTTTGGAAGCTCCACAGGTCTATTCCCGCCTCAGGCTCGTCAAATACGCTGAGCTTTGTCTGACGCGCTAAAAGTGTGGCTATTTCAATTCGTTTAAGCTCACCGCCGGAAAGCGAAGAGTTGATCTCACGGTTGATATAGTCGCGCGCACACAGACCTACCTCGGACAGATAACCGCACGCGTCGGTTATGTTGATTTCTTTGCCGGACGCAAGCCTTAAAAGGTCGATAACGCGGATACCCTTAAAGCGCACGGGCTGCTGAAACGCAAAGCTTACGCCCAGCTTGGCGCGCTCTGTAATGCCCGTATCGGTGATGTCCTGCCCCTCAAAGAAGATTTTGCCCGAGGTGGGCTTTTCAATGCCCATGATCAGGCGGGCGAGAGTTGATTTGCCGCTGCCGTTGGGACCTGTAATTACAACAAATTTGCCGTTGCCGATCGTGATGCTCAGGTCGTGGATTATCTCCTTCTGTACACCGCCGTCATCAACCGAAAAGGATAGGTTTCTCAGTTCCAGCATGTAGATTCTCCTTGTTTTGTCAATTTTATGTATTATACATCATTTGCATCAAAAAAGCAAGCGGGAACGTGACGTTCCATCCAAATCCGCCTTTGGATAGCATGATATATCAAATAACTTTCTGCAACGGCGTGTCCGATCTCGCGGGAACGTGACGTTCCATCCGGTGCCGCCTTTGGAAAACTTGTAATAACAGTTACGTTTCTGCAACGGCGCATCATTTCTCGCGGGTCGGGAAGTTTTGTTGATTACAAACGTCTGATTCGCGTACTGGGTGCAGCGTCACGCTGCCGGCGCGCTTGCAGGGTTTACTTTTTTGTTTTTTTGAGTTATTATTACTCTATACAATAGTAAGGATGTGTTGATTGTATGTTCAGAAAAATGCGTCGGTTTAAGCAGGGGCTTTCGGCGGAAAAGTGCGCTGAAATCCTGCAAACAGAGCCAAGAGGCGTTTTAGCCGTGCTGGGCGACGGCGGCTATCCGTACACCGTGCCGCTCGACTTTGTTTACGCCGATAACAAGCTGTTTTTTCACAGCGCGGTCGAGGGACATAAAGTTGACGCGATCCGCGGCAACCCAAAGGCTTCTTTTTGTGTGCTTAGTCAGGGAGAGCTTTCGGACGACGGCTGGTCGTTTTTTTTCGAGAGCGTTGTAGTTTTCGGAAGGGTCACGGTCGTTGATGATGAGCGCGAAAGGGCGGATAAGCTGCGCAGACTCGGACTAAAATACTATCCTTCGGAAGTCGAGGTCGATGACGAGATACGGGCAGATATGAAACGCGCGCTGCTGCTGCAGCTTGAAATTGAACATATGAGCGGAAAAAGAGTGCATGAAAAATAAAGCTATGAAACATAATATTTCTAATTTGGAATTATACAAACCTATAAACGATTATATGTACCGTCAGGACGACAAACAGGCGGCTACTCTCAAATACGGCAGGCTCGGCAAAAAAGTTGAAAACGTCGGCTGCGCTTTAGTCGCTGTGTTCAACGTTATGAGGCGCCTCGGAAAGCCTCGGGCGATGACGGAAATCATCAGTTCTGCCGAAAAGCTCAGAATGCCGTGGCTGTTCGGAATGTTCGGTACAAAGCCGCGTTCGCTTGGAAAATATTTTTCCGCAAACGGCGTTGAATATGCAAGAACTTCCGATCTTGCCGAATTTAAGGAGCGCCTTAACGGCTGCAATTGCGCTATCATATGCACATGGAACGATAAGCGTTTGCACGGAATACATTTTTACGCGGTTTTTAACGACGGCGGCACGCTTACCTCGCTCAACCGATTTTGCAATAACGATAATGCTATTCCGTTTTCTCCCGATGTGCTCAAAGAGAACCGCTTTATTACGGGTTATCTGTTTTAGGCGATGAGCAGCCATAAACTTGCACAAAAAGGACAATAAAAATTTGTGCAGTAAAATATAAAAATCCGATAAAAAAAGCAAAGTACACAAATTACTCCGCCTTTGGTTGTGCAAAGAGCGGATTTTTTGTTTTTTTCTTAAACGCATTGTTAATTGTGTACAAATATGATATACTGTTATGGTGATATTTTATAGATTTTCTAAATATCCAATTAGAAGTTTGAAATCATTTGAAGGGAGTTTTTTCTTTGAAACAATACGACGCGAAAAAGATTCTTAACATTGCGCTTGCCGGTCACAGCGGCTGCGGTAAGACCTCGGTTGCCGAGTCAATGCTTTATCTTGCCAAGGTAAGCGACAGACTGGGAAAGGTTGCCGACGGCAACACCACCCTTGACTTTGACAGTGAGGAGATTAAGCGCCAGACTTCTATTATGACAGCAGTTGCGCCAATAGAGTGGAAGGGAACAAAAATCAATATCATCGACACCCCCGGTCTTTTTGACTTTGCCGGCGGTGTAGCCGAAGGTATGCGCGCTGCCGACACAGCGGTCATCGTTGTATCGGGCAAGGACGGAGTTAACGTCGGCACCGAAAAGGCTGTTGAAGCTGCCGATAAGGCAGGACTTACAAAGGTATTCTTCGTAAACGGTCTTTGCGATGAGGACGCGCGTTTCTACCGCGTATTTGAAAACCTCAAGTCCACTTTCGGACCCTCTGTGTGTCCTGTTGTTGTTCCTTATATCGTTGACGGTCAGGCAAACACATACGTAAACCTGTTTGATTATAAGGCATATGAGTACGGCGCAAACGGCGCTGTAAAGCCCACTGCTCTTCCCGATATGGGCAATAGGCTTGACGGACTCAGAGAGGCGATCAGAGAAGCCGTTGCCGAGACCAGCGAGGAGCTGATGGAGAAATTCTTTATGGAAGAGGAATTCACTCCCGAAGAGATCGTTACAGGCGTTTCCCAGGGCGTTAAGGACGGCTCAATCTGCCCCGTATTCTGCGGCGACGCCCAGAGTACATTTGCTATCGACCAATTCCTGAACAGCCTTACATGGCTTGCTCCCTCCGCGGCTGTTAAGGCCGAGGAAGTCGGCGTTGACCTTGACGGCGAGCCTGTAGAGGTAAGCGTAAATGTAAACGGCGCAGCAGCCGCTATCGTGTTCAAGACCGTTGCCGACCCGTTTATCGGCAGACTTTCATATGTAAAGGTAGTTTCGGGTAAGATCGCTCCCGACGTTCCTGTAATCAATATGCGCACAGGCGCTCCCGAGCGTATCAGCAAGGTTCTTACCATGACCGGTAAAAAGCAGGCTGATACCGACTATATCGGTGCGGGCGACATCGGCGCTATTCCCAAGCTCGCCACCACCAAGACGGGCGACACCCTCTGCTCACCGCTGAGAAAGGTTATTCTCGACGGCATCGATTACCCTGTATCAAGCTATTCAATGGCTATCTATCCCGCCAAAAAGGGCGACGAGGATAAGGTTGCCCAGGCTGTTGCAAAGCTGAGCGACGAGGATCCCACAATCAAGTTTGTAAGCAACCACGAAACCCACGAGATGATTATTTCAGGTCAGGGCGAACAGCACCTCGATGTTGTTATCTCGCGCCTTAAGAGCAAATACAACATCGAAGCCAAGCTCCAGAAGCCGAAGATCGCTTACCGCGAAACTATCCGCAAAAAGGTAAGCGCTCAGGGACGCTACAAGAAGCAGTCGGGCGGCCACGGCCAGTTCGGAGACGTTTGGATCGAGTTTGAGCCGTTTGATACCGACAGCCTCGAGTTCGCGGAGCGCGTTGTAGGCGGCGCCGTACCAAAGAACTTCTTCCCGGCTGTTGAAAAGGGTCTGCGCGACGCTATCAAGAAGGGCGTTCTTGCGGGCTATCCCACGGTAGGAATCAAGGCTACTCTGTACGATGGTTCCTATCACCCCGTAGACTCCTCCGAAATGTCATTTAAAACAGCGGCTTCGCTCGCGTATAAGAATGGTATCCCCAACGCTATGCCCACCTTGCTTGAGCCTATCGGCAGCCTTAAGGCTACAGTGCCCGACGGCAACATGGGCGACGTAATGGGCGAGGTAAACAAGCGCCGCGGCAGAGTTATGGGAATGAACCCCGCAGGCAAGGGTATGCAGGTTGTTGAGGCTGAGGTTCCTATGGCTGAGATGGCTGACTTCGCTACCTTTATCCGCCAGATCACCCAGGGACGCGGCTCGTATGAGTTCACCTTCGTCCGTTATGAGGACTGCCCCGCTAACGTTGCCCAGAAGGTAATCGAAACGGCTAAGGCAGAAGAAGAGTAATCCCCGGATACAACTGAAATTTTATTAGTACAAGCGACGGCATAATGCGGTCGCTTGTTTTTTATAGAAAAAACAAAAAACCCATTTACTTTTGCGCTTTTATATGGTAAAATTTTAATGTATGAAATTAACTCTGAAACGTTAGGAGAGATTGCTTTGAATTCCAAACTTAAAAACCCTACCACCGACTTTTTATTCGACGCAATTCTGTCGCTCGAAACTAAAGAGGACTGCTACCGCTTCTTTGAGGATTTGTGTACAAGCTCCGAGCTTAAAGCTATGTCGCAGCGCCTGGTGGTTGCCAAAATGCTGGCCGAAAAAAAGGTCTATACCGAAATAGTCAAGGAAACAGGCGCTTCAACCGCTACTATAAGCCGAGTAAAGCGCGCCCTTTTTGATAACGACACCTACGGCTATACGCTGGCTCTGGACAAAATTGCCGAGAAAAATGGAAAGTTATAATTCTTTTGCGGAATATTATGACGAGCTGATGGAGGACGCGCGCTATCCCGAGCGCTGCCGCTATATTCTTCAGACAGCCGAACGCTTTGGGCATGAGATGGGCAGAACGCTTGACCTCGCCTGCGGCACGGGCAGCCTGACGCTCGAGCTGAAAAAGAGCGGCGTCGACGTATTCGGAGCCGACGGCAGCATTGAAATGCTGAGCGAGGCAATGCAAAAAAGCCTGCGCGAAGGTTTTCACATCCTCTTTGTCAACATGGATATGCAGGAGCTTGAGCTGCCCGAAAAAATCGACACCTGCGTTTGCACGCTCGACAGCATCAACCACCTGATTGACAAGGCGGATGTACAAAAGACCTTTGACGGCGTTTCAAGGTACATGAACGCGGGCGGGCTGTTTATCTTTGACGTAAACACGGTCTACAAGCACCGCGAGGTTCTCGCCGACAATGCTTTTGTGACCGAAAGCGAGCGCGTTTTCTGCGTGTGGCAGAACTTTATGCATGAAAATGACATCGTGGATATATCCCTCGACTTTTTTGAGGAGGAAAACGGAGTGTATTACCGCCAAAGCGAGGACTTTTCGGAGCGCGCGTATTCCGAAGCGGAGCTTCGCAGAATGCTTGAAAAGGCGGGCTTTGAAGTGGTATCCGTCTGCGGTGATTTGAGCTTTGAGCCGCCGCGTGAGGACGAGCAGAGGGCAATTTACACCGCAAGAAAGAAACATTAAGGATTGATTGATATGGATAAAATTATACGCTGCATTACAAGCGACGGCGCGGTGATGGCGTCGGCTATCGACGCGTCGGACATAGTGTTTACCGCAAAAAAGATTCATCATCTAAGCCGCAGCGCAACTGCCGCGCTTGGCAGGCTGCTGTGCGCCACCTCTATTATGGGCGCTATGCTTAAGCAGAAGGACGCCATTATAAACCTGCGCGTAATGGGCGACGGCGAGCTGGGCGCGGCTGTGGCTGTGTCTGACAGCAAGGGCAACGTGCGCGGATATGTGGGAGACAGCGACTGCCCCACGGAATACTACGCCAGCGGAAAAATAAATGTCGGCAAGGCAGTGGGCAAAAACGGCACGCTGAGTGTAATGCGCGACTACGGCTCGGGCGACCCATATATAGGTCAGACCGAGCTTGTCAGCGGCGAAATAGCTGAGGATATTACAAATTACTTTGCTGTAAGCGAGCAGATACCAACCGTTTGCGCGCTGGGCGTGCTTATTGACAAAGAGAGCGGCGAGGTGCTACTTGCGGGCGGCTTGCTGATACAGCTTCTTCCCGGAGCGGGCGAGGACACAATAGAACAGCTTGAAAAGAACGTGTCAAAGCTTGAACCTGTTACCACCATGCTCGCAAAGGGCATGAGCATTCTTGATATCTGCAAAACCGCGCTCGAGGGCTTTGAGGTCGAGGTGCTTGACGAATATCCTGTAAATTATGTCTGCACCTGCTCGCGCGAGAAGCTTGAAAGGTACTTCTGCACCATGAGCGACGAGGATATCCGCTCAATGGCTGACGAAAAGGGCGTTGCGGTCGCCAACTGCCATTTCTGTAACAAAAAATATATATTCACCAAAGAAGATCTTGAAAAAATTATTGCGGAGAAAAACGCGTAAACAAACACTTTTAGCTGAATATGTCAAGAGGTTTTAAAAATTTCAAAAAAGTTTTTAAAACCTCTTGACATTTTATGCGTAACATGGTATTATAATCAAGTCGCTGAGAGATAAGGCGAAACGCTGAAGCGACATAGGCACAAAATGGGAGCTTAGCTCAGCTGGGAGAGCATCTGCCTTACAAGCAGAGGGTCACAGGTTCGAGCCCTGTAGTTCCCACCATTTGGCCCGGTAGTTCAGTTGGTTAGAACGCTAGCCTGTCACGCTAGAGGTCGACGGTTCGAGCCCGTTCCGGGTCGCCAAATTTGCCCGTCCGGAGGCACCAATAATATGCGGATGTAGCTCATCTGGTAGAGCGCCACCTTGCCAAGGTGGAGGTAGCGGGTTCGAGCCCCGTCATCCGCTCCATTCAAAAAGACACTCTTTTGAGTGTCTTTTTTGTTCAGTAAACCAAAATCGGATGACGGTGCTCGAAGGCGACCGTGCCGAGCAGAGCGAGGTAAAAACGCTCCTGTGGAGCGTTTTTAGGGAGAGCGTAGAAGGCAGTAAAGTTATGCACACGCCGCATAAAGCGTGGCAGAAACGATGTTGATGAAGGAACACAGTCATCCGCTCCATTCAAAAAGACACTCTTTTGAGTGCCTTTTTTGTTCAGTAAACCAAAATCGGATGAACCCAGAATCCTTAGAAAGGGAAGCAATACCGGCGTCGCCATTATTGATAAACAATGGATTTATTTGGAAGAGCAGGTCGGGCGCATATACCGTATTTCAACTGACGGCGAGGGATATCAAAAGGTATTTTGATATGAGTTTTGAAGAATAGAAATACCTATATATAAAGTTTGGTATAAAACTGAAATAAACAAGCAGCAAGTGCATAATTCGCTGTAAAACAAAAGAACCGCATATCCCATCAGCCTGAAAACGGCATGGATATGCGGCTTTTCGTTTGGTGTATGTTCTGTTTTATCAACATACACACGCTAACTATATCGCTTTGCGGCTTCAACGGCAAGTCTGTCACAGCGTTCGTTTTCGGGGTGCCCGGCGTGACCTTTTACCCAGACTATCTCTACTTGGTGCTTGTCGCATAAATCCAGCAGCTCGCTCCACAGTTCGGGGTTGAGCGCGGGATCCTTTTTGTTGCGCATCCAGCCCTGAGAGCGCCACTTCTTTGCCCAGCCGAGCTTCAGTGCGTTGCATACATACTGAGAGTCGCTGTAGAGCGTTACCTCGCACGGCTCCTTTAGCGCCTTAAGTCCGTTTATTACAGCCGAGAGCTCCATGCGGTTGTTGGTGGTGTTCGCTTCGCCGCCCGAAAGCTCCTTTTCAACGCCGTTATAGCGCAGGATAGTTCCCCAGCCTCCGGGACCCGGGTTTCCGCTGCACGCGCCGTCTGTAAATATCTCAACCTTTTTCATATGCACAGTCCTCCGATGAATAAATCTAATTCTATTTTGCCACAATTTTAAGTGATTGACAAGACATGCGGAATATATTTCCAAAATTGTTTTATAATTCTTTTACGCGCTTGACATTCGTATGCAAAAAGGAGTAAAATAAACTGAATATGTATACTGGGTCTGAGTATACGCTTTTTATGAATGAACGGAAAAATCTAAGAAATCGGAGGTATTATTGGTGAGTTCAAAAAACCAGAGAAACTATAAGTTGAAGCAAAGCTGGTACTCAAAAAATAACAGAAATCAAAAGGGCGGAGGCGGCGGAAAAACGGCAAAAAAGAACAGCGTCACTAAGCCTGTAAAGAAGCCTTCCGTTAAGATCTCGTTTTTGGGAGGCCTTAACGAAATCGGCAAAAACATTACCCTTATTGAGTGCGACGGCGACATTGTAATAGTAGACTGCGGAATGGCGTTTCCCGACGGCGATATGCTGGGCGTGGATCTGGTCATCCCCGATTTTTCGTACATCGAGCAGAACGTCGACAAGGTGCGCGGCATCGTGCTTACTCACGGCCACGAGGATCATATAGGCGGCCTTCCGTTTTTGCTCTCAAAAATCAACGTGCCCCTATACGGCACTCCGCTTACCCTCGGGCTGGTGGAGAACAAGCTGCGCGAGCACAGCCTTATAAACAAGGTCAAGCTAAACACCGTAAACGCCGGCAGCACCATCAAGCTGGGCTGCATGGATATAAAGTTTATCCACGTCAACCACTCGATCCCCGACTCGGTTGCTTTCGCCATTAAAACACCTGGCGGAACTATAGTGCATACGGGCGACTTTAAAATCGACTGCACGCCCATAAGCGGCGACACTATCGATCTCTCAAGCTTTGCTCAGGTAGGCGACGAGGGCGTTTTAGCGCTCCTTGCCGAGAGCACCAACGCTAACCGCCCGGGCTATACGCGCACCGAGCGGCTGGTGTCCGAGAGTCTTGATAACCTGTTTAAAAAGGCGGAGCAGTACCGCATCATCATAGCCACCTTCGCCTCAAACGTAAACCGCGTTCAGCAGATCATCGACTGCGCTGAAAAGCACGGAAGAAAGGTCGCTTTCTCGGGCAGAAGCATGGTCAATTACATGGACGTAGCAAGCAAGCTGGGCTATCTGCGCGTTCCCGACAACATACTGATAGACATCGACATGCTCAGAAAGTATCCGCCGGAGCAGATCGTTCTTGTTACCACGGGCAGCCAGGGCGAGCCTATGAGCGCGCTGTCGCGCATGGCGTACTCTGACCACAGAAAGGTAATGGTGGGCGAGGGCGACTTCATCATCATCTCGGCAAACCCGATTCCCGGCAACGAAAAGACCGTCGGCAACGTAGTCGACGAGCTGTTAAAGCGCGGCTGCAAGGTTATTTACGAGTCAATGTACGACGTTCACGTTTCAGGTCACGCCTGTCAGGAGGAGCTTAAGCTCATGCACAGGCTTGTGCGCCCCAAGTACTTTATCCCCGTTCACGGCGAGCACAAGCACCTGCGCAAGCATGCCGAGCTTGCCGAGTTCCTCGGAATGGAGCGCAAAAATATATTTATAGGCGACATAGGCAAAACCGTTGAGCTAAGCGACGACTACATGAAAGAGGCGGCTTCTGTCCCCGCCGGCAAGGTATTTGTTGACGGTCTGGGCGTAGGCGACGTAGGAAGCATTGTCCTGCGCGACAGAAAGCACCTCGGTCAGGACGGCCTTATTATCATCGTAGCCTCTCTTGACGTTTACGACGGCCACGTTATCAGCGGCCCCGATATAGTATCGCGCGGCTTTGTGTATGTGCGTGAGAGCGAGGGTCTGCTTGACGAGGTAAGGCGTTTGGCGCTCGGCATTCTGGAGGACTGCGCCGAAAAGAACATCCACGAGTGGGGCGTTATCAAAAACCGCCTGAGAGAGGAAATTTCAAAGCTAATTTCACAGCGCACACGCCGCTCACCGATGATCCTTCCCATATTGCAGGAAGTATAATTCTAATTTGGAATAAAGCATATATAATAAAAAGGGTACAAAATGAAACGAAAAAAATGGACGCTTACCCCCTGGTTTATAATCTTCGGGGTGGTAATGCTTCTGATGTCCACCTTTATGAGCGCGTACAGCATGCCGCTGTTTTATGCGGAGCTGGGCATAACCGTGCTGACTGTAGCGGCGGTAATCGTACTTTCGCTGCGGTTTCGGAGCTATATCCGCTCAACTGTCCGAGGAACAGCAGAACGCATTTACGGATTTGACTCCGAATTTTTGGAACAATATAAATATCCCGTAGCCGTTTCGGGCGAAAAGGGCGACATAGTGTGGTGCAACGCGCGCTTCCGCAAGAATATCTGCGGCGGAAGAAGCCCTGAGGGCGACAATATAAACGCCTATCTGCCCGGATTCAGCATTGTTGACATCACCAACGGCGAGGGCGCGGACATTGCTATCGACGGCAAGGAATTCACCGTTTACGCGGTTTCAAACGGCGAGGGCGGCTCGGTATGTCACTTTATCGACAACACCGACTACAAACAGACCGCCAGGGAATACCACGCCAACATGCCGGCCGTGGCGCTGATCAGCTTTGACAACGCCGAGGACTTCTTTACAGATTCCGACGAATCATACTCAAACGTGCATATCTCGGTTGAGGCTAACATTCAGGGTTGGGCGATGGACTACAACGGCCTTTACAAGCAGCTCGGCAACAACCGCTATATGATAATTTTCCGCGACGCCGACGTTGAAAAGATGATCGCCCAAAAGTTCCCTGTGCTTAAAAACGTGCGAACAATCAGCGCAAATCGCCATATTGCCACCATTTCCGTGGGACTTTGCAGGGGCTGCAAGCTTGTAAAGGAGAGCGAAATGAACGCTCGCAAGGCGCTTGAAATGGCGCTTGGCAGAGGCGGCGACCAGGTAGCGGTAATCCGCGACGGCAACTACGAGTTCTTTGGAGGAACCGCAGCCGCTGCCGAAAAGGTCAGCAAGGTGCGCATGCGCGTTATCGCCAACGCAATAAGCCGTGCGGTAAACGACTCCGACAAGGTTTATATAATGGGTCACCGCTTTTCCGACCTGGACTGTGTGGGCGCGGCTATCGGTATGCAGTGCATTATGGAAAACTCATTCAAGCGCTACTGTAAAATCGTCATCAACCGCGAGACCTCAATGGCGCGTCAGCTGATTAAATATACCGAGGAGCGCCAATCGGGCGATATTTTTGTGACTGCAGAGGAGGCGCTCAGGGGAGTAACCTCTAAAACGCTGCTTATAATAGTTGATACTCACCTTAAAAATTCGCTTGAAAGCCCCGAGTTTTACGAAAAATGCAAGAGGGTAGTCGTTATCGACCACCACAGGCGCGCCGTAAACTACATAAACAACGCGCTTGTGTTCTGCCACGAGCCGTCGGCTTCATCGGCGAGCGAGATGTGCTGCGAGATTATAAGCTATCTTGACGACAAGCCGCTTGGCTATATTCAGGCGGACGCAATGCTTTCGGGCATTATGCTCGACACCAAAAACTTTGTGCTTAAAACGGGCGTGCGCACCTTTGAGGCGGCGGCGTACCTGAGAAGAAAGGGCGCGAACACCCTTACGGTCAAGGAGATGTTCTCGGGCAGCATTGAAACCTACCGCGAAAAGGTAGACATTGTCTGCCGCAGCCACATTTACAAGGGCTGCGCTATCTCAACCTCAGACCGCACGTCGGGCGACGTTCGCCTTGCCGCGGCTCAGGCTGCCGACGAAATGCTGACGCTCTCGGGCGTTGCGGCGTCGTTTGTAATTTTCCCGGACGGCGAGCGTATTAACATCTCGGCGCGAAGCTACGGACGGATAAACGTACAGGTAATTATGGAACAGCTCGGCGGCGGCGGTCACCAGACAATGGCGGCAACGCAGCTCAGCGATATAAAAATGACAGAGGCACTGAACCGTCTTGTAGCGGCAATTGACGCCGCTCTTGCCGACAGTGAATCGACTTGAAGACAGAAAGGAATACAACATGAAGGTTATATTATTGCAGGATATCAAATCTCTCGGCAAAAGGGGAGAGCTTGTAGAGGCGTCGGACGGCTACGCGCGCAACTATCTTCTTCCGCGCAAGCTTGCCAAGGAGGCAAACGCCCAGGCGATGAACGAGTACAAGAACGCCGAAAACTCAAAGCAGTATAAAATCGCCACCGAAAAGGCTCAGGCTGAGGCGGCTAAAAAGAAGTTAGAGGGCAAGGTGTTCAAAATGACAGCCAGAGCAGGCCAGAGCGGCAAGCTCTTCGGCAGCATCACCTCAAAGCAGGTTGCCGAGGAAATCAAAAAGCAGTACAACATCACTGTCGACAAGCGCAAGGTCGTGCTCGAGTGCGACATCAAGGAGTTCGGCACATATAAGGCGGAGGTTAAGCTTTACACGGGCATTTCCGCCAACATAGACGTTCAGGTAAGCGAGGGAACGTGACGTTTCATCCAAAGCCGGTCGGTTGAGCCGACAGACAAGTCGCGAAACCGAAGCTTGCAATAAACAAACCTTCTGTTCCCGCGAGATATGACGCGCCGTTGCAGAAACGTTTTTGAGGCGCACACATGGGTGCGCCCCTACGAATGTAACCGCAACTCTACTCTCAACACTTCGCATTAAAAAGGTAAACTATGGCTGATAATACATTTACGGGTGAATACAGTCCTGCCAACCTGCCTTACAGCGCTGAGGCTGAACAGGCGGTTTTAGGCGCTGTCATCATCGATAACGCGATGTTCGACAACGTTATGGATTACGTCAAAACCCCCGACTACTTCTATCTTTCGCTGCATAAGCTGATTTTCTCGGCTATGCAGGAGATGATGAATTTCGGTCAGGCTATCGACTTTGTCACCCTTTTAAACAAACTAAAACAGAACAGCGGCTTTGACGAGGCAGCGGGCAAGACGTATCTTGTAAACCTTGTAGATACCTGTCCGTCGCCGTCGCGCGCGGCTCCATACGCCAAAATCGTAGCTGACAAGTACAAGCTGCGCATGCTTATCACCGCCTCACGCGAAATAATCGACGATGCAACTGCCGCCGAGGAGGACACAAACGTGCTTCTTGACTCGGCAGAGCAGAGGATCTTTGACATCCGAAGCGACGGCGATAAGGGCGGACTTGAAAAGCTTGGCTCGGTTCTTTTGCAGACCTTTGACAGGCTCGACTCATTGAACCGCGAGGCCGACGAGAGCGTGCGCCCCGTTTCAACGGGAATAGGCGACCTGGACAGGGTAATCACCGGTCTTAACCGAAGCGACCTTATTATCCTCGCCGCCCGACCCGGCATGGGCAAAACGAGCTTTGCGCTCAACATTGCGCGAAACGTCGCCTGCAAAAGCAAAAAGTCAGTGGCGTTCTTCTCACTCGAAATGTCAAAGGAGCAGCTTGCAAGCCGACTTTTGTCCTCCGAGGCTCTTGTAGGCGGAACAAAGCTGCGCACCGGCAAGCTCACCGACGAGGAATGGCAGCGCCTTATTCCGGCAAGCGACATCCTCAAAAACGCCAATCTTTATATAGACGACACGCCCGGCATCACCATCACCGAGATGAAGTCACGGCTCAGACGGCTGCGCGAGATCGACCTCGTAGTTGTCGACTATCTGCAGCTAATGTCAAGCACGCGCCGTATTGACAGCCGCGTAAACGAGATTTCCGAAATCACCCGAAGCCTTAAAATAATGGCTAAGGAGCTCAACGTCCCCGTTATCACGCTCTCGCAGCTTTCGCGTGCTTCCGAGCAGCGCCCCGACCACCGTCCGCAGCTCTCTGATCTGCGTGACTCGGGTTCGATCGAGCAGGACGCCGATATAGTGCTCTTCCTTTACCGCGAGGGCTACTACGACAAAAACGGCGACGACAACGCCGCGGCTCCTGCCGTTGATATGAATTCGGGCGAGTGCATCGTGGCAAAGAACCGTCACGGCGAGATGAATACGGTCAAGCTGCACTGGCAGGGCGAGTTTATGCGCTTTACCGACGTGGAGACAAGGTATGGTTAACGCCGTTTTAAGGGCGGTTGAGCAGTATGATATGCTCAGCCCGGGCGACAGCGTGATCGTCGCGCTGTCAGGCGGCGCCGATTCGGTCAGTCTGCTACACGTTCTTATTTCTGTTAAAGAAAAATACAATCTTAATATATACGCCGCTCACCTCAACCATCTGCTGAGGGGTATTGAAGCTGAGCGCGACGAGCACTTTTGCAAAATTCTCTGTGAGAAATATAATATTCCGCTTTACGTGCGCAAAAGGGATATAAGGGCGCTTTCAGAGGAGCGCGGAATCAGCGAGGAGCTTTGCGGCAGGGACGAGCGCTACGCGTTCTTTTCCGAGCTGTCATCAGAGTTTAACGCAAAGGTTGCCACCGCTCATACCGCCTCCGACAACGCCGAAACGCTGCTTTTTAACCTTGCGCGCGGCTCGTCGGTAACGGGCGCAAAGGGCATTCCGCCAAAGCGCGGCAATATTATCCGTCCGCTTATTTTCTGTACGAGAGCTGATATTGAGCGGTACTGCCGCGAAAATTTCCTCGATTATGTCACCGACAGCACAAACCTCAGCGACGGCTACACCCGCAACAAAATCCGCCACAACGTGATTCCGGCTCTTAAGGAGCTCAACCCTTCGTTTGAGCTTGCGGTGCTTCGTTTCTGCGAGAGCGCGGCGCTTGCGGATGATTATATCAGCAAATCGGCTTTGAAGCTGATTGAACGCGCAAAGTGTGACGGCGGCTTCAGAGCACATACTCTGGACTCTGCCGAGCCTGCCGTATTAAACGCTGCTCTGGAGATTTTGTGCAAACAGAAGGCAGACTTTACCGCCGAGGCGCGGCATATTTCGCTTTTAAAAGGAATTCTGAAAAGCGGAGGCGCTGTTGATTTAGGAGATTTCAGCGCGGTCTGCAAGCAGGGTATACTGCGCTTTTCCCCGAAGGATATTAACTCAATGCCCTATAACATCAGCTTTTCGGGCAGCTTTGAGTTTGAATACAACGGAGCTCACGTTAAAGTAGAACTTGATAATTCCAATAACGAATTAAAAGAATTTGTTTTCCGCACCAGACACAGCGGTGACCGCTTTACATTCCCAAAGCGGAACGTTACAAAGCCGCTGAGGAAGGCGCTTAACGAACAAAAAATACCCTCGGAGCTGCGCGACAGCCTGCTTCTAATGTCCTGCGGCGACACGGTGCTGTGGTGCGAGGGCTTGGGATATTCACAGCAGGGCGAGGCTCTGCGAAAATCAAATAATTTAAAGGTTATTATCAACAAAAGGGGCGACAATAATGCATAAGGACGTTGAAAGCATTCTTCTTTCAAAGGAAAAACTTGAAAAAATTGTTAGCGGACTTGCAAAACAAATTGAAAAAGACTATAATGGCAAAGAGTTCATAATGATAGGTCTGCTTAAGGGCAGCATCGTCTTTATGGCGGAGCTGATGACAAAAATCAACCTTGACTTTAAAATCGACTTTATGGTGGCTTCAAGCTACGGCGGCGGCACCGAAAGCTCGGGCAAGGTCAAAATCGTAAAAGACCTTTCAATATCCGCAAAGGATAAGGACATACTTATTGTGGAGGACATCGTTGACTCGGGCAACACCCTCAACTTTGTTATCAACCACCTTGTATCGTCAGGCGCGGCAAGCGTAAAGGTCTGCACGCTCTGCGACAAGCCCAGCCGCCGAAAGGTTCCGCTTGTGCCCGACTACTGCGGAGCCGAGATCCCTGACGAGTTCATTGTAGGCTACGGACTCGATTATGACGAAAAATACCGCAATCTGCCTTATATAGGCATTTTAAAGCGTTCAGTATATTCGTAAATCCCACCCACACAAAAGGAGTGATTCCCCATGAACAACAAGAAAAAAGTGCGCAACCTGCTGCTGTACTTAGGAATTCCGATTCTTTTAATTATAATAGCGGCAATCTTTTTGAGCACACGCCAGAGCGACCCGCCAAAGACCTCATCCCTTGTAGAGTACTTTGAAAAGGGCATGGTCGACAGCTACAGCATCAACTACGGCTCGGGCTCTATCGAAATCAAGCTCAAAGAGGACGTCAGCGCTTATGACGACAGCAACGAGGTATTCAAAGAGGACAAAAAGGCTATTAAAAACGCCACCTCCAAAAAGGACGGCCGCGAAATCGTCAAAGGCCAGCTCGCAGACATCCAGCGCTTCCTTGATGACATCAGAAAGTTTGACGCAAAAGAGCAGCCCGTAACCTATAACCTTATACGCGCAAGCGACAATTCGCTGCTTATCGACCTTATCCCGACCATAATAGTCGTTGTTATTTTCATAGCCGCGTGGATATTCTTCATGCGCAGAATGGGCGGCGGCGGTCTGGGCGGCCGCGAAATGAGCTTCGGCAAGGCTAAGATAAAGAACACAAACGATGAAAAGCGCAAGACCACATTTGACGATGTGGCGGGCGCCGACGAGGAAAAGGAAGAGCTTAAAGAGGTTGTTGAGTTTCTTAAAAGCCCCGACAAGTTCAACAAGCTTGGCGCAAGAATTCCCAAGGGCGTGCTGCTTGTGGGCCCTCCCGGTACAGGTAAAACCCTGCTCGCGCGCGCTGTAGCGGGCGAGGCGGGCGTTCCGTTCTTCTCAATCTCGGGCTCCGACTTCGTTGAAATGTTTGTCGGCGTGGGCGCTTCGCGTGTTCGCGATCTGTTTGACCAGGCAAAGAAGAACTCACCCTGTATCATATTCATCGACGAAATCGACGCCGTAGGCCGCCAGAGAGGCGCGGGTCTCGGCGGCGGAAACGACGAGCGCGAGCAGACTCTTAACCAGCTGCTTGTTGAAATGGACGGCTTCGGTGTAAATGAGGGCGTAATCCTCATCGCTGCCACCAACCGTCCCGACGTACTCGACCCGGCACTGCTGCGTCCGGGCAGATTCGACCGTCAGGTTGTTGTAAGCTACCCCGACATCAACGGCAGAGAGGCTATCCTTAAGGTGCACGCGCGTAAAAAGCCGCTTGCTCCCGACGTTAAGCTCAAGACCATCGCAAAGACAACTGCGGGCTTTACCGGTGCGGATCTTGAAAACCTGCTCAACGAGGCGGCTCTGCTTGCCGCAAGAGCGGATAAAAAGGCTATCACCATGAAGGAGATCGAGGAGGCGACAATCAAGGTCGTTGTGGGCGCTGAGAAGAAGTCGAAGGCTATGAGCGACAAGGAAAAGAAGCTCACGGCTTACCACGAGGCAGGCCACGCTATCCTGTTCGACCAGCTCGAAACTCAGGATCCCGTTCACGAGATCTCAATCATTCCGCGCGGAATGGCGGGCGGCTATACAATGCCTCTGCCCACCGAGGATAAGTCATACAGTTCGCGCAACGAGATGATCGAGAGCATTATTGTGTCGCTGGGCGGCCGCGTAGCCGAGGCCATCATCCTTGACGACATCTCAACCGGCGCTTCAAACGACATTGAAAAGGCTACAAAGACCGCGCGCGCAATGGTCACCAAGTACGGTATGACCAAGGAGCTGGGCTGCATCAACTACGGCAGCGAGGACGGCAGCGTGTTCCTCGGCAGAGATTACGGCAGAACCCAGGATTACAGCGAGGCTACCGCAGCCAGGATCGACGAGCTTGTTCTTAAAATAGTAAACGACGCTTACGATAGGGCAGAGCGAATTCTCAACGCCAATATCGACAAGCTGCACGAAATCGCCGCTTACCTTATGAAGCACGAGAAAATGGGCGCCGAGGACTTTGAAAAAATCATGAACGGCACCTACGTTGAGCCTGTTGAGGTTGAGGACGAAGAGGAAGAATAGTCGCGGTCGGCTGAGGACGGTCGTTGCCACGACGGGGCAATCCGCTAATCATACAATGCATTTAAAATTCACTTCCATTCCCGCGAGATAAGTTGCGCCGTTGCAGAAACCTTTGTGTTATTACAAGTTCTCCAAAGACGCGCTTCTTGCCGCGTGGCGGTGTTGTCAGAACTTAGGTTTTGGCAGCACCGTTTTTTAGTGTTGAGAGTGGAGTTAATTCGGAATACGGAATTGTTTTTTGAGCGACGTTTCCGCAATGGGAAGCCTCCTTGTTCAATATCTCAGCCGACCGCCTTAAATACGGACATTATGTTGTCAAAAACACACAAATATTTCTCCCCTGTTTGAAGCCAAAATGACCGTCAAATGACCAAATATAGACCAATCACAGGCAGCACCGCTTGAAAGTATTAAATACTTTTTATTCGTTTCAATCAGGACTTGTTTCTATTCGCAGTGGTAGGAATATACGAAAAATCTATATATGTACTTGAGGTGAGTTTTGTGATATGATAACCGCATAGGTTCTCACTTATGAATGTGAGTTAAAAACGCCAAATCAAGCGTTGCTCCGGAAATATCCCTTAGCAAAAACAAAATGTTTGACCGCGATTATGTTGCCGACGCGGTAAACGAGTATTTCGGTTAAGACCGTATTTGCTGAGCGAGGCGTTTATAGCTTTACATTACTTATGCATTGTACATTAATACACTCCGTACAATTACGGGGAACAAATCACGGGAGGATCATTATGAAAAAAACAATTGTTGAATGGCTCATCGGTTTGCCGGTTACAATCGGCGTATTCACTCTGTTTGATTTTTTGACCACTTCGGTTTTCGGTAACGGGACTTTTGTTTTCGATATCTCAAACATCCTTTACCCGATTACCGTATGGACAATATTTGAGGTCATCACACTGATTGAACGCGTGAAAAAGAAGAAAAATAATCAAAACAAGAAATGATTATACACTGAAAAACGCGCGAAAAAGCACGATAATCAGAATATATTATTTACAGCAACACAAAAAAGGAGAAATCAAGAATGAAAAAAATTATTTCGGTATTAATCGCAGGAGCACTCGCTGCGTCAATGTGCGCCGCTATGGCGGGCTGCGGCAGCTCGTCCAAGGAAAGCAAAAGTTCTTCGTCTCAGGCGTCGTCAAAGGCAAGCTCATCTTCTTCCGCAAAAGATGCAAACAGCTCTAACGGCAGCGATGACAAAGGCAGCAGCTCAGCAAACAGCGCAGAGCAGAGTGAAAACAGCGACTCTGCGTCAAACTCGGGCGATAATCAGTCAGACGACCCAATCGCTTCTCAGGCTGAAAAACTCGCGATCAACTACTTGGGGCTTTCTGACGACCCGAACATCAAGACCATTGTCGGCGAAACCGTCCAGGTCGGCAACAATAAATTCACCTGTGTTACAGTTGTCGACGGTTCAGGCGGCAGCCACCAGGTTTTCGTAAACGTCGTATCCGGCGAATGTGTTTCCCGCAGCACCTTTGAAGAATTGCTCAATGCAACCGACACCCGGGATATTGAAGACGACAACGGGGATGAAGACGAAGAATACAACACCGTTGCTCCCTATGAAGGCGACTGATAATAATTTAATTGAAATATCAAATCAGCTAAAATCATCTGCGGAAAATACTCTTTGTTTCTTACCGGTAATCCGCAAGTTGGATATGATTATCTGAAGAAAGGATAATGTATAGTGGAGAAGAACAATAGAACTGTTATAGGTAAAATTACAGACAAGCTCTTCGGAGGGATAAACCTGACATGGCCGAAGGTTATTATCGCGGCAGTTATCGCGGGTGTGATTACCGCTGTGATAGCGATTATCCCTCAGTTTCATAACACATCTTTTATCGGCATTACCGTGTCGTTTGAGGTATGGGTTCTGTTCGGAATAATCATCATTATGAACAGCAAATCAAACCTTGATTCGGCGCTGAAATGCTTTGTGTTTTTTCTGATAAGTCAACCGCTGGTTTATTTGATTCAGGTGCCTTTCAGCGAGCTGGGCTGGCAGTTGTTCGTTTACTACAGATATTGGTTTATGTGGACGATACTCTGCTTCCCGATGGGCTTTGTCGGATATTGGATGAAAAAAGACAAGTGGTGGGGATATCTGATTCTGCTGCCGATGATTGCGTTGACCGCTTCGTCGTATGCAACTTATTTTTCGGACTTCCTCTTTTATATGCCGAAGTTTATTCTGATTTCCGTGTTCTGCGCTGCAGCAATGATACTTTATCCCGTTGTAATATTTAAGGACAAGATCATCAGGACAATCGGAGCGGCTGTCGGCAGCGTTGCCGTTATCGCAATAACGGTTCTCTGTCTGCTCGATCCTCCTGTTTACAATACCGACATAATGTCAAACAGCGAGGAACATCCGCTTGGCGCTTCCTATACAGTGTCCCTTGCGGACAACAGCTACGGCGACGTTAAAATCGTCTATATGGAAGAGATTGAGGATTATATGCTTCATGCCGATTTCAGGAAAGCCGGCGATACGGAATTGACTGTTGTTTCTCCCGATGGGGTCAAAACAGAGTACAACGTCCATATCGAACGCGACACTTTTGATGTCACAAAGAAATAACTGATGTTACGGCAAAGAAAAAGGCTGTGGAAATAACGCAAAAAGCACTCAGCTCCGAGCTCGGAGGTTGAGTGCTTCTTGCTTTTCAGTTAATATGAATAATCATCGTAGAGGAAATCTGCCCAATAATACTGGCTCATATACTCGTTTTGATAGGCCCCGCGTCCAGCTCCTTGAAACGGTAGTAGTCGCAGTCGAGCACATCGGGATTGACCGCGAGGGCGTTATAGCTGCGTACTACCGCGTCCTCTGCGCCGACAGCCTTCAGGCTCTTTATCATAGCATAGATATAGGTTTGAAGGAGATTTTGCAGTTTTTTTTCATAAGGCTCATCCTCAAAAATCGCTGCAAATATCTCTCTGGTAGTGCAGGAGCTGCCCTGTTTGTGCACAAGGTAGGCAAATACCTCCTTCGCCTTGCTGCGCTCAAACCGAACGTGCGCGCCGTCGGGTGTAAAAACGTCAAAGTTCCCAAAGCACTGCACGCGTAAAAGCGCGTTGCTTTTCGGCGTGATCGGGAAGCGCAGATCGGCAAGCTCGCGCTCAATCTTTTCTTTATTGACGGGCTTCATAATATATCCCGAGGCGTGCAGGCTCATGGCGTCGCCTGCGTAATCGGAAAAGCCCGTTACAAAAATGATATTCAATTTCGGGTTTACAGCCTTTAGCTCTTTTGCAAGCTCCACGCCGTTCATTCCGCGCATATGGATATCGAGAAACGCTATGTCACAGCCGTTTTGCTGAGCTGATTCCAACAGCTCCCTCGGCTTGCGGTAGGCAAAGACCTCCGCGTCGGGCTTGGCTTTTTTGACGGATAATTCCAGCATTTGCAAAGCCAGAGGCTCGTCGTCAACGCACAATATTCTCATTCGGCTGTTCCTCCTTCGGCAATATCACAGTCGCTGTGGTTCCTTCACCTACAACGCTTTCTATTTTGACCTCACCGCCGCACATATCGTGCAGGCGTTTTTTTGTGTTTTCCATTCCGACATGCGACTTTCCGTCGTTCTGCTTAGGCGCGTTTTGGTCAAAGCCGACGCCGTCGTCCTTGATGATGACTTCAAAAGCGGTATCCGTTTCTTTGGTCGCAATGGTAACGGTGCCGCCGTCCTCCTTCATACCGACTCCGTGCTTGACAGCGTTTTCCACCAAGGGCTGTATGCTCAGCAGCGGCAGCTGAAAATCTACGGTCTGGATATCGTATTCGATGTTCAGCAAATCGGAGAACCGCATTTTTTCGATATATAAATACTTCTTCAAATGATCAAGCTCCGTCGAGAACGGAACGGGCTTTGTTTGATTGAGCGAATCCATATTTCCGCGAAGATAATCTGCAAAGGTGATCGTCGCTTCCTGCGCCGTATCAGGGTCGATTTGGCACATCATAGCGATCGACGTCAGCGCGTTGTAGATAAAGTGCGGACGGATCTGGCTGACCATCACTCCGACCTTCGCCTCATACAGTTCCTTCTGTATCTGCTGATAGCGGATCGCTTCTTTATATTGGTGCCTGAGATCGACGATCAGCCGCACGATCTGATACGCCATCGTTATAGCCAAGCCGTAGTTGAAGAAGAACGAACCCGCAAGATGAGTGTACTGGTCGATGATGTCGAGCACCAGCGAAATGGCAAGCGGGCTCCAAGACAGCAGGAAAATCAGCGCCTTGCGGTTTCCGCGAGTTTCGATCGACAACAGCACTATCATCACTGCGGTACAGACCGCTAATATGACGAACATATTAGTCGAGGTAGCAGTCATATCGGCGATGTTTGCAAGGTGGAGCACAACAGCCGCAACCACCGCCGCAAAGAACACAAGGATTGTGACATTGGCGATCGCCCTTGTAATCGGTTTTATCATATTTGATTTAAGATACAGGAATATCGAGGTGATAAACAGATACCCCGTCAGACTCACAGCGAGCAGGCAGATCGTAGAGTCGATGATCCACAGATTCAAAAATTCACGGAGCGACTGCATTATCATATAAAGTCCCCAAAAGAAGCACATTAAACCAAAGCTGAGATATCTGTAGTTGACTTTGCCTAGGATGAAGCTTGAAATGGGAAAGAAAAACAATCCGAAAAAGCAGACAAGCACAAAGAGCAGCGCGCTCGGAAGTGACTTGAAAAACATCTGGTTGAAGATCCCGCCGAAAAAGGTGACACTTGCGCTGAAACATTCGGAAAAGCTGAGCGTCGCGATATCGTATGGATACTCTACCTCGAGGATCATATCCTGTTGTCTGCTGAGCACCGTTTCGGGAAATGATGAAGTCGCGAGCTGAGTGACCTGATAACCGGGCGTTGAACTCATTCTGTCACTCGAGACGTCCCTCGTTGAAAAGACGAGGTTTTCAAAAGCGGGAATAAGCTCGTTGACCTTTCCGCGTATCTTTATATTATGAAAATATTCGTTGATGCTCTGTTTTGAGTCGATCGGCTTCCACTCGCCGTCATCAAGAGAATACTCTCCGTCGAGTATGACGTTCATTTTGTCGTTGGTAAAATCCACCTCTATATACGGTATGCACTGCACCACTATAAAAACGAGCGACAAGACAACAAAGCCTGCTATTACCGCAGTCAAGCCCTTGTCGCCGAGAATATTGTTTATTCGTGTTTTCATAATAATCACCTTTGTCATAGTGTTATTTTATTATAACATATCGGGTTGAGAAATAAAAGTTAAAAAATTCTTAAAAATTTTTAAAAAAGCCTGAAAATCTGCAAAGAACTTGCAAAGGTCGGTTTGCTATACTTTAGTCACAGTCAAGGGAAAAGCCGAGGCGCAAAGCCCTCGGATAACGACCACCGAAAGGAGAAATCACAATGAAAAACACACTTAAATCTATCCGCAACGGAATCTTAGCAAATTACCTTCCGACAGATCCGCTTGAACTTATAGCTTTCTTAGCCAGAAACCTAAT
>ONCY01000113.1 GCA_900316435.1 uncultured Eubacteriales bacterium | reverse complement strand
TTTATATGATACTATTGCCAATAATCTCAAATGATTTCAAGCTGAGAATCATGTAAAAACCCACTGTTTAAGCCATTTCTCCCATGAATTCCAAATCTCAGCGTATTCTTAGGGAAACGTGACGTTCCATCAAAAGCCGCCTTTGGAAAACATCTGCACGACCGAAATTCCGAATTCCGGATTAAAATAAGTTCCGCATTCCGCATTGTTATACAACTATTCCGTCCAAAAGCTCGCCGACCTTGTCGTGGAACACTAAATCCGCCTGTGAGTCAAAGGGCGTTTTGTCGCGGTTGATAAGCACAATCGTGTCGCCGCGGAAGTAGCGGATAAATCCCGCCGCGGGATAAACCGTAAGGCTTGTACCGGCTATAATCAGCGTGTCAGCCTGCATAATGGCGTTCAGAGCGCCGTTTACCGTGCTGTCGTCAAGCCCTTCCTCATACAGCACAACATCGGGCTTGATTACGCCGCCGCAGTCGCATTTTGGCACGCCCCCGCTGTTTTTGATGTATTCCGCCGAGAAGAATTTGCGGCACTTGCGGCAGTGGTTGCGCAGAACGCTGCCGTGCAGCTCATAAACGCGTCTGCTGCCTGCCGCCTGATGAAGCCCGTCGATATTCTGGGTGACGACCGCGCTGAGCTTGCCCGCCTTTTCAAGCTCGGCAAGCTTTAGGTGCGCCTTGTTTGGCTTTTTGTCGAGGCAGAGCATTTTGTCGCGGTAAAAGCGGTAAAACTCATCGGTATGCCGCTCAAAAAACGTGTGGCTCAAAATCTGCTCGGGCGGATAGTCGTACTTCTGGTTATAAAGCCCGTCCACGCTTCGGAAGTCGGGGATTCCGCTTTCTGTGCTGACTCCCGCTCCGCCGAAAAATACTATCCTTTGGCTTTTGTCAATTACCTGCTGCAGCTGTTCAAGAGTGCTCATAGCTTACCCTCCGAAAAATAAATGTTCTATCAAAATTTTTATTCCCAGTATTATAAGTATCGCGCCGCCGGCAAGCTCTGCCTTTGACTGATATTTTGAGCCGAACACATTGCCTATTTTTACGCCAGCCGCCGAAATAACGAAGGTTATAGCGCCGATAAGCGAGATTGCGAGGATGATGTTGACATCCAGAAAAGCAAAGGTAACGCCCACCGCGAGCGCGTCAATGCTTGTGGCAATAGCCAGCGGAAGCATAGCCTTAAACGCGAACGAAGCGTCCTGCGACTCCTCCTCGCCGAAGGATTCCCTTATCATATTGGCGCCGATAAGCACAAGCAGACCTAAGGCTATCCAGTGGTCTACGTTTTTTATAAGCTCCTCAAACTGCCTGCCGAGCAGCCAGCCGAGCAGCGGCATAAGCGCCTGAAATCCGCCGAAGTAAGCGCCGGCAATAATACCGTGCGCGGGCTTTAGCTTTTTAACCGAAAGCCCCTTGCATATCGACACCGCGAAGGCGTCCATAGCAAGCCCTATTGAAAGCAGGATAAGCTCAATTATACTCATATAATTCCCTCTTTAAAAAACCAATTGTACAAGCGCCATGTAGACCGCCACGCCTCCGAACACGCTTATAAGAGTGTTGCGCAGCCAAACGTGCATTCCAACTACGAACGCCGCGGCTATAAGCTCGGGCAGTCCGTAGGGGCAGCTGACTACCGACACGCCCTTGAAGCAGTACACCACCAGCATTCCGATGATAGCATATGGCAGCACGCTGCCCAAATATGTTATTACGCGCGGTCTTTTTCTGCCCTCGGGGAACGCCAAAAACGGCAGAAAACGCGTAAAGGCAATTACCGCCGCCATTACAAGCACCTGCAGCAGGGCGTGTATATTAATGTTCATTTCCGCCCTCCTTGTTATCCTTCTTTTCAAGGCGTTTGCGCAGCAGCATAAGCTCAACTGCGATAAGCGCCATTGACGGAATGATAAAGTACTCCGCACCGAAAGCCACAAGGCAAATCACGGTAGTGGCAACGCCGAGAATAGCAGGCAGGTGCTCCTTGTTTGTAAGCCACTGCTCAACCATAATCACTATAAACAGCGCGGTCATGGCAAAGTCGATGCCCTCGCTTGAAAACGGCAGAAACATTCCCAATACTGCCCCCAGCACGCAGCCTGTTATCCAATAGCTGTGATTGAGCGCGGTAAGGAAAAAGTAGTACTTCTTTTTATTTATACCCTCCTCAAGAACCGTTGTGGCGGTTATCGAGTAGGTTTCGTCGGTAAGGCCGAATATAAGATAGGGCTTTACAATTCCCGTTCCGCGGTACTTGTCGAGCAGCGAAACGCCGTAGAAAAAATGGCGGCAGTTTATAATAAGCGTCATAAAGGCGGTTGTAAGCAGCGAAGCGCCGCCCGCCATAAAGTCAACGCCCGCGTACTGTCCGGAGCCCGCGAACATGGTGACGCTCATAAGGATAGCCCACCAAAAGCTGAAGCCCTTGCTCTGCAGTAAAACGCCGTAGCCTATTCCCAATGCAAGATAGCCCGCCATAATAGGCAGGCTGTCTTTAAACGCTTTTCTGAAGGCTTTTCCGGTCATTTTACTTCCTCGCTTATCCTTAAGGCGATACCGCATAATTCAGGTGTGCGGTATTGCTTTAAACATATGGTAAGCCCCTCAAACCGAGGGGCTCTTAAAAATACTGATTAATTTATCACTGTGTGCCGAATATCCTGTCGCCCGCGTCGCCGAGACCGGGGCAGATATAGGCGTTCTCGTTAAGGCAGCGGTCAAGGCAGCCTACATACAGCTGAATGTCGGGGTGCGCCTTCATAAGAGCGCTCACGCCCTCGGGAGCCGCTATAACCGACATAAACTTAATTTTTCTGCCGCCGCGCGCTTTGATAAAGTCAACCGCCGCAACAGCCGAACCGCCCGTAGCAAGCATAGGGTCTACAACTACTATCTGCCTCTCGTCAATAGTCTCGGGCAGCTTGCAATAATACTCGTGCGGAAGATGGGTTTCGGGGTCGCGGTAAAGTCCGATGTGACCTACCTTTGCGGAGGGAACCAAAGCCAAAATTCCGTTTACCATGCCAAGACCTGCGCGGAGAATGGGAACAACCGCCAGCTTTTTGCCGTTGATAACGGGCTGAACGGTTTTTTCAATAGGCGTTGTTACCTCGATGTCAGCCGTAGGCAGGTCGGCAAGCGCCTCATAGCCCATAAGCATAGCGATTTCCTCAATCAGCTTGCGAAACTCGTTTGTACCTGTTGTAGTTTTGCGAAGCAGTGTGATTTTGTGTTTGATCAAAGGGTGGGTCATGTATGATACCGACATTTCCATTCCTGCCTTTCTGTATTATAATGTCTTTAAAAATTCTACAATTTTCTCAAAATGCATTGAGTGCGACGCCTTTACAAGCACGGTGTCGCCGTCCTTAATAAGAGCCGGAAGCTCCTTTTCAAGCGCTTCAATGCTCTCGAACCATAAATCATCGGCGCCCTTTGCAAGCTCCTTTGCAAGAGGCCCCACGCTTATAACGCGGTCAATGCCTGTCTCCTTTGCGTAGGCTCCCGTGTCGTAGTGGAGCGAAAGCTCGTTTGCGCCCAGCTCCTTCATGTCGCCCAAGACAGCAACGGTTCTGCCGCTGAAATTCTTAAGCGTATCGAGCGACGCCTTGACCGAGGTGGGGTTTGCGTTGTAGCAGTCGTCGATTATCCTCAGCCTGCCCGTATTGACCACATTTGCGCGGCTTCCTACGGTTTTGTAGGCTTCAACTCCGTTTTTGAGCTGCTCATCACTGAGCCCGAGCAGCCTGCCGACAGCCACGGCCGCCAGCGCGTTTGAAACCATATAGCTGCCGATTGCGGGGATTGTTACGTCGAGCTTTTTGCCGTCGAAGCAGAGCGTACAGCTGACGCCGCCCTCGCCGTTGTTCTCGATATTCTCGGCATAGTAGTCGTTGCCGCTGTTAAGTCCGAAGAACACGGGGCGTTTGCCGTTCACCTCGGTGACGGTCGAAAGCTTGTCGTCGTCGCCGTTTAAGATGAACTCGGCATTCTCACGCGCGTTTTTAAACATCTCGGTTTTCGCCTTGAGCACGCCGTCGCGGTCGCCTAAGTTCTCAAGGTGACAGCAGCCGATTATCGTAAGCACGCACACGGTGGGCTGAGCCATTTCGGACAGGCGCGTCATCTCGCCGAAGCCCGAAATACCCATCTCAATTACCGCAGCCTCAGTATCCTCGGGCATACTTAGCAGGGTAAGCGGAACGCCCAGCTCGTTATTGAGGTTGCCCTGAGTTTTATGGGTTTTAAATTTTTGAGAGAGCACGGCATAGAGCATTTCCTTTGTGGAGGTCTTTCCCACGCTGCCCGACACGCCCACAACGGGAATATTGAATTTTTCGCGGTATGCCCTGCTTGAGGCATTTTTAGGCGCCTTTTCGCAGATTGCGCAAACAGCGCCGCTGTCAAAGCACTTTTCGATAAAGTCGTGGCCGTCGACGCGCTCGCCGGGAATAGCGAGGAACAGCGAGCCGTTTTTGATTTGACGGCTGTCGCGCTCAACCGAGATCACGCACGCGGTTTTCAGCGCCTCGTCGCCTACATATGTACCGCCGCAAGCCGCGGCTATTTCAGCTAAAGTAAACGGTTTCATACTCATACCTTAATTATACTTTTCAAGCGAATTCTCTATAATCAGCTCGCACAGATCGGCGTAGCTTATGCCCTCAACAGCCGCCTCCTGGGGAAGAAGGCTTGTGGGGGTCATGCCGGGAAGGGTGTTGGCCTCAAGGCAGTAGGCGTTATTGCCCTTGTCGAGGATAAAGTCAACGCGCGCGTAGCTTTCAAGGTGAAGCGCCTTATACGCCTCAACAGCCGCCTCTCGCATGATTTCGTCCTGTTCGGGGGTGATGTCCGCAGGGCATTTTTCTTCGGCAGCGCCCGCCTGATACTTTGTTTTATAGTCATAAAAGCCCGTTTTGGGGATGAT
>ONCY01000028.1 GCA_900316435.1 uncultured Eubacteriales bacterium | reverse complement strand
ATACCGTTGACGCCGTAACGGGCGCTACGATCTCGTCAAAGGCATATAAAAAGGCAATAGACACTGCGTTTGAAGCGTACGACGCTGTTACTAAGGAGGCGAAGTAAGTGAATCAGCTGCAAAACTTTTCAAAGGGTCTTATAAAAGAGAACCCTGTTCTGGTGCTGGTTCTGGGAACCTGCCCCACGCTTGCTACCTCTACCAGCGTAAGCAACGCGCTTGGAATGGGCGCGGCGGCTACGATAGTTCTGCTGTGTTCCAATATAGTTATTTCGGCGCTGCGCAAGGTTATCCCTGACAAGGTGCGCATCCCCTGCTATATAGTGCTTATAGCCGGCTTTGTTACCATGGTGCAAATGCTCGTTAAGGCGTTTGCTCCCGCGCTTGACCAGTCGCTGGGCATATTCCTGCCGCTTATCGTCGTTAACTGTATTATCCTCGGAAGAGCCGAGATGTTCGCCAACAAAAACACCGTATTAAGCTCGGCGGTCGACGCCGTGGGCATGGGCGCGGGCTTTACGCTGGCGCTTACCCTGATGGCTACAATCCGCGAGGCGTTCGGCAACGGCACGTTTTTGGGTATGGAGATTCCCGTGCTTGTTGACAACAAAATTTCAATTCTCACCATGGCTCCGGGCGGCTTCTTTGTGTTCGGTCTGCTTATTGCCATGATGAATAAATTCGCAAAGAATAAGCCTAAGAAAAAAGACTTCGGCTGCCAAAACTGCCCTCAGGCGGCAGCTTGCGGCAGAGCGGGCAAGGGCGGCTGTGACACCGCGGAGGTGGCGAAATGACGCAATTTATTGTTATTCTGCTTTCGGCGGTATTTGTAAACAACTACGTGCTGTCGCGCTTTTTGGGAATCTGTCCGTTCCTGGGCGTTTCAAAAAAGCTTGACTCGGCAACCGGCATGAGCCTTGCGGTTATATTCGTAATGCTTATGGCTACGGCGGCTACATGGCCAATACAGCATTTTCTGCTTGTTCCCAATGATTTGGGATATTTGCAGACCATTGTATTTATCCTTGTTATAGCGGCGCTGGTACAGCTTGTTGAAATCGTATTAAAGCGATATATTCCCTCGCTTCATAAATCGCTGGGCGTGTATCTTCCGCTTATCACCACCAACTGCGCGGTGCTGGGCGTTACCATTCTTAACATCACCGAGGACTACGACTTTTTGCAGTCGATGGTAAACTCGCTCGGAAGCGGTCTGGGCTTCTTCCTGGCTATGGTAATGTTCTCTGGCGTTCGCTCAAAAATCGAGGGCGCCGACGTTCCCGAAAGCTTCAAAGGGCTGCCGGTAACGCTTATTGCGGCGTCAATTACCTCGCTGTCGTTTTTGGGCTTCGGCGGCGTTGTTGAAAATATGTTCCCGGCATAACGGAGGTGCGCGATATGAATGATATTTTGATTGCGGTGATCCCCGTTGTGATCATCGGCATTGTGTGCGCCGCCGTTTTAGTGGTCGCCTCAAAGATAATGGCGGTCAAGGAGGACGAGCGCTTTCCTGCCGTGCGTGACTGTCTGCCGGGCGCCAACTGCGGCGCGTGCGGCTACGCAGGCTGCGACGGCTACGCAAAAGCTCTGTGCGAGGACAGCTCCATTCCCGCCAATCTGTGTATTCCCGGAGCCGACTCCGTGGCAAAGCAGCTAAGCGAGGTTCTGGGCGTTGAGTTTGAGGACGTTGTTGAGCAGGTGGCGGTAGCTCACTGCTCGGGCGACTGCGAGCATACCAAAGACAAGGTAGAGTACAGCGGCATTGAAAGCTGCGCTGCTGCAAAAATGATGTACGGCGGCAAGGGCAGCTGCACCTTCGGGTGTCTGGGCTTGGGCGACTGCCTCAACGCGTGTCCGCAAAACGCCATTCAGATAGTAAACGGCGTTGCTCAGGTTAAATACTGTGAGTGCATAGGCTGCGGCATCTGCGCGAAGGTATGCCCAAATCACCTTATTTCGCTTGTTCCCGACGTTAAAAAGACCGTTGTGCTGTGCAGTAACCGCGACAAGGGCGCCGTTACGCGCAAGGTCTGCTCGGCAGGCTGCATAGGCTGCAAAAAGTGCGAGAAGGTATGTCCCTCCGGCGCGATAAAGGTGACGGACAACGTGGCGGTCATCGACTACGATAAGTGCACCGACTGCGGAGCCTGCGCCGAAAGCTGCACAACAAAGTGCATCGAGGCGTTTGATCTCAGCGGAAGACACCGCTTTGACGGCTGATAACCGAATAGCTATATTTTAAAACCGCGGCGTTTACAGCGCTGCGGCTTTTTTTGAGAGTTTAGAGTTGAGTTATAGAATCAAGCGTTTGTGATAGTCAACACTTCCAAAATCGAGATTTATGTTGCGCCGTTATACCGAGATTTCCTTAATTTGCGACCTCTAAATAGGCGCGCCGGATGGAACGTCACGTTCCCGCGCTTCGTGCCGCGTTGCGGCGGTGTAGGTAGTGTATGTTGGCTTTTAAGACATACACATCCTAAAAACGGCTTGCCTATGCGTTTTTTCGCTTGGTGTACGTTGGTGTATGATGTTTGTATATACCCTTATGTAAATAAATAAAAAAACAAAAAAACTTAAAAATTATATTTTTATTATTATTTTCCAATGCTCTTTAAGAGATTACATACACTACATACATTAACCTTAAATAATGGCTTGTCTATGCGCTTTTTAAGGTGTATGTTCTATTTTGTCAACATACATCAACATGCACCCTGAAAGGCAATATCGTCAACTTAAGCCCACCTGTTATCCTGTTATGAAATGACCGCTAAAAATTATTACATAACGATTACCAAATCAAATTGACGAAAAACCAAAATATTAAAACATTGACATTTTGCCTTATTTGGAGTATTATTTAATTTGTATAGCTATCTATTATTAAGGAGGTCTGCCGGGAATGGATATATCCGTAATATATGACGCGGGCGTTGTGGGACTGCGAATGCTAATGCCCCTGTTCGCTATTGTCATCGTATATCAGTGCTATGCGGCGATGCGCCGCCGCAGACGTCCCGAAAAGCCGCTGGTGTCGCTTTACAACCCCAATTCGGGCGGCATGATACCCGTGGTGTTCTGGGAAAACTCCATAGGCAGAAGCAAGTCCAGCGATATTATAATCAACGACCTTTCGGTTGCGCGCAATCACTGTGTGCTTTTGCGGCGCAGCGCCGGATGGTTTATTTCCGACGTAGGCTCGGTTACGGGAACCTTTGTAAACGGAGTCCGCGTTCACGGCAGGGCTCAGGTGCTTATCGACGATATGATAACGATAGGAAGCACCGAATATCAGCTAAAGCGCGGAGGCGACTTTAACTCAAAGCTGCGCCCGAATCGCTTTTTCCAAAAGGCGAGCGACAAGCCCGCCATCCAATCGTGGAAGCTGATGTTCATGATTACGCTGTTCCACCTGTTTATGGCGGTAGAGGCTATGTTCTGGAACGACGGCACTCACGTCTATTCGCCGCTTATCCTTTTCGGCGCGCTGGCTGCGGTTGAGTGGGGCTTCTTTTGCGTATCTTACTTTGCGCTGAGGCGCGTCAATTTTGAGCTTGAATCGCTTGCGCTGTTTTTGACGGGAATAGGCGTTATGATGCTTGTGCGCCAGGTCGAGAAATCGGCGTATGTACAGCTTATAGCCGGAGCGATAGGCATGGCGCTTTTCTGCCTTATCGTTAAATTCATTGAGGATCCCGACAGAGTAAACAAGCTCAGGCTGCCCGTAATGATCGCCGCGGTAGTGTTTTTGTCGACCAGTATAGTGTTCGGCAAGGTTACAAACGGCGCGGCAAACTGGGTAAGGATAGGCTCTATCTCATTCCAGCCCTCTGAGTTTGTAAAGACTCTTTTCGTATTTATAGGAGCAAGCGCGCTCGACCGGTTGATGACTAAAAAGAACCTGATCGAGCTGATTGTGTTCTCGGTTGTCTGCGTCGGTCTTTTGGCGTTTATGGGCGACTTCGGAACCGCGCTTATCTTCTTTATAACCTTCCTGCTCATAGCGTTTATGCGCTCGGGCGATTTCAGAACCGTTATCCTTGCGGTTGCCTCGGCTGTGTTCGGCGTTGTGCTTGTGCTCAGCTACAAGCCTTATGTAGCCGACCGCTTCAAAACGTGGCGGCATGTTTGGGAGTACACCTCTACGGGCGGCTTCCAGCAGGCTTCGGCTATGATGTATATTGCAAGCGGCGGACTGTTCGGCGTGGGCATAGGCAACGGATTCTTTAAGCAGATAGGCGAATCCGAAAGCGATCTGGTGTTTGCGCTTATCGGCGAGGAAATGGGCATTATCGTGGCTATTGTAATAGCCCTTGCGGTTGCCCTGCTTATAATTTACGCGCGCGCCATCACCACCAGAAGCCGCAGCGCCTTCTACTCTATCTCTGCTTGCTGCGCGGCGGGACTTCTTGTTGTTCAGCTTTCACTCAACGTTCTGGGCGCGGTCGATATCCTGCCGTTTACGGGCGTTACCTTCCCGTTCATCAGCGCGGGCGGTTCCAGTATCATATCCTGCTGGGGTCTGCTTGCGTTCATAAAGGCGGCTGACGAGCGCACATATTCAATTAAAAGATAACTGAATTACATATCAAACATTCTTTCACAAAGGCGGTGGTCAGATGAAACGAATGCTCAGGCGAAGCACATTTATTCTTATTTTTACCTTGGCGTTTATTATCGGTATCAGCTATTTTACTGTTGAATTGGTAGTTAACGCGGACAAATGGGTCGATCAGCCGTATAACGACCATATTACCGTCAAAGGAGGCCTGCAGAACGCGGGCGAGATATATGACAGAAACGGCACGTCGCTTGCCAAAACCGTTGACAAAAAGCGCGTCTACAACAGCGACGAGAGCGTTCGCAGGGCGCTGCTGCATACCGTCGGCGACGACAGCATGAATATTTCCACAGCGGTTCAGAGCAAGCTGCGCTCCACCTTGACGGGCTACAGCTTTATTTGGGGCATGAACATGCCCGAGTCCTCGCGCACCTCGCGCGATATCACCCTTACCGTAGACGCGGACACCTGCAAGGCGGCTTATGATATGTTCGCAAGCGGCTTTGAGGAGCCCAAGCGCGGCGCGTGCGTCATCTACAACTACAAGACGGGTGATGTCATCTGCTCCGTCAGCACCCCGGGCTATGACCCGGCAGACCCTCCGAAAATCACAGAGGAGAACGAGAGCGAGTATCAGGGCGTTTACCTCGACAACGTTCTGTCATCTACATATACCCCCGGCTCGGTTTTCAAGCTTGTTACCGCGGCGGCGGCAATTGAAAATATCCCCGACATTTACGAGCGCACCTGGTACTGCAGCGGCAGCGAGGAAATAGGCGGCCATGACATAAGGTGCGTCGACGGCGAGGCTCACGGCGAGATCAACTTAAAACAGGCTATGCAGGAATCCTGCAACATTGTATTCGCAAAGTTGGCGGTTGAGCTGGGGCCCGAAAAAATGAAGGCGGCTGCCGACAAAATGGGCATCAACTCAAGCTTTAACGTCGACGACACGAACACCGCAAAAGGCCACTACAACACCGACGGAGCCGACACAAACGCGCTGGCGTGGTCGGGCGTAGGTCAGGGAATAGGCGAGTACGAGGACAAGGTCAATCCCATGCAGATGGCTATAATGTGCGGAGCCATTGCCAACGGCGGAACCTCAAAGGGCGCTACCTGCATAAAGGAAGCCGAGGGCGACACCCTCAGAAAAATAGGCTTTAAAGAGCCCGGAGACAACGCGCTTGTCAACCCTGATACGGCGCGGCAGCTTCTTGACATAATGCCCGAATATTCAATAGGCGGCCTTAACGTCAGGGCAAAAACAGGTACAGCCGAGGTCGGCGACAACAAAAAGAACAACGCGTGGTTCGTCGGCTGCGCTCTTGACGAGGATTGCCCGCTGGCGTTTGCCTGCGTTGTAGAGGACGCGGGCTTCGGCAACTCGTACGCCCGCCCCGTAGTAGAGGCAGCGCTGTCAACTGCCGCGGAAAAGCTAAAAGGAAAGATGTAAACGAATTAGTATGTAAATATTTACTTTAATATATATACCAGAAAGGAAATTATCCATGGCAAACTTTTTAAAAGCAATGTTTGGCAATTACAGCAAGCGCGAGGTCAAGCGCGTTCAGCCCAAGGCTAACAAGGTGCTTGAGCTGGAGGAAAAATACGCCGCTATGTCCGAAAGCGAGCTGAAAAACCAGACCGCTATTCTTAAGGAGCGTCTCGCCAACGGCGAAACCACCGACGATATTTTGCCCGACGCGTTTGCCGTCTGCCGCGAGGCAAGCTGGCGAGTGCTCGGCATGAAGCATTTCCCTGTTCAGGTCATCGGCGGCATCGTGCTCCACCAGGGCAGAATCGCCGAAATGAAAACAGGTGAAGGTAAAACCCTTGTGGCTACCCTGCCCGCGTACCTTAACGCGCTTACGGGCGAAGGCGTTCACATCGTAACCGTCAACGACTATCTTGCCCGCCGTGACTCCGAGTGGATGGGCAAGCTGTATAAATACCTCGGTCTGTCGGTAGGTCTTATCGTTCACGACCTTGACAACGACGGAAGAAAGGCGGCTTACAATGCCGACATCACCTACGGCACCAACAATGAGCTCGGCTTTGACTACCTGCGCGACAACATGGTGGTTTACAAGGAGAACAAGGTTCAGCGCGGCCACGCTTTCGCTATCGTGGACGAGGTCGACTCAATCCTCATCGACGAGGCGCGTACCCCTCTTATCATTTCAGGCCAGGGCGACAAGTCCACCGACCTCTATGAGCGCGCCGACAGGCTCGCAAAGACCCTTAAGCTTGAGCGTTTTACCGAAATCGACTCAAAAGAGGACATGGACGAGTACTACGCCGATAACAAAATTGACTATGTTGTTGACGAAAAGCAGAAAACCGCCACTCTTACCCAGCTCGGCGTTAAGAAGGCGGAGGAATTCTTTAATATCGAAAACCTCACCGACCCCGAAAACCTCACCATTCAGCACCACGTCAACCAGGCTATCAAGGCTAACGGCGTAATGAAGCTCGACGTCGACTACGTTGTAAAGGACGGCGAGGTAATCATCGTCGACGAATTTACAGGCCGTCTTATGTACGGCAGACGCTTCAACGAAGGTCTGCACCAGGCTATCGAGGCTAAAGAGGGCGTTAAGGTGCAGTCAGAGAGCAAAACTCTTGCAACCATCACCTTCCAGAACTACTTCCGTCTGTATAAAAAGCTTTCGGGTATGACAGGTACAGGTCAGACCGAGTCCGAGGAATTCCAGGAAATTTACAAGCTTGACGTTGTTGAGATACCCACCAACAAGCCCGTTATCCGCGAGGATTTGCGCGACGCGGTATTCAAGACCGAAAACGGCAAGTTCAACGCTGTTATCAACCAGATAGTTGAGGTTCACGAAAAAGGCCAGCCTGTTCTGGTAGGTACTATTTCTATCGAAAAGTCCGAGCTGCTCTCAAAAATGCTCAAGCGCCGCGGAATCAAGCACAACGTGCTCAACGCAAAGCAGCATGACAAGGAAGCCGAAATCATCGCTCAGGCGGGCAAGTTCGGCGCGGTAACAATCGCTACAAACATGGCGGGCCGCGGTACCGACATTATCCTCGGCGGTAATGCCGAGTACATGGCTAAATCCTCAATGCGCAAGCAGGGTTATCCCGAGGAGCTTATCGAGGAGGCTACGGGCTACGCCGAAACAGACAACGAGGAAATTCTTGAAGCAAGAAAGACCTTCCAGGAGTTAAACGAGAAGTATAAAGAGGAAATCAAGGGCGAGGCAGACCAGGTTCGTGAAGCGGGCGGCCTTATGATTATCGGCACCGAGCGCCACGAGTCACGCCGGATCGACAACCAGCTGCGCGGACGTTCCGGACGTCAGGGCGACCCGGGCGTGAGCCGCTTCTTCCTCTCCACCGAGGACGACCTTATGCGCCTGTTCGGCGGCGACAGAATGCGCGCCATGATGGAGCGCATGAGAGTCGACGAGGATACTCCCATAGAAAACAAAATGCTCACCAATATTATTGAAAGCTCGCAGGAAAAGGTTGAAATGCGCAACTTCGGAATCCGTAAGGATGTACTGCAGTACGACGACGTTCTCAACCGTCAGCGCGAGATTATCTACGGCCAGCGCGACCAGGTTCTCGACGGCGAGGATCTGCACGAAACCGTGCTCAAAATGCTCAGCGACACAATCGATACCTCGATCTCGCACTATCTGCCCGAAGGCCCCAAAGAGAACTGGAACTACCAGAGCCTTGTTGAGTACTACAGAGGCTGGATCATCACCGACGAGGAAAAATACAAGCTCGACGAGGACGATCTTGCGGATATGGACGCCGACGAAATCGGTCAGATGATTAAGGACGACGCCCTTGCGATATTCAAGGAGAACGAGGCGCTGCTGCCTCCCGAGACAATCCGCGAGATGGAGCGCGTTTATCTGCTTAAGAGCGTTGACACCCACTGGATGGATCACATCGACGCTATGGATCAGCTCAAAGCGGGAATCCGCCTGCGCTCTTACGGCCAGCACGACCCCGTTGTTGAGTATCGCCTTGAAGGCTTTGATATGTTCGACGAGATGATCGAGAACATCCGCGAGGATACAATCAGGCTTATGCTCATTATGCCCAAGCGCGTTTATGAGATCCAGAAGCGCCAGGAGGCTATTGAGGCGGCAAGAAAGGCAGCCGAGGCGGCAGCCGCCGCGGCTCACCGGGTAATGCTCAACAATGAAGGCGAAAAGGAGCAGCCAAACGCCGTTCAGGCAGCGCTTAAGCGCGAGCAGGTCGCAAAGCCCTCCGAAACCTCGGGTGACGGCACCGACACCGCCAACAAAACGATCCGCAAAGGCAAAAAGGTCGGCAGAAACGACCCCTGCCCCTGCGGAAGCGGAAAAAAGTATAAAAAATGCTGCGGCAGAGATTTGTAATATAGTTTGAATAAAAGTCCCTTTCGGCTGCGAAAGGGGCTTTTTCAGCGGTAAATAAAATATAGGGGACGGTTTTATGGCAAATAACAGCGGATTGTATGACAGAATATACCGCGCCGTGCAAAAGATACCAAAAGGTAGGGTAGCGACTTACGGTCAGGTTGCTGCAATGGCGGGCAACGGCAATGCAGCGCGCGTTGTGGGCAACGCTCTGCACGTTAATCCCGCGCCCGGAGTTATTCCCTGTCACAGAGTGGTAAACTCAAAGGGCAGGCTTGCGCCGGGGTTTGCGTTTGGCGGAGAAGATGAGCAGAGGCGTTTGCTTGAAGAAGAGGGCGTTGAAGTGGAAAACGGCTGTGTCGATTTAAAAAAGTATCAGTTCAGAGATGACATTAGATTACAAATCGATTAACAAATCATAGTCACGTCTTACATCTTGTTAATAAAGTTGCATTTCCCCACAAAATGTGGTATAATATACGCGATTGATGTGTAATACTTTTGCAAACCTTATCCGCCGAAGCTTTTCGGACGAATATGTATTTGGAGAGATTTTATGGATTACAAATTAATCGCGGTCGACATTGACGGCACGCTAACCAATTCAAGAAAAGAGATTACACCGCGCACGCGTTACGCGCTGCTTGAGGCTCAGGCGCAGGGCAAGAAGATCATCCTCGCCTCGGGCAGGCACCCGATCGGGGTATATCCCATTGCGCGCGACCTCAGACTGGACTTGAACGGCGGCTACATTATGTCCTTTAACGGCGGAAAAATAATTGAATGCGCCACCAACCGCACAATCGTGGCAAAGCTGTTTCCGCGCGAGTATCTGCCCGATATTATCAGCGTGCTGAAAGATTCAAATATCACGGTTATCACCTGGGATGACAGAAGAATTTACGCCGACAGCAAGCGCAACGACTATACCGATGTTGAGCAGGACGTGCTTAAAACCGAGATGATCGTGGTAGACGACTTTGTTTCTGCGGTCAAATTCGACATCAATAAAATTCTGCTTGCGGGCGAGCCCGACGAGCTGGATGAGTATCAAAAAATCCTTGCCAAGCGCTACGACGGCTTGCTTGAGGTGTATAAAAGCGCGCCGTATTTTCTGGAGCTTATGCCTCTGGGCGTTTCAAAGGGCGCAATGCTGCCGCTGCTTCTCGATAAGCTCGGGGTAAAGCGCGACGAGCTTATTGCTTTCGGCGACGAATACAACGACATGACTATGATAGGTTACGCGGGCATGGGCGTCGCAATGGCTAACGGCGAGCCTGAGGTAAAGAAAATCGCCAATTACGTCTGCCCGTCCAACGACGAGGACGGAGTTGCCGATACTCTGCAAAAGTTTGTCTTAAAATAAATAAGATTATAACGGGGCGTGTTCCGCTCCGTTTTTGTTTTTGCTGTGCAATACGCACACCGATGTTGTGCTTTGTTGCCCTAATGTTTGTAAATAATTGCGCAGCCTAAAAAGTTGCCTTTTCTGAAAAAGTATGGTATAATAAATAGTCTGAGAAAATATGATTAAGTAGAATGGAGAGGAAGTGATTTTATGACGCACGCTGACTGGGAGTATTCGGATATTACGCCCGAGATCAACGTTCTTGCGGAAAAGATGTCCGAGAACTCAAAAATCGACATTGACCTGTACAGTAAATACGACGTAAAAAGAGGTTTGCGCGACATTGACGGAAAGGGTGTTCTGACCGGACTTACCGATATTTCCACAATCAAGCAGAACAAGCTTGTGGACGGAAAGTTAGTGCCCTGCGACGGCGAGCTGTTTTATCGCGGCTACAATGTCAACGATATCGTCAACGGCATTATGAAGGACAACCGCTTTGGCTTTGAGGAGGTCGTTTACCTGCTGCTGTTCGGCGAAATGCCGACAGCCGAGGAGCTTAAGGCGTTTAAAGAGCTTTTGGTGCGTTACAGAACCCTTCCCCAGAACTTTGTACGCGACGTCATCTTAAAGGCGCCCAGCGACGATATGATGAACTCTATCGCGCGAAGCGTGCTTACTCTGTTCTGTTACGATAAACACGCCAACGACACCTCAATAAACAACGTGCTCAGGCAGTGCATCCAGCTGATTTCGGTATTCCCGATGCTCTCAGTTTACGGCTATCACGCGTATAATCACTACCTGCGCGACAAGAGCCTTTATATCCACTACGCCGAGCCCACCATGTCAACAGCGGAGGTTATTCTTTCGCTGCTGCGCCCCGACCGCAAGTACACCGAGCTTGAGGCTAAGGTTCTGGACATGGCGCTTATTCTGCACATGGAGCACGGCGGCGGCAACAACTCAACATTTACCACCCACGTTGTAACATCCTCGGGTACCGATACATACTCGGCGGTCTCCGCGGCGCTGGCTTCCCTTAAAGGTCCCAAGCACGGCGGCGCTAACGTCAAGGTTTTTGAAATGTTTGAGGATTTAAAGAAAAACGTCACCGACCGCAAGGACGACGACGCTATTACAGACTATCTTGAAAAGCTGCTCGACAAAAAGGCTTTTGATAAAAAAGGTCTTATCTACGGCATGGGACACGCTGTCTATACTATCAGCGACCCGCGTCAGAAGATACTCAAGGGCGCTGTTCAGACCCTCGCGCATGTTGAGGGATTCTCCGACGACTTCGATTTATACGAGCGCGTTGAGCGCCTCGCTCCTATCGTTATCGGCAAAAAGAGAAGGATATATAAGGGCGTAGCTTCAAATGTTGACTTCTACAGCGGCTTGCTTTACAGCATGCTTGACATTCCCTGCGAGCTTTACACTCCGCTGTTTGCCACGGCGCGTATCGCCGGCTGGAGCGCGCACCGAATGGAAGAGCTGATAAACGCGGGCAAGATCATCCGCCCGGCGTACATGAGCATATCCACGGAAAAGGATTATACTCCGCTTTGGGAAAGATAGACAAATAAATAATTAAAGGCGGCCTCAGGGGTCGCCTTTGCTGTATCAAACGGAATTCGGAACAGATAGGAAATGTTAAAATGAAAAAAATAGCACAGCGGCAAAAGCTTGTCCACTACTCCGCCTCGCTGATAGGCGGATTTATGGCAGGATACACCGTCTTTAACCACATGGAGATAATGGGCAACGCACAGACAGGCAACCTTATCAAAATGGTGCTCGACATGTGCAGAGGAGACCTGACCTTTATATGGTTTATGGCGCTCAGCTTTTTGATTTACTGCGGCGGAAATGTGTTTTACGTCCTTGTTAGGCGCAAGGTTAAAATCAGCATGAAAATCGTCAGCCTGATCTGTACTTCGGCTGCAGTCGTCGCGGTTGGCGCGATACCCTATGTGCGCAACGATTATGTCGCCTGTTACCCGATAATCTTCGCGGCTCCTATTCAGTGGAACGCTTTCAAAATCGCCGCCGGCAATTCAAGCTCCACTATTTTTTCGTCGAATAACGTGCGCCAGGCGTCAATGCTTACGACAAATTATTTTTTGACCCGCGACAAGGCTACGGGCGCAAAGGCGCGCTTTTACTGGCTGACGCTGCTGTCGTTTAATTCGGGCGTTGCTATGGCAGGCCTGATAAGCGTTTGGCTGGGTGTTTTCAGTATATGGTTCTGCTTTGTCCCGATAGGGATTACGGTTATTAGCTATTACTTTTACATGAGCGAAAAGCTGCGCGTAGCAGCGCTGGTCGCGTGACGCGATGAACAGTACGCGAATCAAGAGTTTGTTATTGCCAAAACTTCCTGACCCGCGAGATAAGACACGCCGTTGCAGAAACCTTTGTATATTTTAAGTTCTCCAAAGTAGGATTTGAACGGAACGTCACGTTCCCGCGTGGCAGCGTGACGCTGCACCCAATACGCGAATCAGATGTATGTAATTAATTAGCCTTCCCAACCCGCGAGATATGACGCGCCGTTGCAGATACGTTTTTGTTATATCATTGCTTTCCAAAGGCGCGCTTCCTGCCGCGTGGCGGCTATTCTTTCAGTTTGTTCAGCTTTTCTATTTGCTTTGCGCGCTTGTAGCGGTAAAGGATATTTTCCGCCCATTCACGGTCGATTTTGATAAAGCCCTTAAGCTTTTTATCCTTTATTGCGAAGTTCTCGATAATATCCTTTGACTTGCCGTAGATCTCAAGCCTTGCGGTCTGAACGTAAGGCGTTCTGTCCTCGCCCGTAAAGTAAGTAAAGCCCATGGTGTTGCTCTCGCGGTCGTACATCGACAGGTATCCCTCGTCAACGGCAACGCCGCCCAGCTTTTTGGAAACCGTCTGTCCTATGGCTACCTTTGTAAGCTCAACCGCCATATCGTCAAGGCGTGACTCAAAAATAAAAATCTTCTCTTTAAATGAGTTGAAATCCGAGACAACGCGCTTGCTGATGTTGCGCAGGTTGCTGTATTTATCCTCAAGCTCCTTATCCCAGAGCTGAAAACGGTCGATTTTGGGAATAAGATAAACCATAAAGCGGTTTTTCATGTCATTATAAAGAATAGGGTAGGTAAGGCGCGCGTTGTAGCCGCAGGACGGACAGGTCCAGGCGAAAAGCGTACCGTCAAGCACGCGCTCGCGGTAGCTTTTGTTTTTAACAACGTTTACGCTGGTGTATATTTCCGCCTTGCCCAGTTCGCCGCACATGGGGCAAACAACGGCTTTGTTGGTCTTATTTTCGGACATTGCGGCTCCGCTCCTTTCGGAAAACATAATAAATTACCATATATTATACCAAGGCGGCGCAATTTTCACAAGTAAATTTTCAAAAAATGTTGATTTTATTATAAATATCTGTCATAATAATAGCGTGAAACTGATTACGGCAATAATTTTCGTCGGAGGTATTGAATATGGAATTCTTTGATACATTAAAAAACATTAAAAGCGGAATCAACTCCGCGGTTGAGTCTATCTCAACCGTAGCAATGAATATGATCGAAAACAAGCGCACCGCCAATAAGCTCAACCGCCTCAGAGATGTTATGAAAAGCGAGAGCGAGCTTATGAACCGCGCTTATATCGCGCTGGGCAAGGGATATTACGAGCAGATAAAAAAGGGCGAGAAGCCGAATACCGAGCGCGAGGCAAAGCTTGTTGAGCTTATTGACAACTGCAAGGCCAAGATCGCCAGAGCAAGAGAATGCTACAGAAAGATTGTAGACAACCAGAACGCCGACCTATTTTCCGCTCCCGCGGAAAAAGCGGTTGAAGAGCCGTTTGAAAAGCAGGACGTTGTTGATATAACCGTAGCCTGCTCAAACGAGAGCGAGTATTCCTCAAGCCCGTTTGATAACTGCGGCAAAAAGGATATAGTAGAGGAGATTGCCGACGAGTTTATCGACGACGAATCCCCGATTGATGAATTGTTTTAAATAGTACAAAAACTGCCGGTTCAAAACTCAGTAAGGGTTTGAGCCGGCGTTTTTTTATGCGGAATGCGGAATTCGGAATGCGGAATTTCGGTCGTGCAGACAGCTTGCTGTGTGAAATGCCTTTCGTGCCCGACCATATTTGTATTTATCTACGCCGTTGATGAACGTTTCTGTAGAGCTAAACGTGATAAAAGGCGGAGTTGAATGCAACGTCACGTTGCCAACAAAAAGGCTGTCGAAAAACGACAGCCTTTTTTGTTGAAATTGAAATTGTGTTTGAAATAATAAATAGTTACTGATTAGCAGAAGAAAACGTCCATCTCGCCGCTCTCGCCGTCAGCTACGAAGTAAGCCTTGCTCTCTTCGGGCTTGAGGTAAACAGCAATCTCCTTGGCGTCTTTGCCGTAGGTAGCCTTAACGTCGGCAACAACCTTCTCAACGGAAACCTGTACGCCGCCGAACTCTACAAAGAAGTCAACCTTAGCCTCAGCGGGTTTCTTGGGAGCAGCCTTCTTAGCAGGAGCAGCTTTTTTAGCAGCAGCCTTTTTGGGCTCAGCCTTCTTAGCCTCTGCCTTTTCAACAACCTTTTCAGCGGGCTTTTCGGCAGCCTTGGTTACCTTTTCGGCAGCCTTGGTTACTTTCTCAGCAGCCTTAGTTACTTTTGTTTCTTTTTTCTCTGCAGCCTCTGCTGCCTTCTTTGTCTTAGGCATTAAAAATCCCTCTTTCCAGTAATTATTTGTTATACTATTATTTTCTTTGCCTGTAACATCATTATACATACATAAAAAATATTTGTCAATAAACACAAATTATTTTTGTCGGTTAGTACATATTTCAAGAAATTCTGATTTTCAGTTGGTGAATTTTAACAATATATTTTGGCATATTTTGTAGATAATACAGTATTGACAGGGTTTTCCGCAGTGTTTTATTGAAAAAATTACAGTCATATGATACAATATCTCAGGAAAGAGGGTAGGGTTTTGTTTTTAGAAAACTTTGTGTTGATAGGCCAGCAGGTGCTGGTGCTTTTTATACTGATAGCGGTCGGTTTTGCCTGCGGAAAGCTGGGCGCCATCACCGAGCACGCCTCAAAAAAGATGACGGATATAGTGCTTTACGTCGTTACCCCCTGCGTAATGATAAACTCGTTTCAGCGTGAGTTTTCCGCAGAGCTGCTTGGGCAGGTTATTTTAGCGGGGGGAATAGCGCTGGCGATACTTGTCTTGTCTATTTTACTGACGAGGATTGTGTTTCACGACAGGGACGAATCAAGAAAAAAGGTGCTGCGGTTCTCGGTGGTGTTCTCAAACTGCGGTTTTATGTCGCTGCCGCTCCAAAACGAGCTTTTAGGCAGCGAGGGAATGTTCTTCGGTTCGATTTTTGTAGCGATATTCAATGTTGTTGTGTGGACATACGGACTGCTTGACATGAGCGGCGATAAAAAGCAGCTCTCGGCAAAGCGGCTTGCAACAAATCCGGGAATACTTGGGTTTATAGCTGGAATGATTATTTTTGTCTGCGGCGTGCAGCTGCCTGTTTTTCTGGCTCAGCCCGTAAAGCATCTTGCAAACCTCAATACTCCGCTGCCCATGCTCATAATAGGCTTCTACTTATCAAACGCAAAAATCAAGAGGGCGTTTACCGATGTAGGCGGCTATATCGCTATGGTGCTGAGACTTTTGGTGATTCCGGTCGGCGTGCTGTTTGCGCTTGCGCCTTTCGGCGTTGACCGGAATATGCTGATAGCCTTTGTAATAGCCTGCTCGGCTCCGACCGCCGCGACGACCACCATGTTTTCAACAAAGTTTAACAGGGACGTCGAGCTGTCGGTGGGGATGGTGTCCGCGTCAACGCTGCTGTCGATCATAACAATGCCGCTGGTGGTATCGCTGGCATATACAATATGTCCGGGGTAAAAGGAGGATTATATGGCACGAAGCTCACGACAAAAGGAAAAGCTTTTGTATCTGCAAAAGATAATGCTTGAAAAAACCGATGAAAACCACGCTTTGACCATCAGCGAAATCAAAGATCTGCTGGCGCTCTACGATATACACACCGAGCGCAAGGCGCTGTATGATGACCTGCGCGTTTTGGAGACCTACGGGCTTGATATCTGCCGTACGCGCGGCAGAGATACGCGTTATTTTGTGGGCAGCCGCGACTTTGAAATACCCGAGCTGAAGCTTTTGGTGGACGCGATACAAAGCTCAAAATTCATCACCCACAGCAAAAGCCTTAAGCTGATATCAAAGATTGAGCGGCTTGTCAGCGAAAACGACGGCAAGCAGCTGCAACGCGAGGTTTATGTTACAAACCGCGTTAAGACCCTCAACGAGCAGATTTATTATAATGTTGACGAGATCCACAACGCGATATCGGCAAACAAAAAGATTACATTCCGCTATATGAAATGGGCGGTTGATTTCGGCGGCAGACAGAAAATAATCAGAGTTGAGCGCCATCCGGGAAAAGAATATCTTGTTTCGCCGTTCGCCCTGTGCTGGGACGATGAAAACTATTATCTTATAGCCTACGACGGAGCCGAGGACAAGCTTAAGCACTTCCGCGTCGACAAAATGGAGAAGATAAAAATACAGGGCGAAACGCGCGACGGCATGGACAACTTTGAAAAGTTCAACCTTGCCCATTACGCCAAAAGCGTGTTCTCGATGTTCGGCGGCGAGGAGTGCGACGTAAAGCTAAGCGTCGACAACGATTTGATAGGAGTAATAGTTGACAGGTTCGGCTCGGATATATATATAATCAGGGAATCCGACACCTCTTTTTTGGTCAACATAAGGGTAGTTTTAAGTCCTCAGTTTTACGCGTGGCTTTTCGGATTAGGCCTAAAGGCAAGGCTGCTTTCGCCGAAAAAAGCCGTAGACGGATTTAAAGCAAAAATTCAGGAAGAAA
>ONCY01000045.1 GCA_900316435.1 uncultured Eubacteriales bacterium | reverse complement strand
AAGCCCACGGCAAAAGCGATATCCGACAGAGCTCCCGCGGTTGATGACTTATACAAGGACTGCAAGTGGGTAATAGACGATAAAGTTGAATACAATACGGACAGCAGCACCGTCACCGTCACCGCTTCTCAGCCCGCAAAAACCTATAACGTAGAGTTTTTCTTTACAACAGGCAAGAATGAGGCTGACAAAGTTCTCAGCGGAGTTAAGCTCAATTCTCTTGCCAAGGACAGCAACGGCGAGTTTGTTCAGGCTCCCGCAAAGAGCGGCGAAAGCGATTTCGGTTACTGGAGCGTATTGGAAAACGGCAAGGAAATAGCGAAATGCTACAGCCGCAGCTTTAACCTCCGTGTAACGGGCAACTATAAGGTCATTGCAATGTATGAAGAAAGAGCTACCGTATTGTCTATCAGCGACCCGCGCTACACCCGTCAGCAGTACGACTCAAACGGAAATAAGGTCGACAAGCTTCAGGTTGACTTCCTGCTTGCTTATATGGAGAGCAACGGCTTGCTGCTCAATTCCGATTTAGCGGCTGAAAACGGCTACAAGTCGGGCGTAGTGGTCGAGTTCTTTGACGATTGCGTGATTCATAAAGACGATGTTACCGGCAGAACGCTCACCGATGAAGACAAGGCAAGCGTTATCCTTCCCGGCGTTAACGAAGATTCCGTCAAGGCGTTTATTGATTCTGATTCAAACATCTCGGCAAATGATGAGCAACACTTGTTGAAATACATCGTTCAAAACAATAAATACAACAACAAGAACCGCGTTGACCGCGTAATCAACTTCACCAACAGCGAAGACGCGCGTCACATGGTATTCCGCGCTTATTACTACGTAAGCCATGTTGTAGACGGAGAAATCGTGACCGAGCTGACCGCTCCCGTAACCTTCTACCTTTACGATATCGGCAATTCGGATTCTGCCACTGAGGAGGGCTGATTATGAAAAAGAATTATTACGACCCCGAATTCCGCGTTGCGATGTATGATTTTGAAGCGATGATGGAAAATTTCTCGGCAGACAGCGAGCCCGAAGGCGGAATAAAAGTAGATGATGACGAAAACCCAAACGATCTGTTTGATTCCGACGGTGGTTAGCTTTTAATGCTATAAAAAATCAATTACTCAGCGATGAATGCTAAATAAATACCGCATATCCCGAAAGCCTGAAACGGCGGGGATATGCGGTGTTTTTTATTTGATAATAATATTAAAGCTTGCTCAGCTCTTCTTTTGCAACATTCGCTATCTCGGTGTGGTACTCCCAAATATTTGTGCGCGAGGCGTTGTCGGCAAGCTGTTCAAGGTGCCGCCTTACCTCGGAGGATTTGAACTTGGGAAGCATCCTTGTAAGACGCTTTGCCTGGCTCCACCAGCGTATATTTCCTACGCCGCCGTATGAGCACTCCGCAAGAAAGTTGAAAATAGCGTTTTCTGCCGCGTCGCCCTCATCAAGCAGCTTTCGCTCCATTTCGTCAAGCTCGGAATCGTCAAGTGTAAGCACGGTTTTGATGGCAAAGTCAATGATCAGGCTTCTTAGGTTAACGCTCGGTATATAGCCGCAGTATGTGCACACTCCGTTATTAAAGTTGTGCTCGGACATCATTTCCTTGCCGCAGATGGTGCATACGCCCTTGTGCTTTGCCGAGCCCTTTTCGTATGAATACCTGTAAATGTGGCCGCCGAACAGGGACTTTTTAACATAGCCGCATTCCGAGCAGGTGCAGCTGCTTACCTCTTGACCGCCGAGGTAAGTGGGGTCGTAAACATAGGGGAAGGTATGCGCGTTCAAATCGTCGGTATTCCGTGAGGCTCCGCAGATTACGCATTTGCAGCCACGTCCGTTGCGGTTCCATGTGTGGCCTTTTTTGATCTCTTTGCCGCATTTGGTGCACTTTTCTATGCACTCACCCGGAACAGGCGCGTAATTATGCCTTTCGTCACGCACTTGCTCGCAGCGCGTGCAGATACAGCCGTCCCATTTGTGACCGAAAAGACAACCTAACTTCATATCTTTCTCCTTTTATAGATGTTTTAGAAAATAGTTTCCATCAGCATTTCAACCGTATCCTCAATTGTGCTGTCGGGCTTGACGCTTACGGTAATGTCGGCATAGCGCTCATAAAGCGGCTTGCGCTCGCGGTAAACGTCGGCAAGCGTTTCGTTTGGGTGAAACACTATACCGCGCGTTTTGATATTAGTGACGCGCCTTTCAATCTCCTTGAAAGGAACATCGATATATATCACCTTTCCCATTGTTTTAAGGTGTTTCATCGCCTTCTCGCTTAGCACCATCGAGCCGCCCGTCGCTATTACCGTATGCTCAGCCGACAGGGTGCTGCCTGTTTGCTCCTCAAGCGAGAGGAAGCTGTCAAGCCCGTCCTCGTCAAGAATCCTCTGCAGCGGCTTTTGAGCCTTGCGGCTTATCAGCAGATCGACGTCCTCAAACAGATAGCCCAGAGCCTTTGCAAGCAGAACTCCTACGGTGCTTTTGCCCGAGCCCGGCATTCCGATTAAAATATAATTGTTCATATTACAGGATCCTAATATTCAGCGAGTCGGTGCTTGAAGTAGGAACTGTCTTGTTGGATGACAGTACAACAACGGTATCGCCCTTTTTTACGATACCCGTTTCAAGCGCACGGCGCATAGCCTGCTCGGTGATTTCGTCAGAGGTGACCAATTCTTCGCCCATAAGCGCCGTAATGCCCCAGTTGAGGCAGAGCTTGCGGCATACAATCTTTGAGGTAACAACTGCAATAACGGGTACGTTTGGACGGTAATGAACCATTGCGCGGGCAACGCGTCCCGTTGCGCTCTCAACTATGATAGCCTTTGCGCCTACGCTCTTTGCTATATCCTTGGCGGCGCGGCAAATACTTCCGCGGAATATGTTTGTGTCTTTGATTCCGTATTTTTCAACATAGCTGTGAAGCGCTGCGACTTCGCCGTTGTCCTCAGCCTCGCGGCAGATTGAGTCGAGCGCCTTAACGCTTTCAAGCGGATATTTGCCCGCTGCCGATTCGCCTGACAGCATTACCGCGCTGGTTCCGTCGTAAACGGCGTTAGCGACGTCGCTGATTTCCGCACGGGTCGGGCGCGGAGCCGTTGTCATGCTCTCGAGCATCTGAGTAGCCGTGATTACGTATTTACCCTTGGCAACGCACTTGCGGATAAGCGTCTTTTGAATTTCGGGCAGCTTAATGAACGGAATTTCAACGCCCATGTCGCCGCGCGCTACCATAATTCCGTCGGCGTAGTCGATAATTAAATCCATGTCGTCAACGCCGCTCTGGTTCTCGATTTTGGCGATTATCTCAACATGCTCGTAACCTATCGAGTCGATAAAGTCGCGCAGAGTGCGCACATCCTCGTGATTGCGCACGAATGAAGCCGCTACTACGTTGCCGCCCTGTGAAAGTCCGAACTCTATGTCGCGTCTGTCCTGAGCGCTAACATACGGCATGTTGATGTGATAGCCGGGGATGTTGATGCTCTTGCGGTTTTTAAGAACGCCGCCCTTGTTTACGGTGCAGACGATGCGGTCGGGTCTGACCTCTTTGGTGATGATCGAAATAAGACCGTCGTCGAGCAGCAGCTCTCTGCCGATAGCGTCGGAGCCGTCGCGCAGGAAGATATCGACAAGCTTGGGGTAGGAGATAGCCACGCCCTCGCTGTTGCCCTGTTCCTTCTCCTTGTAAAGGGTGAACTCGCTGCCCTCCGTAAGAACCGCGGAATCGCCCTCAAAGGTTGCTACGCGAACCTCGGGACCTTTGGTATCGATCATAATAGCGACGTTTTTGCCGCTCTCGTCAATTGCCTCGCGGATTGTGGCAAAACCCCCTGTAAGGGATTCATGTGTTCCGTGTGACATGTTAACTCTGGCAACATTCATGCCCGCGTCAATCATCTTTAAAAGCATTTCCTTGGTGTTGCACGCAGGACCTATTGTACAGACGATTTTGGTTTTTCTCATAATATCGCTCCCTCTGTAGAAAAAATATAAATCTTTGATATTATTATACATTATCCATGCACAAATTTCAATCAGTTTGTTTATAAAAATATCAATAAGTGAACAAAATGAGCTGATACCGCGCTTTTTGGCAGTATCAGCCCGATATAGTTATTTGATTTTTTCCTTTTTAGTTTTCTTTTGTGTGTTGATTCCCAGAATTACAAAAACAACGCAGAGCATTATTACAATTCCCGAAACCGCAAGCCCTGCATACGGCATATCCAGCGCCTTTATCTCGATTGTGATCCATGAAAAAGTGTTGTATTTGTCCTCTGCCTCAACAAGCAGCTTGACGGCGTACATCACTCCCATACAGCCGGCGGCGTATAAAAGCGAGGCGGTAATGCCCAGAGCAGCCGCGCCTATGCGCTTCCTCAGCAGCACCAGCACTATAAAGGCGAGGTACAGCACAAGGCTTGCGATAAATATGTACGAAACCGCGATAGCAGCGGTGCGCCCCTGTGAAAACTTTTCGAGCGCCTCTGACGGTATCAGCCTCTTTACTCCGAAAACGTCCTCGGAGCCCGTTACAAAAGTCACCAAGTCGTCGTTTTTGTAAAAGCGGTCGGCAAGGGTAATAAGATCTAGCTTATCGTTCGACACGTTGTTGCCAAAAATCATATAGCTGTAGGAAACCCACTTAAAAAACGGCAATATAAACTGCACAACCGACACCGCCGCCGCCAAAAACGCCGTTATTATAAACGGCAGACGGCTTCTGTAGATTTTGTCGCTCTCGGTTTCTGCCGCTCGTTTGCCGCGCCTTACGGTAACGCGCGCGCCCTTTTTTGAGGCGGATTTATTATTCTTTTTTTCAGAGTCCTTCTGTATTTGCGGCTTTGACGGTTTGAGCGGCTCGCCGCATTCCTGACAAAACAGCGATCCTTTTTCGTTTACCTCGCCGCAATTTTTACATTTCATATTTTACCTCTTAAGGTGAAATTAAATCATATTCAGCATGTGTATTGAAAGCGTAAAGCCCGCCAAAATCAGGGAAAGAACCATGGCGATTTTCCACTTGCGCTCAGCTACAAGCCCCGCGAACTCCCTCAAAAAGGCGTTGGGGAAGAAGTACCACTTTGTTTTTGAGGCTATTCCCTGTACCTTTAGATTGTGCTTTTTAGCCAGCACATAGCCGCGGAACACATGGTAGTTGGTGGTGGCAAAGCCGACCTTTACGTTGTCGAGCGAGCCCGCGTTGGCTTTGATTTTGTCCCTTGAAAACTTAATATTCTGGTCGGTATTTACGCTCTTGTCCTCTTTGATAATCTGCTCATCGGGATATCCCTGCTCAACAAGATAGCGCTTCATTGACTCGCTCTCGGAAATAACTTCATCTGAGCCCTGTCCTCCCGACGGTACAAACTTGATGTGTGTGCCCGCCGCGGCGAATTGTTTTCTTTCAAAACCAACCGCTGCGTCTATTCTGCTTTTGAGGATAGGCGTGGGCTTTCCGTCAGACATTATGCGGCACCCCAGAATAATAAGATAGTCAAGGTCAAGGCTTGCCTTTCGCTTAGCGGCAAGAAACGCGCTTAGAACGGTAGAAAGCAGCAGACACTCCAATAAGCTGAGGATATATGAGATAGAGAAGCTTACATATACCGCGACTGTCAAATTAAAATCAATAAGCAGATCAAACGAGAAGTAAATTGAAACAACCCCTAAAAACCATACAAATGCCAAAGCTATTCCAAGCATGTTATATGTACTGACGCCCTCGCGCCTCAAAAGCCAGATGTTGCTGACGGCTATGGCGGCGCAGAACGCCAGCATAAACGGAGCGGTAAGCAGCGACATCTGGTAGCCCGTGTTGAGCATATCGAGCAGAAAACCGCGGAAATAATTGTATTGGCGCATTCCAAGCAACGCGAAAAACAGCAGAAACGCGTTGAAAAACGCCAGTCCGCCGTATGCTACCATGCTGTAAGAGAATTGGCGCTTTATAACGCACTCTATAAACGAATACACCATTACCGCGAATGTCAGCAGAAAGCCGAACAGAATGACGTATTCAACCTCGATATAGCCGTCAAAATTTAAAGAAAGCGGAGAGACGATCGTGCCGAATTGAGTTACATGCAGTGGTATTGAATATGAGTAACTGTCGGTTGCGATAAGTACGTCCGTGTCGCCCTCATGCAGCGAGTCAAGCTCAACGCAGATATCGTCGCCGTCACAATAAATTTTGCCGACGTCCACAATACCCTCAGTTTGGGGAGTTGCCGTTATTTTATCCTCAATATCGGAAAACGATTGTCCCGGATCTAAAAAAGCATCTGTATTGATTCGCTCAGTGAAAGAGTGACCGTGAACCGTAATATATGTCAATGATGCAATCAATAAAAATGCAGTTACGCTTAAAAGTATAAAAAACCGCCGCTTTATTTTCATTATGTTCCACCTCTTATATAATTATAACACAACAGGCACATACAATCAAGAAGCAGCGTGACGCTGCACCCAAATCCCGCCTTTGGAAAGCTTTGATTTAACTAAAACACCTGTGAAACGGCGGTGTCAAAACACAGCGTTTGCCTCTACAGTAAAAAGCGGCGTGACGTAAAAAAGCCGCCGGAATACCGACGGCATAAATTAAATCACATGGAAGCAGGTTTCCTCGGGGTCTATCTCGCGTGTTTTAACAGCCTTGCCGTCGTCATAGCGAAACATAAGCTCCTGGCTTTTTACGCTGACCTTGGCGCCCTCGGGAATAGAGCTGGTGATAAACGCGTTACCGCCTATTACAACATTCTTGCCTATTACCGTGTCGCCGCCAAGTATAGACGCTCCCGAATATATGGTGACGTTGTCGTGAATGGTGGGGTGACGTTTTTTACCGCGCAGGTTCTGACCGCCTCTGGTGGAAAGCGCGCCCAGAGTAACGCCCTGATAAATTTTGACGTTGTCGCCGATCTCGGTCGTTTCACCTATAACTATACCAGTGCCGTGGTCTATGAAGAAATACTTGCCTATTGTGGTGCCCGGGTGAATGTCGATACCCGTAAGGCTGTGGGCGTGCTCTGTCATAACTCTGGGAATAAGCGGAACGCCCAGCAGGAAAAGCTCATGAGCAATGCGGTATGAGAATATCGCGTAAAGCCCGGGGTATGTGCAGATGATCTCGTCCTTGTTGTAAGCGGCAGGGTCGCCGTCATAAAACGCCTGAATATCGGTTTCGATATATTCCCTGATTTTCGGAATTTTTTCAAGAAACGCAAAGGTAACGCGCTCGGACTCGGCGGCAATTTCCTCAGCGGTGCTGTTTTCAAACTTTGGGGTATAGCGCAAAACAATAGCGGTCTGCTTTTTTAAGTTATATATAATGTCCTCAAGCATAACGGAAATGTTGTTGCGCACGGTAAAGGTGCGATAGTTGCTGTTGCGATAGTAGCCCGGATAGATTACAACCTTAAGCTTTTCAAGAATGTCGATTACAACGTCCTTTTCGGGATACTCAAAAATTTTGTTTTCGTCAATTGTGCGCCCTTTGGAGTAATCCTCCATCAGCAAATCAACAATTCCGCCTATTTTTTCTTCCATGCCGTTTGCCATAAATATCACCTCGTTAGAGATTATGCTTTTTCCCGATTCAATATTAGCATATTCCCAACACCCTTGTCAACCGGCAGCGTGACGCTGCACCCAAAGCCGCCTTTGGAGAACTTGCAATATAATAAATGTTTCTGCAACGGCGTGCCCGATTTCGCGGGTACGGAAGTTATGTTAATTGCAATTGTATGATTCGCGTCTTGCCCTCCCGTGGCAACGGGCGTCGCGTCACGCGACCGGCGCATTTTAATGCGGTTATAACAGAAACAAGATTTTAAAATAAAAAGTCCTGTTGCAATAAAAATAAAAGCATGTTACTATTATAACATCAAAACCTATGGAGGTAACTATGGCTTCTTCAAAAGAGTATTTGAACTATATTCTGGAACAGCTCGGCTCACTTGATGAAATTTCCTCGCGCCCGATGATGGGTGAGTACATCATCTATTACAAAGGGAAGGTGGTAGGCGGAATTTACGACAACCGCTTCCTGCTAAAGCAAACAAAATCATCAAGGGAGCTTATGCCCGGCGCGCCGCTTGAGCTGCCTTATGATGGCGTAAAGAAAATGCTGCTTGTAGATAATGTTGAGGACGCAGAGCTTATGGAAAAAGTGCTCAGCTCAATGTATGACGAGCTGCCCGCACCCAAGAAAAGGAAAAAGTGATACCGCAAAAAGCAACCCCCGACACACAGTCGGGGGTCAATAAGTTTATATACTGATTTTTTCTACCGTATAGCCCTTGTCGCTAAGCAGCTTAACAATGCCGTCGTCTCCCATGAAATGCGCAGTGCCGACGGCAAAGAACACAGACTTTCCGCCCTTAATGAAGCGTTCCGCCTTTTCTGCCATCCCTAAATTGCGGTCGGTGTACATTGCCTTTTTGTATTCTTTAACCGCCTTTTGCTGCTCATTGGTCATACCGTCGTCAAGCTCCGTTTCGTCAAGAGCCAGCTCTTTCAGCTGAGCTTCATCTCCCGAGAGCCACGCCTTATACAGTTTATCAAGGCCTTCCTTTGTGGCGTTCGGCTCTTTGAAGAACGCTTCAAACTGAAGATTGTACCAAGTGTCGGAGAAATTGTTTGTCATATCGATCTGAAACTCAACCGACTCAACCTCAATAACTTCCTTGCTTTTTTCGGAAGCGTAACTCAGCAGCAGGGTATCCATTGCTTTGCTTGTGTTAATGTCGGACTTGTTTATTTCGTTTTGCGTTATCAGCTGGCTCCAGAATGAAGGCTTGTAAGAATCGAATGCTGCGTTGTATTGCCCCGCATCGGTGAGGTATTTAACGCATTTGTCGTAATTGTCGCTGCTGAGATGATCCTTGATCGTGGTGCCGTCGGTAAGCATCATGCTCAGCAAATTTTTCTGCTGCCTTTCAAAATCCATTTGATAGGTCAAGATATCCGCCTCAACTGCCAGCGCGTCGCAGCTGTCAACCTTTTCTTTCAGCTTGTTCATCACTTGGTCGCTTTGGATGCCGCCCGCGTGAATAGTGCCGAACAGATAAACTGTGTTGCCCTTTTCACCCGTAACCTTCCAAAGCAGAGGATTTAGTGAAGCCGTATCAGTCGCTTCGGTTGTTGCTGAGGCGGTAGTTTCAACGGCGGAGCTTTCAGTCTGCGAGGATTCGCCGCTTTGTCCGCAGCCCGAAAACAGCATTGCCGCCGACAGTGACAGCGCGGTGATAATTACAAACGGTTTTTTTATGTGCATTTAAAATATCCTTCCTTGCAAAATGAGGGAACCCTTTTGAGGCTCCCTCTGATTATTATTTATTCTTTACGACCTCGCGGATAACGTTGGCAATATGGGGCTGGGTAAGTCCGAACTTGTCAAGCAGCTCCCATGCGGGACCGCTGTAGCCGAACCTGTCCTGAACGCCTATGCGCGTAACCTTTACGGGGCACTCATCGGTAACAACCTCGCTGACGGCGTCGGCAAGACCGCCGATAACGTTGTGCTCCTCAACGGTGATGATTCTGCCCGTCTCCTTAGCTGCCTTGATGATGATGTCGCGGTCGATGGGCTTGATTGTGTGGATGTTGATAAGGCGAGCCGAAATGTCCTCTGCCTCAAGTTCCTTAACAGCCTTAAGAGCCTCGTTTACAACAAGGCCTGTCGCTATAACGGCAACGTCGCTGCCCTCGTGAAGCGTAATGCCCTTGCCGAGCTCAAACTCGTAGGTTTCGGGAGCGTTGAAGCTGTCGATAGCCAGTCTGCCCAGACGGATATAAACGGGGCCGTCATATTCGATAGCCGCCTTTGTAGCCGCCTTCATCTCCCAGTGGTCGGCAGGATTGAGCACCATCATGTTGGGAATAGCGCGCATAATGCCGATGTCCTCAATGCACTGGTGGGTAGCGCCGTCCTCGCCTGTAGAGATACCCGCGTGGCTTCCCGCGATTTTAACGTTGAGCCGGGGATAAGCCACCGAGTTTCTGATTTGCTCAAAGGCTCTGCCTGTTGCGAACATAGCGAATGAAGCCGCAACGGGGATCTTGCCAGAAGCCGCCATGCCTGCCGCAACGCCAATCATATTTCCCTCGGCAATGCCGCAGTTGAAGAAGCGGTCGGGATAAGCCTTCTGAAAAATACCTGTTTTTGTGGCGGCCGCAAGGTCTGCGTCAAATACCACTATATCCTTATTTGTTTCGGCAAGCTCGCAAAGAGCCTCGCCAAAGCTTTCTCTTGTAGCCTTTTTTACTGTTTCAGCCATCAGCACGCACCCTCCAATCTGTCAAGTTCAGCCTGCAATTCGGCTGTAGCCTGCTCATACTGTTCTTTGTTAGGAGCTGTGCCGTGCCAGCCTACCTGATTTTCCATGAACGAAACGCCCTTGCCCTTGACGGTCTTGCAAAGAATAGCCGTGGGCTTGCCCTTAACGGTCTTTGCAAAATCAAGCGCGCTCTTTATCTGCTCAAAGTCGTGGCCGTTGATTTTAACTACATCAAAGCCGAACGCCTCAAACTTTTTGTCGAGAGGCTCGATTCCAGCTACGTCCTCAACGGTGCCGTCAATCTGCAGACCGTTCTGATCGACAAACAGCACAAGGTTGTCGAGCTTGTTGTGAGAAGCAAACATAGCCGCCTCCCAAACCTGGCCTTCCTCAACCTCGCCGTCGCCGAGCACGGTATATACACGATAGTCTTTGTTGTCAAGCTTTGCCGCAAGCGCCATTCCGCACGCGGCTGAAACGCCCTGGCCGAGAGAGCCTGTGCTCATATCCACGCCGGGAGTATTCTTCATGTCGGGGTGACCCTGAAGCATAGCGCCCACATGACGGAGATTTGTAAGCTCGTTCCAGTCAAAAAAGCCCTTTAAAGCCAAAACGGCGTACAGGCTGGGGCAGCAGTGACCCTTAGAAAGTACAAAACGGTCGCGATCCTCCCAAGCGGGATTCTTGGGGTCGACATTCATCTCTTTGAAATAAAGGTAGGTGAAGATGTCGGCGGCAGAAAGTGAGCCGCCCGGATGACCTGATTTTGCGTGGTAAGTGCCGAGAATAGCGCCCATTCTTGCTTTTGTTGCAAGAATTTGAAGCTGCTTGATTTCTGAACTATCCATTTATCTAACCAATCCTTTCCTCAGCGCCCCAAAAAATTGCTTTTGGGCACACTGACGCAACTATATATATTATACACTATCCTGTTAAAATTTCAACAATCTTCGCGGCAGAAAATTTTTTTGTAATAAAATATCTAATATCACACTTGAAACAATCAAGAAATGTGTTATAATTTATAAAGCGTAATTTATCAATAATTTCAATAAAGAATATTGAGGTGAAAGCCATGCTTTTAACTGCCGATGTGGGCAACACAAACATCAAGCTCGGCATTTTTGACGGAGATGTTTTGCGCTATAAACTGCGCTTTGCCACAAACGATAAGATGACCAGCGATGAGTTTGCGGTTGAGCTTTACACGTTCTTTCAGATCTACCGCATAGACTACAAAAAGATAGACGGAGCAATAATCAGCTCGGTTGTGCCCAAGGTTACCGACCCGCTCAGAGAGGCGATTGAGATCGTTACAAAGGTGCGCAGCCTGATAATAGGCCCCGGGCTTAAGTCGGGAATGGATCTTAAAATCGACCGCCCCGAAACTCTCGGCGGCGATATAGTCTGCGGCTGTGTGGGCGCTTATGAAAAGTTCGGCGGCCCCGTAATAGTCATCTTTATGGGCACGGCTACGGTAATTGCCTATGTTGATGAAAACTGCGCTTACCACGGCGGAATTATAGCTCCGGGCGTGGGGATCTCACTTGACGCGCTCACAAGCCGCGGCGCGCTGCTTCCCGCGGTTGATATGCAAGCTCCAAAAAAGGCTATCTGCACCAATACCGTTGACTGTATCCGCTCGGGCGTTGTAAACGGCACCGCCTGCATGCTCGACGGTATGATCGACAGGTTTATGAAGGAAACAGGCAAGGAATGCAAAATCATTGCGACAGGCGGACTTGCGCCGAAGATGATCCGCAACTGCACGCACCAAATTTCTTTTGAAGAAAATATAATCCTTGACGGGCTGAAAAATATTTATTATAAGAATCAAAAATAATGCGCTCTACTTGTTAGCGGGGGAGCAGCAGGAGGTTATTATATGACAAAAGGAAAGAAAAAAATGAGTGAAAAAACCGAGAGATTGGCAGGGCTTGGTATACTGACCGCGATTATCATCGTGCTTCAGATCATCTCAACCTTTGTAAAATTCGGGCCGTTTTCAATTACTCTCAGCCTTATTCCCATTATTGTAGGAGCGGCTATTTACGGCGCGGGCGCTGGCGCGTACTTGGGCGCGGTGTTCAGCGCGGTGGTCGTTATAATGTGCATATCGGGCGGCGATCCGGGCGGCGCTATGGTCTGGAACGCAAATCCGTTTGTATGCTTTGTTCTGTGCATGCTCAAGGGCACGCTTGCGGGCTTTGAGGCAGGCATTCACTACACAGCACTCGAAAGCAAAAACCGTATCGCGGCAAGCGTTTCGGCGGCATTCATCTCTCCGATCGTAAACACGGGTGTTTTCCTTATCGGACTTATCATGTTCTTTAAGGATACGCTCAGGGCGTGGGCAGGCGGCACCGACGTGCTTTACTACATCATTTTCGGTCTGACGGGACTTAACTTCATTATCGAGCTTTCGGTGAATGTTGTGCTGTGTCCCGTAATTGTAAGAGTTATTCAAATTGTAAAAAAGGGTAAGTAATCAGGATTGTTATGGAGCGTTCAAAGGTTCTTGAAATACTGACGTCATCAAGTGAATATGTGTCGGGGCAGTCGCTTGCCCAAACCCTTGGCGTAACGCGTCAGGCGGTTTGGAAGGAGATAAATGCCCTAAAAAGCAAGGGCTTT
>ONCY01000043.1 GCA_900316435.1 uncultured Eubacteriales bacterium | reverse complement strand
TAATCTGATTATTTCATCAAGCAATCTGTCTGCCGCTTCCTCTTTTGACAATAGAGGGAGGTCGATTATTTCATCACGCTTAATGAGAGTTATGTGATTAGTGTCTGTCCCGAAGCCCGAGCCTTCATCTCTGAGCGAGTTTGCAGCGATTATATCAGCGTTTTTCTTTTGAAGCTTTTTGCGTGAGTTGTTTATCAAGTCCTGAGTTTCCATTGAGAACCCGCAAATAATCTGTCCGCTTTGTTTGTGCTCTCCGAGCCACTGCAAAATATCCGCTGTGCGTTTTAATTTTATTTCGGGAACCTCGCCGTCGGATTTCTTCATTTTTTCTGTTTGCTTTTCAGCAGGAGTGTAGTCGGCAACCGCCGCGGTTTTTATTACAATATCACTGCTTTCAAACCTCTGCTTAACCGCCTCAAACATCTCCCGGGCGCTTACAACATTTACAACATCGACAAACGGTGGGGGAGCGATGCTTACAGGTCCGCTGATAAGAGTTACATCGGCGCCTCTGAGCATTGCCTGACGCGCAATTGCATAACCCATTTTTCCTGTTGAGTGATTTGATATGAAGCGCACCGGATCGATGCTTTCTCTCGTAGGCCCTGCGGTTACGAGAACTTTTTTTCCTAATAGATCCTTTCCCTTTGCTACAACGTGTAAAATGTAATCAAGAAGTACATGTTCGCTTGGCATTTTGCCTTTTCCCGTATATCCGCAGGCAAGATAACCGTCGTCGGGCGGAACCACAGTTACGCCGTAGCTCTCAAGTTTTTCAATATTATCCTGAACAACCTGATTGGTAAACATATTTACATTCATCGCCGGAGAAACAATGACAGGGCATTTTACGGCAAGATATGTAGTGCTGAGCATGTCATCGGCAATACCGTGAGCCATTTTTGCGATAATATTCGCAGACGCCGGAGCTGCCATAAACACATCCGCGCGGTCGGCAATCGAAACATGAGCGACGTCAAAAGAAAAGTTTCTGTCAAATGTATCGACCATGCATTTGTTGTGGGTAAGCGTTTCAAAAGCTATAGGATTGATAAAGTTTGTCGCGTTTTTTGTCATTATAACGTGGACGTCGGCGTGAAGCTTTACAAGACTGCTTGCAAGGTTTGCGATTTTATACGCTGCAATACTGCCTGTAACGCCGAGTACAACGGTTTTTCCTTTTAACATGTCAGCCTCACATATCCTTTAACAGACCGTGCTTTTCGTAGCTCGTAACTCTTGAAATTTTATTATTTGAATCAACAAAGACTACCTTCGGTTTATGAGCTTTGACTTCTTCCGTATCCAGTTGAGCGTAGCACATAATGATGATCCGGTCTCCGACCGATACCTGACGGGCAGCTGCACCGTTGAGGCAAATCATTCCGCTGCCGCGCTCACCGGCAATAACATAGGTTTCAAAGCGACTTCCGTTGTTGATGTCGGCTATCTGGACTTTTTCGTATTCTATAATTCCCGACGCTTCCATAAGCTCCTCGTCAACGGTAATGCTGCCTACATAGTTTAGCTCAGCCTGGGTTACCGTTGCGCGGTGAATTTTACTCTTTAGCATTGTAATTGTCATTTTAGTCCCTCATTATTGTACGATAAAGTTATCAATGAGCCTTGTTTTTCCTATGTAGACCGCAATTGCCACTAAAACCGGCTTGCTTAAGTCGTGTGTAATTTCAATTGTGTCCCACTCGACCATTTCAACATAGTCAATTTTTGCAAGCGGCTCAGCGTTTATAATCGATTTCATTGCTTCAATTACCTTTTCGCCGTCTTTTTCGCCGCTTTTTACCATGCGCTCGCCCTCAAAAATCGCTTTGCTTAATACAAGCGCCGCCTTGCGCTCTTCGGCGGAAAGGTAGGTGTTGCGGGAGCTTTTTGCAAGGCCGTCAGCCTCGCGGATAATGGGGCAGCCTACAATTTCAAGGTTCATGTTAAGGTCGCGCACCATTCTTCCGATTACGGCAAGCTGCTGCGCGTCCTTTTGACCAAAATACGCTCTGTCAGGCATTGCGATATTAAACAGCTTGTTAACAACCGTACAGACGCCTCTGAAATGTGTAGGACGGCTTTTGCCGCACAATTCTTTCGTAACTCCTGTCATATCTACAAAAGTAGTGAAGTTTTCGGCGTACATTTCCTCGGGCTCGGGGTTGAAAACCATATCGGCGCCGGTCGCCTCACAAAGAGCGCAGTCAGCCTTTAAGTCACGGGGATAACTCTCTAAATCTTCGTTGGGCGCAAATTGAATCGGGTTTACAAAAACGCTTACAACAACCCTGTCGTTTTCTGCAACAGCTCTTTTTATAAGGCTTTGGTGACCTTCGTGAAGATAACCCATAGTGGGAACTAAGCCCACGCTCAGCCCCTGAGCTTTCCATCCTTTAACCTGTGATTTGACCTCATTAACGGTTTTTACCAACATTATACTCATTTTACCCTCCGAATTACTTAAGCTTCTCAATAATTTCGTCACTTATAGCGTAGCAGTTTTCCTCTGAGGGAAAAGCTCCGCTGTTTACTTCATCTATATACTGCCTGAACGCAGCTGTCATTACTTCGCCGATATTCGCAAATTTCTTGACAAATTTTGGAGTGAAATCGGAATACATTCCAAGCATGTCCTGATATACAAGAACCTGACCGTCGCAGTCGACGCTTGCCCCAATTCCGATTGTGGGAATGGTGAGCTCCTTTGTGATAAAGCTTGCAAGCTTTGCAGGGATCCCCTCAAGCACAACGGCAAATGCGCCCGCTTTTTCAACCGCGCGTGCGTCGTTGACAATTTTCTGAGCAGCTTCTTCGGTTTTTCCTTGAACTTTATGACCGCCGAACGCGTTGATCGACTGCGGAGTTAAACCGATATGCGCAACTACAGGTATTCCAGCCGCTGTTATTGCCTTGATTTGCTCTGTTACCTCAACGCCGCCTTCCAGCTTAACGGCGTTTGCTCTGCCTTCCTTCATGAGTCTGCCAGCGTTTACAACAGCGTCATAAACGCTTGTCTGATATGACATAAACGGCATGTCGATTACTACCAAGGCGTTCTTGGCGCCTCGGGCAACTGCCGCGCCATGGTGGATCATATCCTCCATGGTGACTGATACCGTATCCTCGTAGCCGAGCATGACGTTTCCCAGTGAATCGCCAACCAGAATAGAGTTGACCCCGGCCGTGTCGATCAGCTTGGCAGTTGAGTAATCATAAGCGGTTAGCATCGTAAGCTTTGTTCCGCTTCCTTTGGCTTGTTTAAATGTTAAAACCGTGTTCTTCATTTTGACTCCTTTACAACACATATTTCACATTATCTGTCGGATTAAAAATCTTCGCGGGTATAGCTTCCGTTCGGAATACTATCCAAATGAATTATACCATATTTTGCAGGGGTGTCAATGAAGAATTGACGGCATTTTTACTGCTCATACAATGATTATACAAAGCTTATAATTTTTCAGATTTACACGGCGTATGTTAGTTACTTTTTATTACGTATTTTCTAAAGAAACAACCGGTTAGTTCAATTTGAGCTAACCGGCTTTTTATCGTTCGGATTCCAAAAAGACGACATCCTTCTATTCAAATTTGTAAATATAAAGGACAGAACATAGGTGAAACTGTAAATAAATAATCCAAAGTAAATAATATACCATATTGAACGAGTCCTGAAATCAAGAAAAGAGTACGGTATTTTATCCTGAGGCATAGTCCCTGTAAGGATAAGTGAAATAACTATAGCGGCGTAAATCGTAATAAGCCATGCACAGTTTAGCCTAAGCAGAGGGTGCATAGTTTCTCTCGGACTTCGGTTTAGAAGAAAAGAAATAATTGATAGTATCGGGATTATAACATGCATATTAAAAGAATCATAGCTGAGAATATTTGGACTGTCCGGAACTGCAGGAAAAAAAGACATGGCTATTACCACTGCAATAATACTTTCGGTTACAGCCGATGATAATCTAAAATAATAAAGCCTGTCTGCGATTGAGTATTTTCCTGATTTTGCTTCGATAATTGAAACGATAAGAATCATCAAAGCAATAATTGAAGTAAACACGGTTCCGTTTACTGTCATGTAGCGAAACTCAAACAAAAAGTTTTCAGGTGCTTTTACATATGCTGATACAATAATTGAGCTGACTCCAAAAATCAGAATCAGCGAGGATATAATAAGATTGAGTATAATATTCAGTCGGTGACGACTGTTCACGCGCAACATCTCCTTAATGATTCTAATCTAATGATTGACAATTCAATTGAAGATATTCAGCACAAAAAATTATTCACATAAATTCAAGTTTACAGTCTTTCCGTTTTATGGTATACTGTTTTAAGAAATTTACGCATTTTTGTTTAAATTATAAACAGGTGATTTTGTGAAAAAGCTATCAATCGGTATTTTGGCTCACGTTGATTCCGGAAAAACAACGCTGACAGAAGCGATGATGTATTGCTCCGGAAATATCAATAAACTCGGCAGGGTAGACCATAAAGACTCATTCCTTGACACATATTCTCTTGAGCGTGACAGAGGAATAACTATTTTTTCAAAGCAGGCTGTTTTAAATTATAATGACACAACATTCTATTTACTTGATACTCCGGGACATGTTGATTTTTCCGCTGAAACTGAGAGGACACTTCAGGTTCTTGATTACGCCGTATTGGTTGTCAGCGGTACAGACGGCGTTCAAAGCCATACAATAACCCTATGGAAGCTGCTTCACAAATATGGTGTCCCTTGCTTTTTGTTTGTAAACAAGATGGATCTTCCGGGTGCAAACCGCAAGTCTGTGCTCAACGAACTTAAGGTCAAGCTCAGCGACTGCTGCGTTGATTTTTCCGATATTTCAAATGATGAGTTCCTTGACAGCATTGCGCTCTGTGATGAGGCGCTTTTGTCAAAATATGAAGAGAATAATATCGTTGATTCTGATATAATTGAAGCGATTGCCGACCAAAAGGTATTTCCCGTTATGTTCGGATCGGCTCTAAAAATTTCAGGTATTGATGAGTTCTTGAAAATTCTTAATAAATACACACGATTTCCTTGTTTTAATGAGGAATTTGCTGCCAGAGTATACAAAATATCCGAGGATCCGCAGGGCAACCGGCTTACTTTTTTAAAGATTACAGGCGGTAAGCTTAAGGTGAAAGAAGTTTTACTTAGTCCGGATAATAAAAATTCTGAAAAGGTAAACCAAATACGCGTATATTCGGGTGAAAAGTTTTCGTCAATCCAAGAAGCTGACGCAGGAACTGTTTGCGCGGTAACCGGAGTGAGCTTTACTCACGCAGGTGACGGTTTAGGAAAAGAAGGAAACGCAGCTTTGCCGATACTGGAACCTGTGCTCACATACACGGTTGAACTACCGGATAATGTTGACGCAAATACAGCATTATCAAAAATGCGGATTCTTGAAGCGGAAGATCCTCAGCTTAATGTCATGTGGGATGAACATCACGGCGAAATTCAAGTTAAACTAATGGGGACGATTCAGCTTGAGGTTCTCAGCAGTATTATCTCCGAACGTTTCGGATTGAACGTCACATTCGGAAAAGGCAGTATAATCTACAAAGAAACAATACTTGATACCGTTGAAGGTGTAGGTCATTTTGAACCGCTGCGCCATTACGCGGAGGTTCATCTGATTCTGAAGCCGGCAAAACGCGACAGCGGGCTTATTTTTAACACATGCTGCAAGGAAGACTTGCTCGATAAAAACTGGCAGCGCCTTATTGTTACACATCTTTATGAAAAGACACACCTCGGTGTGCTTACCGGCTCACCCATTATCGATATGGAGATTACCTTAGCAGCAGGTAAAGCACATCCAAAGCATACCGAGGGAGGAGATTTCCGCCAGGCAACATACCGCGCTGTAAGGCAAGGCCTGCGTGAGGCAAAAAGCGTCTTGCTTGAACCTGTCTATGACTTCACTTTAGAAGTTCCGACGGACGCTCTTGGCAGGGCAATGAATGACATTCAACGTATGAGCGGATGCTTTGACCAACCTCAGCAGATCGACGATTATTGCATACTAACAGGCACTGCGCCTGTTTCTGAAATGCAGGATTATTCCCGTGAGCTTGTTCAGTATACCCACGGAAAGGGCAGATTGTCGCTTTCTTTAAAAGGGTATGAGCCGTGCCATAATGCCGATGAGGTTATTAAAAGCTTCGCATATGATCCCGACGCCGATGTACTTAATCCCTGCGATTCTATATTTTGTTCTCACGGTGCGGGACATAATGTAAAATGGAATGAAGTTAAGCAGCGAATGCATCTTTCGAGCGTGCTGAATACATCCGGAGCAGATTCTCAGCAAAATATTGACGGTAAAAGATACTTTGCTAAACACCGTACACAGGATGATATATTTGCACTTGATAAGGAGCTTATGAGCATCTTTGAGCAAACATATGGAACGATTCGAAAACGCAAGAATCCTCCCGAAAAACGTATTTTCAAGGCGCCTGAGTCAAACCACCGAACATCAAAAAGGAATACATCGGCCGGATACGATGGGGAAGAATACCTTCTTGTAGACGGATATAACGTTATTTTTGCATGGGAAAAGCTTAAAACCATGACCTTTGACGGTGCCAGAGAGGCGCTGATAAATATTCTCTGCAACTATCAAGGCTTCAAAAAATGCGAGCTGATAGTTGTGTTTGACGCTTATAAAGTCAAAGGTAATAATAGGGAAATCGAGCGCGTAAATAATATAAGCGTTGTTTACACTAAGGAAGCTGAAACAGCTGATATGTATATTGAGAAAACCGCACACAAACTCGCTAAAAATCATAAAGTAAGAGTTGTTACTTCTGACGGAATGGAGCAGCTGATTATTCTCGGCAACGGAGCACTTCGTGTTTCTTCACGAGCTTTTTGGGATGAAGTCAAAGCTGCCGAGGAGGAAATCAGGCAGATTATTGAGGAAGAATCTCAAAAATGATTCTGTCAATTAATTATTATGAAAATTAGCATATATGAAGGCTTTTTTTCGGTTTTCCTATCGTCGGTTTTTATATTGACTAAAATCTTTTTTTGTTGTATAATAGTATTAAATTGGATATAGTGTCGATATGTGTCTTTGCCTGCATAGGCAAAACAGTTGAATGGAGATCAATATGACAAAACTAAAAAAGGCGTTGCTCAGCAAATCGCTTTTCAGGCAGTGCTATATAATTTGTCTTTTTGCGTGCAATATTTCCTATGTGCATTATATTGCTTACGGAGTTCTTGCCTTAATGGTAGTATGGGGTTCGTTTTTGGTTGTTTATAATGAAATTACCAGAAGAGTATCTCTGAGAACCCGCTACGGCTTTTGGCTGCATGCACTTATCGCGTGTTCGGTCATCACAATGTTTATTCATTTGCTGCATAACTTCTTATTTAACTTTGTGATGATTTTGCATCTTGCCATTTGCTTTTTTATTTATTATTCAATACATACCGAAAAGAACCTTAACTTTCAGCACGAGCTGTTTAACACGGCGAGGATTCTGATTTATTCTACAACAATTCTGGGATTCTTCGGACTGGCGTGTCTTATACTCGGAATCCAGTTTGAATTTATGTCCGTAAAATTCATAGTTTATGAAAACAGGTTTACCGGTTTGTTTGTAAACCCGAATCAGCTTGGATTTATAACGGTGGTTGCTCTCTTGTGCTGTCATTTGATGATAAAAAAGGTTTTTGTCACAGGATCTGGCTGCAGGCGAATCAGCCGCTTATGGATTGCCGCCTGCCTTGCTATAAACAGCATTTCACTTTTGCTCAGCGACTCTAACGGAGCAACGATCCTGCTTATAGGCTACGCGTTCTTCTTCTTTATTTATAAGCTTTTCGGTACAGAGAGCTCATTCAGCGCAAAGCAAATTATAGTTCGCTCACTTTCGTGTCTGCTTGCCGGAATGGTTATTGTATCATCGGTTTTTCTCCTGAGAACGGTCTGTCAGTTGGGTATTGCCCAGATGATAAAAAATAATCAAAGTATCAGCACAGCTGTAGATATCAATCCTGATGATAAATCTCAGGTTGTTACTTTTGAGCATGAGAATCCTAATCTTGATTCGGGGCGGTTTACGCTCTGGTATCAGGGCGGAGAAATGTTTGTTAAACGTCCGGTGTTCGGAATAGGAAAAGGAAATATTGATTATTACGGCAAAGAGATGTTTGAGGACGGCGTCAAGTTCTCAAAAAAATACGGAGATTTGGCTCCGTTCCTTGTTGATTTCCATAACGGTTATCTGACAATACTGGTATGTTCTGGTATAACCGGATTCGCTTTCTTCTGTATTTTCATTTTGAGATTTTTTGCCAAAACGACAAAGCATGTTTTAAGAGATGAAAGCCTGCATCAAAGCGCTTTTCCGTGTTTGTTTTCATTTATATCGGCATATATGATCTATTCGTTAATTGAAGTTACGCTGCTGTTTAACCTTATGTTTACTGTTGTTTTCTTCTGGATGATATTAGGTTATACATCATGTTTCCTTACCAAAAATGATCCCGATCATCCGATTGACCACATTACATTATTAGGTAAAAAATTCAGAAGAACACTTTTCTAAGAGAGGTAATAATATGTCTGAATTAAAAGATTCATGGAAAAAGACAGGTACAAGTATCGGTCAAGCGTTCCGCGATTTGGGAAAATCCTTGATTATCACAGGAAAGGCCGGTATGGAAAAAGCCACAGAATGGTCTGAAAAGGAAGATGGACAGTATGTTAACACAACTGCCGAGACCGTTTCGGAAACTCCTGCGGACTAAGAATAAAATTTCGGAGCTGACTCAGATTTAAAGAGTCAGCTCCGTTTGTTAGATTAGCTCGCTTATTATGCTGTTTGAAACCAAAAAGCCCTTTGGCGTAAAGCAGACATGTTTTTCGTCGCTCTCCATGAACCCCATTTCGCAGTATTTTTTTATCTTGTTTATAAACGCAGGGGAGAGCGCCTTACCGTATCTTTTATCATATTCTTTAAACACCAGACCGCTTTTTAACCGCAGCGAAAGCATAATAAACTCATCTTCGCTTCCTCCGTCGCCGTCAGCAATCGTTATGTTTTCGGCAAACTCTTTCATATCCCGTTCGTAAAAGAATCTTTTGCCTTTGTAAAAAGAATGAGCGGATGGCCCGATACCGATGTACTCGCCGCATTTCCAGTACAGAGTATTGTGTCTGCTCTCAAATGTCGGTTTCGCAAAATTTGATATTTCATATTGTTTATATCCGAACTTTTCGAGGTATTCAACAGCTTCCAAATACAACTGAGCGGTATCGTCCTCGCTTGGCAGAGATAATTCTTCTTTTTTAGAATAAAACCGCGTACCTTCTTCGATTTTTAATATATAAGATGAAATATGGGTAACTCCGCAAGACGCGCAAAAATCAATTGAGTTTTTTAGGCTCGATATGGTTTGCTGCGGAATACCCATCATGAGGTCGAGCGAAATGTTGTTAAACCCACCGCGTTTTGCAGATTCTACTGTTGTTATGACATCTTCTGTAGAGTGAATTCTACCCAAAATTTTAAGCTCGGATTCAATTGAAGATTGCATACCTATCGAAATCCTGTTAAATCCCTCTTTAAGCATCTTATAAAAATCAAGCGCTTTTCCGCTTTCCGGATTGACTTCAACGGTTATCTCAGCGTCGGGGGTTACTATAAAGCTTTTTTTAACAGCAGAAAGAATATTGCAGAGTCTGTCTGTTCCCAAAACACTGGGAGTACCTCCGCCGAAATAAACGCTTGAAACAGTCTCGCAGGCGACATTGCCCCAATAGTTTATTTTTTCATTTAATATAGAAACATAATTGTCGTATTCTTCCTCTGAAGCCGCCGAGCTGAAAAAGTCACAGTAATTGCATTTGCGTTTACAAAAGGGGATATGAATATAAATTCCGATATTATCTGACATAACAAACACCACAAAGAAAATTTTTGAGGCAGAAACTAAAAGTTTCTGCCTCAAAGTTGGAAGGTATATGAAAAGATAGGAATAATCAAACCTTTAACTACCATAATATTACAATATCTTAACTTTTTTGTCAAGGTTTTGTTTTAAATTTCTTTATTCTTTTTTTATTTTTTAGTTTTTGACTTTATAATGTTGACATTCAATGCGTATTAATAGTATTATTATAAACTGAGAGTAAATGAAAAGGACTGAATTTATGAGCTTATACAAGGACGAAATAACAAAGCGCAGAACATTTGCAATAATTTCGCACCCTGATGCCGGTAAAACCACGCTTACCGAAAAGCTGCTCCTTTACGGCGGAGCAATTAACCTGGCGGGTTCGGTTAAAGGAAAACGCACCGCTCGCCACGCGGTTTCGGACTGGATGGAAATTGAAAAGCAGAGAGGTATTTCCGTAACCTCCTCGGTGCTCCAGTTTAAATATGACGGCTACTGCATCAATATTCTCGATACTCCCGGACATGAGGACTTTTCCGAGGACACTTATCGTACTCTTATGGCTGCAGATTCTGCCGTAATGGTAATAGACGGCTCAAAGGGTGTTGAAAAGCAGACCATAAAGCTGTTTAAGGTCTGCGTAATGCGCAATATCCCGATTATTACATTTATAAATAAAATGGATCGTGACGCGCAAAGTCCGTTTGATTTGCTGGAGGATATTGAAAACGTACTCGGTATCAATACCTATCCAGTTAACTGGCCAATCGGTTCAGGTAAAGAATTCAAGGGCGTTTTTGACCGCAATACCGAGAAAATCCTTGCGTTTACCGCCAATAACGGACAGAAGGAAGTTGAAAAGCAAGAGTACGCGCTTGATGATCCGGCTCTTGATGATGTTTTGGGGCAGTATTTAAAAGCCGATTTTATGGATGAAATTGAGCTTCTTGACGGCGCGGGCGATGAATTTGATATCGACTCCATTCGCAACGGTAAGCTTACTCCTGTTTTTTTTGGTTCGGCACTGACAAATTTCGGTGTAGAACCGTTTTTGGAGCAGTTTTTAAAGCTTACAACTTCTCCGCTTGCAAGAGAAACAGTAAGCGAACAGGTTGACCCAATGTCAGAGGATTTTTCCGCTTTTGTATTTAAAATCCAGGCAAATATGAATAAAGCTCATCGCGACAGAATTGCTTTTATGCGCATATGCAGCGGCAAGTTTGAAAAGAATATGGAGGTTTTCCACGTTCAGGGCAATAAGAAAATGCGCCTTTCCCAGCCTCAGCAAATAATGGCTCAGGAACGCGAGATTGTTGACGAGGCATATGCAGGCGACATCATCGGTGTATTTGATCCGGGTATTTTCTCTATAGGCGACACAATCTGCTCTCCGAATCACAAGGTGCAGTTCAAGGGAATTCCAACATTTGCTCCCGAGCATTTCGCGCGTGTGCGACAGAAGGACACAATGAAGCGCAAGCAGTTTATAAAGGGTACAAACCAGATTGCCCAGGAAGGCGCTATCCAGATTTTCCAGGAGCTTGACGCGGGCATGGAAGAAGTAATTGTAGGCGTTGTTGGCGTGCTTCAATTTGATGTATTAAAATACCGCCTTGAAAATGAGTACAACGTCGATATTATTATGGAAAGCTTGCCATATGAGTACATTCGCTGGATTGTGAATGAGGATATTGATCCTAAAACTCTTGATCTCGCGTCTGACACAAAACGTATTCAGGATTTAAAGGGCAATTACTTGCTTCTGTTTACAAGCCTTTGGAGTATTGATTGGGCGCTCGACCACAACAAAGGTCTTGAACTGAGAGAGTTCGGTACAAACTGATGAAGGACAACTTATACTCACTGTTGATTGAATACTCAAAATCCGACATGTATCCGTTTCATATGCCGGGACATAAAAGGCAGCCAGACGGTAGCATGATTCCTTACCAAATTGATTTAACGGAAATAGAAGGCTTCGATAATTTGCATCACCCCGAGGGCTGTATTCGGGAAATCGAAAGAAAAGCCGAATCATTATTTCACGTAAAGCGAGCTTTTCTGTTAGTCAACGGCGCTACCGGCGGCATTTTGGCGGCAATTCGCTCAATGACCAAGCCCGGCGATAGTGTGCTAATAGCGCGCAACTGCCACCGCGCGGTATATAACGCAATAGAGCTTTGCGGCTTAAACGCCGAATATATCTATCCCCAAAGACTTGAAAACTATCCGTCTGTTTGCGGAAGCATTACCGAGGAAGATGTATATACTGCGCTTAAAAAGCACCCTGATACCAAGTTGGTGGTAATTACTTCTCCGACTTATGAAGGCGTTGGCTCCGACCTTGCTTTGATTTCGGAAATCTGTTATAACTGCGGTGCAAAGCTTTTTGTTGATGAAGCACACGGAGCGCACCTCTATTTCGACCGAAAAACCGTAACGGCTATGGCGGCAGGTGTCGATGTTTCCGTTGTCAGCCTGCATAAAACGCTTCCTGCGTTGACTCAGACCGCACTTTTGCTGACGAACGACGAATCAATTGAAAGCTTACTTCAAGCCAATTTATCCGTATTTGAAACAAGCAGCCCGTCCTATGTATTGATGAGTTCAATAGAGCGGTGCGTGCTACAAATTGAAGAACACAACTCCTTATTTGAAGTCTATGAAAAACGGCTTGAATCTTTTTACAATAAGACAAGTAATCTTAACAAGCTAAAGCTGTTAAACAACTGTTTGCCTGAAAGCGTTTACGATTATGATAAGGGAAAGCTCGTTATCATTACGTCGGGGACGAATCTCAGCGGATTTGACTTAGCGGCTGTATTGAGAAAAAAGTACAAGCTTGAAACGGAAATGTCCGCTTACGATTACGTTATAGCCATGACCTCCGTTTGCGATACCGATGAGGGCTTTAACCGCTTAGCTGACGCTTTGACAGATATTGATAAAAATATTGCTTTTATTTCTAATAATGAAATATCTATTTGTGAAATAAAACCTGAAAAAGCATACAATTCATGTGAATGCTATCTTCGTGATTCTGCTGTTAAAGGTATAAGCAAAGTATCAGGAATGGTCTCACATGAGGATATTTTTGCGTATCCGCCCGGTATTCCGCTTGTTGTAAAGGGAGAGATTATTTCCGAAGCGCTTATCAATGAAATAAAAAGGCTTGAACAAAGCGGCGTAAATATTATTTCAAGCCTCAACACCTATCCCAACGGGTTAATCGTTTCAGATTTTAATTGACAAAATCTTCGGTATATGGTAGAATTTATATATAAATTCTTAAAGGAGTTTGATCGCTATGAAAAGAATTAAGACTATCGAAACACGCGACCTTAAAAAGAGCGTAAAGAACGGCGGCTG
>ONCY01000044.1 GCA_900316435.1 uncultured Eubacteriales bacterium | reverse complement strand
GTCACCGTAAAAGTCCTTTTTGATCTGCTCGGCGAGTGCGTAGATTTCCTTGAGCTTTTCCTCGTCCTCGCAGGCGAGCAGCACGCTTGCCTCGCGGTGTGAAATACCCTTTCTGAGCTTTGCCTTTTCGATGATTTCATCGATAAGCTTGAAGTTGTCCTTGTTTTCGTCGGCGTATTTCAGCGACGCCTCAATTTCCTCGTGATTGATAAATTCCTCTGCCTTTAATGATTTCGGGTTGTAAATAGCCATTGTTTTATATCTCCTGTTTTATTTTTTTATATCGTTATGAATATAATTAATTCCGAATTCCGCATTCAGAATTCCGAATTGATTTATAGTCGCCTTTGTCGGTCACGATTTGATATCCGATTGACTTCATTCTGTTTGCGAGGCACGGAACACACTCTGCCGCTTCCTCGCCCGTGCAGATTTTGTTGTCATAAATCGCGTAGTCCTTGCGGTGCTCGCGCGGCGACAGGTTCGGCATTATTACGTTGGCGCCGTGCAAAATTCCAATTTCCCTTCCTTTTGGGTGAATTGTGCCCAAAGCCGTGGTCGACGGAAGCAAAATATACGGGTTCATAAGCCTGATTACCGAGAGCAGCGTAAGCGTCAGCTCCAGGCTGCCCTGCTCACAGTCGCGGAAAATTGTGTCTTTATTCGGAATAAACGGCCCTATGCCGCACATTTGCGGCCTGAGCTGCTCGATGAACAGCAAGTCGTCCGCTAAATTTTCCGCAGTCTGGTACGGCGAGCCGACCATAAAGCCCGCGCCCGTCTGGTAGCCGATATCCTTTAGCTTGTATAAAAGCGATTTTCGATACGCTCCGCTCATGCTCTCCGGATGAAGCTTTGAGTAGTGAGCCTCGTCGGCGGTCTCGTGCCGCAGAAGGTACCTGTCGGCTCCCGCGTCAAACAGCCTTTTGAAGCTCTGCTCTCCCCTTTCTCCGAGCGAGAGCGTCACCGCGCAGTCGGGGTGCCGCCGCTTTATTTCGCTCACGATTCCGCACATCAGCTCGTCGGAGTAATAGCCGTCCTCGCCGCCCTGCAAAACAAAGGTGCGAAATCCCAATTTATAACCGTCATCGCAGCAGGAAAGAATTTGCTGCTCAGATAGGCGATAGCGCACGGCGTTTTTGTTTGAGCGCCGCAGTCCACAGTAAAAGCAGTCGTTTTTGCAGTAGCTCGACATCTCAATCAAGCCCCTGATATATATTTTGTTGCCGAAGCTTTTCAGCGCGCGCGCTTGAGCCGCCTTGCGTAGAACCTCGCGCTCGCTGTCGCTAATATTCTTCAACAGAAATATAAGCTCGTCGCGTGAGGCGGTATTTGTTGTTTTCAGTTTTTCTATTATATTAAGTATGTTCATTTTTTTGAGTAAGCGGTTTTTACGGTCGCCCCCTGAACTCTGCCGAGGCGGCCTGAAATATTGTTGATTACATCCTGCTCGGCGTCTACCGCGACGCTTATTATGCTTATATTCTTCTCCCTGTACGGGATTCCCATTCTGCCGATAATGCTGTCGGCGGCGGCGTGGAGAATTTCGTTAATAGCGGGTACGCACCCGGGCTCCTCCACTATTATTGTAATAACCGCCACGCGGGTATCTTTTATTTCGCTCATTAAATCACTTCTTTTAAAAAAAATAAGCGGCAGTGAAAAGCTCACCGCCGCCGTAAAAACGCAATGCTGACGCTCCTGCCTTGGCAGGGGCGCTTTTTACAAAGGTCTCGGCGTCAATAAATTTCTGCCTTGAGCTTAAAATGTATTTAGTTTTAAAAATCTCTGCTGGCGTGGCCGCTGCTTGTAGAGCCGCCCGAAGAACCGCCACCGCTGCTGCTGTCCTTCTGGATAGTGCGCACCGTGGTGTGCTGGGTAACAAAGGTATCCTCAACATCTTCGAGGTTTGCCGAGCTGTTGGCCGCCAAATCGTAGGTGCCTGACTTGCCCATGTTTTTATATCTCGACTTAGTAACAAAGAAGAAGATAACGCCCGCCGCAACGCCTACAAGCCCCGCGATAATGCCGAAGCTTTTAAGCGATTCAAGAAACAGCACGGGCTTGCCCATTTCATATACGGCAACAGCCTCATCGGCAAACTTCATTACCGCGCCCGCTATGTCGCCTTTTTTGGTGTAGGGCTCAAGCTTATCGACCATGTCGTCGAGGCGGTCGGTGTGATTAAAGTACTTGTCGACCTCGCCTGCAGTCAGGATCTTGCTTTTCTTTGAGCCGGCGTCGTAAACATACAACAGCGCGTTGCCCGAAAGCCCGTTTTTATTCAGATAATTGTCGGCGTAATTCTTAAGCGAATCACCCATATATCCCTTGTTAACCGAGTGAAACAGGATATTCCAGCCTGTTTTTTCGCTTGACTGTTCAAGCTTGATTTCGATGGATGAATACTGCTCGGGGTTGGTAAAAACAGCCGCGGTATCGTCCATATGCTTTACCGTGTCGGCAAATACGGTCATCAGTGACGCCGCAATCAGCATCAGCGCGAATAATGCCGCACAAACGCGGACAGAAGCTTTCTTTATCATAAGAACAGCATACCTCCTAACACGCCGATAAGGAAGATTATCACCGCAATAGCCGCCGAAACAGCCGCAAGCTTTCCGGGAGCTACGGGCAGGTGGCCGTAAGCCTTGCCTGTCTGACCGTTTATGGCAAAGGGGATAATCTCGCCGTTGAATTTATAGGTTACCATCCAAACGGGCAGGAGGTTGTAATTATATGCCGCAAGCTCGGTTTTCTCGTTAAAGCTCTCGGTTTCGATAACGTCGTAGCCCTCCATGGTGTTTTTTAGCACCTGCTCGGCGTACTCGTGCATTTTCTGCTCGATAAAAGGCTCAACGTCCTTTTTCTCAAGGTCGCGCTTTTCGGCCTGGAAGCCTGAAAGATAGCTCATGGCAAATTTCTGAGCCTTATTTAAGTCGTAAGGATGAACGCTCTGCAGCATTTCTCTGCTCTCGCTTTTCAGCGCGCGCTCAAACACGTTTTTGATTATTACATCGCCGCCGCGCACAACATGGAAAATACGGGTTTCGGTGTACTCCTTGTTGCCGCTGCGCCATGTGCGGATTTTTTTGCCCGTAGCGGTAAGAGTGGCTGTCTTTTGCTCATCGGCATACCAATAAGGGAAGTAAACGCCGTTTAGCTTTTCAAACTGCTGCTTACCCGCAAAGCCCTTGGGCAAAAACCACTTTTTGCCGCACATTGCAAGAAAGCGCTCGATAGCCTTATCCTTTGAAAGCTCAAAGGGAACAACCTTGTCGGGCTTGAACTCGCTTGAAAGCCTGCTGCCCAAAACAACGGGGTTGTAGCAGTAGAAGCAGGTGGTAGCGGCGGTGGTAGCAGTCGTTACGATCTCGGCGCCGCAGCTCGGGCAGGTGTAGGACACGGCAAAATCCTCTTCCGCGTTCTCTTCGCCCGCTTCCTTAGCCTGCTGCTGTTGCTGTTCGGCATGCTTAACCTCCTGCTCGTCGTAGGTTTCGCGCTGCTCTTTTTCCTCGTTCATCTGCTGAACCTGATCGGGGGCGAATTCGCCCAGACAGAATTCACAGGTAAACTTTTGTTTATCGGGATCAAATTTTAAAGGTCCGTCACAATTCGGACACTTATAACTCATAGTAGCCATATAGCTGCTCCTAAAATCATCATAATATGCGGCACAGCCGCGATTAACGCTTAATCTGCAAGAACTAACGCGCCGTTGAAGAAACGTTTTTGTTATAGCAAATTCTTCAAAGGCGCGCTTCGAGTCATGTAATGACTTACTGCTTAGTTCCGCATTCGGGGCAGAATTTCTGGCCTTCGGTAAGCTGAGCGCCGCAGTTGCCGCAGAAGCGCTTTTTGGGAGCTTCGGGCTTGGGAGTGCCGCATTCCGAGCAGAACTTACCTGTGTTTACAGCGCCACAGCCGCAAGTCCAACTTCCGTCCGCCTGCTGAGGAGCCGCCTGCTGAGGAGCCTGATGCTGGGGCTGCTGATTCATGCCCTGCTGGGGATTATGCTGAACATACTGGGGATTCTGCATATAGCCGCCCATAACGTTGCCGCCCATGTTCTGAGCCATGCCCATGCCGAGGAACGCGCCCATAGCGCCGCCCTCGTTGTGGCCTGCCGCGTTGATACCTTCGGCGATGTTCTTAGCCATGTAAGCCTGCTGATTTGCGCCGTCGCGCAGGAAGCTTACGGAAGCGCCCATAGCCGCGCGCTCGTTGATAATCTTCTGGCTTTCGTCGCTGTAGGAAGGCATACCCATTGAAACGCGGAATACCTCAAAGCCGCGCGCCTCGTTCCAGTCGTCGTCAAGGGCGTCGCGCATGTACTTAGCCATTTCCTTAGCCTTTGAGGTAATGAAGCTGATACGGTTGCCGTCGGCAGAATACTGGTTGAAGGCTGAGCCGAGCTCGGTAACGAATTCCTCGTTATACTGACGGATAAACTCGCCCTCAAACTCAAGGCTTTCGTTTTCTGTAATCACCTCTGTTGGGATAACCGCTTGATAGAACTTAAAGGGATCCGTAATCTTGATTGAATATGAGCCGTGAAGGCGCATAAACAGCTCGGCCTCGTAGAAACTGTCGTAATACTGAACGGGGCTTGTGGTGCCGAACTTAAGGTTTTTAATTTCCTTAAGGTTGATGTAGAAAACGTGCTGTGACTGCGAGGGAACGCCGCCGTATTTGATTCTGCTGAAGCTCTCTTTGATTGAGTCTTTGAACTGACCGTTGAACAGCGATGGCATTGAGCTGTTGTCTACTTTAAAATAGCCCGGCTCGGCAGTGTAGTCAACGATTTTGCCGCCGTCGACAAGAATCATCATCTGCTCGTCATAAACGTGAATGATAGAGCCGTTTGAAACGATGTTTGAGGAACCTTTTTTATTCTGGCTTTTGCCGTTCTGTGTAACCAGCTGACCGGGAGCGATAACGGTATGCTCGCCCATAGGAGACGGTTCGATGACTTCAAGCCAAGTGTCGGCAAGGCCGCCTTTTACGGCGTTAAGCGCCGCTCTGATAATACCCATAGTGATTTCTCCTTTTCACGTGAATTAATCGTGGTAACCGCATAGTTACCCGTATTATATCTATCATAATATTTTTTTAACAAAAAATCAAGCTTTTTTATACTTTTTTCGGTAATTAACATAGGGAGGACGCCTGCCCTCCCTAATTTATATTATTAATATTCGTTTAAAATGCCGTTCTTCTCTTTGTTTCCTCGGTAATGGAGTTGAACTTCCACACGCGGGTGTTTACCTCAATTACGCCCGTTCCGCAGTATTCACAGAATTTCATACCCAGATTGCGCACAGGCGCACCGCAGTTAGGACAGGTAAGCCCAAGACCTTCGCCGTAAACGCCCATTTTGTCGGCGTCCTGCAAATATACCAGCCCGACGTTATATACTGTCTGAAGCTTGTTTTCGCGGTCGCCGTTTACAAGCTTGCCGTTTTCGTCCTCAAGGTACGAGATCATGCCGACCGATACGTTGAACATTACCGTAACGGTGGCGCCGTCCTTAATATAGCGCCCTATCTGCGCGTCATGGATAACGGGCTCGATGTAATACTGCTTTTGTCCGTTGGCGTTAAGATTCTCGATGATCTCAAGAATATAGGTCTTAAGCGTGGGTGTAATAGTATCGGGCAAAGTGGCGGTTGAGCCTGTGGCTATCGCGTTTAGGTAGCCGCGCACGACCTCCTTTGCCTGAACGCGGAACAAATCGTAGTCAAACTCGGGAAAATCCTTGTGAATCTGCGGCAGATAAATGCCGGTGGCCGAATGAACGGAACGCGGAGTTTCGCTAAGCTTCTTTTTCTGCTCGTTATAGCCCTTGAAGAAGTCCGAGGTTCCGAAAGCCTCGCGGGAAAATTTTGACACCTTTGACTTGATATAAAAGCCCGCGCCGATAATAACCGCGAGCAGACCCGCGATAACCGCAAGGGGAATAATCAGTTTTTCCATAATGCAACACTCCGCATATCAGGATTCTTTACTCAGGTTTCTTTACTTCGATTCCAAGCACGTCAAGGCTCTCGCTGTCAACGGGCGAGGGACATGACGACATAAGCTCGCTGGCGTTCTGAACCTTTGGGAACGCGGTGACATCGCGCAGGCTGTCGGCTCCGCAGAGCAGCATTGTTACGCGGTCAAGGCCGATTCCCATTCCTCCGTGAGGCGGCGCACCGTACTTGTAAGCTTCAACAAGGAAGCCGAACTTCGCTTCGATCTCCTCGTCGGTAAGCTTAAGGGCGCGGAACATCTTCTGCTGCAGCTCGTAGTCGGTAATTCTCATTGAGCCGCTGGACAGCTCAACACCGTTGAGCGTGAGGTCGTAAGCCTTTGCGATAACCTTTGACGGGTCGGTGTCGAGGTACTGAATGCACTCCTCCTTAGGCATGGTGAACGGGTGGTGCATAGCTACCCACTCGCCGCTCTCCTCGTCCTTTTCAAAGAACGGGAAGTCAACAATCCAGAGGAACTTAAACTCGTCGGGGATAATGTCAAGGCGCTTGGCAACGGTAAGGCGCAGAGCGCCGAGCGTTGAGAGCACGGTGCTGTTTTTATCGGCGACAATCAGGATAACGTCGCCCTTTTCGGCGCCGAGGCGCTCATAAATTGCCGCAAGCTCGTCCTCGGTCATAAACTTTTTGAATGAGGCGTTCGGCTCGTCAACCCATCTTACATAGGCAAGTCCCTTTGCGCCGATTCCCTTTGCCTGCTCGGTGAGCTTGTCGATTTCCTTGCGTGTATAGACGGAAGCGGCGTTCTTTGCCACGATAGCGCGAACCGAGCCGCCGTTTTCAATAGCGCCCGTAAACACGCCGAAGCCGCAGTTCTTAACAAGGTCGGAAATGTCCTGAATCTTCATGTCAAAGCGGATATCGGGCTTGTCTGAGCCGTAGTTGTTCATAGCGTCACTGTAGCTCATACGCTCAAATGGCGTGGGCAGGTCGATGTTCATTACCTCGCTGAACAGGCGCTTGAACAGACCCTCGTTTATCTCTAAAATATCCTCAACGTCGACAAACGAAAGCTCCATATCGATCTGAGTGAACTCGGGCTGGCGGTCGGCGCGGAGATCCTCGTCGCGGAAGCAGCGCGCAAGCTGGATATAGCGGTCAAAGCCCGAAAGCATAAGAAGCTGCTTGTAAATCTGGGGCGACTGAGGCAGGGCGTAAAACTTGCCGTGGTGGATACGCGACGGCACAAGATAGTCGCGCGCGCCCTCGGGAGTAGACTTTATCATCATCGGGGTTTCAATTTCGATAAAGCCGTTTTCGGCGAAGTAGTCGCGGGTGATTTTTGAAACCTTGCTGCGAAGCATTAGGTTTTCCATAAGCGGACGGCGGCGAAGGTCGAGATAGCGGTACTTAAGACGCACGTCCTCGCCTGTTTTTGAATCGTCAACGATTTCAAACGGCGGCGTCTGAGCCTTTGAAAGCACGCGCAGGTCGTTTACGGTGATTTCGATGTCGCCCGTGGGAATATCGGAATTTTTCGCGCTGCGCTCGCACACAACGCCCTTTGCCGCAAGCACAAACTCACTGCGGCACGAAAAAGCCTTGTCAAAAATCTCACGATCTGTCGTATCGTTAAAGGCGAGCTGCACAATGCCCGTGCGGTCGCGCAGGTCGATGAAAATAAGCTGGCCGAGGTCGCGCGCGCGCTGAACCCAGCCGCATACGGTAACCTCTTTGCCAACGTCGGAAATGCGCAAGTCGCCGCAGTAATGCGTGCGCTTTAAGCCTGTCATAAATTCTGCCATTGTTATTACTCCCTCTTTGTTAGTGGTCAGTGGTTAGTGGTTAGTTAAATCTCAAAGCCCTTGCTGGCGGTAAGTGTCAGCACCGAAAACTTCTCGGCAAAGGTTTCGTCGAGCGCAAGCTCGGTCTGCTCGCCGCTTTCCATGTTCTTGACCTTAGCCTTGTTTTCGGCAATTTCATTGTCGCCGAGCACAAGCGAATACTTCGCGCCGATTTTGTCGGCGTACTTCATCTGTGCGCGCAGTCCCCTGCCCACAACGTCGGTTTCGGCGGTAAGGCCGCACTCGCGGATTTGTCTGAGCAGTGAAAACGCCTTCTGCTTTGCAGCGTCTCCCATTGTGGCGATATACAGCGCGCACGGCTCGGGCTGCGGTATCTCGATACCCTTAGCGTCCATAACAAGAAGGATACGCTCCAAGCCCATTGCGAAGCCGAGAGAAGGCATGTGCTTGCCGCCGAGCTCCTCGATAAGGCCGTCGTATCTTCCGCCGCCGCATACAGTGCCCTGGGCGCCGATGCAGTCGGTTACAAACTCAAACACGGTTTTTGTGTAGTAGTCAAGTCCGCGCACGATGGTGGGATTGACTGTGTATTCAACGCCTGCGGCGTCAAGGTACTTTTTCACCTCCGCAAAGTGCTCCTTGCACTCCTCGCAAATATAGTCGGTGATTTTGGGCGCACCCTCGGCAATTTTGTGATCCTCGGGGCTTTTGCAGTCGAGCAAACGCATGGGGTTCTTCTCCAGACGCGTCAGACAGGTTGGGCAAAGCTGCTCTTTATACTGCGAAAAATAATTCCTTAACGCCTGATTATACTTAGCGCGGCATTCGGGGCAGCCGATAGAATTAAGCTCTAAATGCACATCGCTCAGCCCCAGCCTGTCAAGTACCGACTGGGCAAGGCAAATGATTTCGGCGTCGGCTACGGGCGACTGGGTACCGTATTCCTCAATTCCGAACTGGTGGAACTCTCTGAGCCTACCCGCCTGAGGCTTTTCGTAGCGGTAGCACGACACAAAGTAGCTCGCTTTAATCGGCAGTCCCTCGTTTTCAAGAGCGTGCTCCAAAACGGCGCGCGCCGCTCCCGCCGTACCCTCGGGGCGCAGCGTAACGCTCTCGCCGCCCTTGGTATCGAAGGTGTACATCTCCTTTTGCACAACGTCGGTGGTCTGACCCACTCCGCGAGCAAACAGCTCGGTGTGCTCAAAAACGGGCGTGCGCATCTCGCGGAAGCCGTAGGCGCGGCTTTCCTCGCGCATAATATTTTCAACGAACTGCCAGCGGTAGCTCTGACGCGGCAGAACGTCCTCTGTTCCTTTGATTTTCTTTGTTATTAAAGCCATATTCAGCCCTCCGTTTATACTAATTTCCATTAAAACGCTTTAAAACAGATGTTAAAGGGTTTTATTGGATATTAGTTTTACATATACCATTATATTATACATCAATAAAGGGGCAAGCGCAAGAGGTTTTTGCTCTTAATAAAGAAAAAGAGCGCGCCGAAGCACGCCCGTTTAGTAAAAGCAAAACTTTAAATTATTTAATGATATTTCTCCAGTCAAGGTCGCCGCGCTCGAGTCCGTGTATGAGCACCTCGGCGGTGGCTATGTTGGTAGCTACGGGAATGTTGTGCATGTCGCAAAGGCGCAGCATGTCCATATCGTTAGCCTCGTTTGGCTTTTGATTGAGAGGGTCGCGGAAGAACAGCAGCATGTCGATTTCATTGCACGCTATACGCGCGGCGATCTGCTGGCTGCCGCCCTGAGAGCCCGATAGGAACTTTTGGATTGTAAGCCCCGTTGACTCAGATACCATTTTGCCCGTGGTGCCTGTAGCGCAAAGATTGTTGCGGCTTAGAACTCCGCAGTAAGCAATACAAAACTGAACCATGAGCTCTTTCTTTTCGTCATGTGCTATTAATGCAATATTCATACTCTTTCCTCCAAACGTTTTACGTTAATCAAACTCATCCAAACAAAAGCGGAACACGCTTGCCCTCAAGACGGTTAGCCAATCGGTCAAACACCTCAAGAGCGGGGCTTTTTTCAAGCCCGGCAGCGCCTCGCTGCATAATTACCGAAATGTCTACGGAAAACGGAACCAGCGCTATAAGCTGAGTCTGCGCCGCGTCGATCACCGCGTCCAAATCCTTATAGAACCCAAGCTTTTTAAACATCTTTTTATCAAAGCGGTTTATAACAAGCCTAAGATTCTTAACCCCCAGCGCTTCAAGCTTTTTTCTCACCTTTAAGCCGCCGCGAACGCCCGTAGGCTCGGCGTTGGTGACAATAAGCGCTCTGTCGGCGGGAGCAGCGGCAGTTACAAAGCCCGAGCTGATTCCCGCAGGAGAGTCAATAATAACATAGTCAAAATTATTTTTCACCGAGTCCACAAGCTGCTTGAACACAGAAGGACTCAGCTCGTTTTCGGCGTCAAAGGGCGCCGCCATCAAAAAGAGGTTTTTGTTGTGACGGCTTTTGTAAATCGCCTCGCCGAAGCTGCAGTTGCCGCACACCGCGTCGGACGCGTCAAATAGAATATCCTGCTCGATGTCAAGCATGATATCCAGTCCGCGCATACCGCAGTCGCAGTCAATCAGCAAAACTTTCTTTCCTTGTTTAACGAGCGCCACCGAAAGGCAAATGCACACGGTCGACTTGCCCGTGCCGCCTTTTCCTGAAGCAACAACGATTACATTGTCCATATTATACTACCTCTTACTCAGTTTAACACAATTTTTTGTAAAATGCAATAAAAGTATTGAGTTTTATCAAACAAAAATTTATTGATTATTTTAGTAATATTGCTATCGACTTAAAAGACTGCCTGAATCATTTGGCAAAATAAGCGTCGAGCATGTCCTTTGCCACCTGCATTGAGTATTTACCCTTAACGCCGTGCTCAAGCACCACGGCGACGGCAACCTTTGGCTTGTCGTAAGGCGCGTAGCATATAAACGTTGTGTGGTCGGAACCGCTGTTTTCGGCAGTACCCGTTTTTGCGGCGACCTTTACCTTGTAATTGCCGAACACCGAGTTTGCCGTACCGTCGGAGCTCTGTGTTACCGAGAGCATGTCCTGCTGAACGGTTTTTATATTCTTCTCACTTACGCCGCACTCGTCGACTTTTTCGGGCTTTGAATAGTCGGCAATTGTCTTTTTGCGCTCGTAGTCGGTTATCTTGCTGACTATGTGCGTTTTCAGCCGCGTTCCGTTGTTTGCTATAGTAGCCGCGTATGTGGCAAGCTGAACCGGCGTAAAGGCGTTGTCCGACTGGCCTATAGCCGCCTGGACTGTGTTGCCGGGCATCCAGCTCTCGCTGTCGCGCCCCGCAAGAGTACCCTTTGCCTCCTCTATCTCAACGCCGGTGTATTCGCCCAAACCGAACTTTTCGGCATAGAGGTACATGGTGTCTATGCCCAGTCTTCTGCCGACCTCGGCAAAATAGTAGTTGCACGACTGAGCAAGAGCGCTGCGCAGGTTTACATTCTCGTGGCGGTGCATGCACCTTACCACGTTTGACGGGTAGTAATCGTACTTTTGGGTGCAGAAGATCTCGGTATCGGGAGTTATTATTTTTTCCTCAAGAGCCGCCATAGCAACGCACGGCTTAAACACAGAACCCCACTCAAACGTGCCCGAAAAAGCGCGGTTGAACATTGGTGCCGTCTTGGTATTTTCAAGCTCTGTATAATAACCGCCGTATTCGCTGTATTTGTTAAGATCATATGTAGGGCAGCTCGCCGCCGCCAGCACCGAAAAATTGCTGACGTCAAGCATTACCGCGGCGCCGCTTTGGCAGTCCTCGCCGAGCAGCTTCTTGCCCTTTTCCTCGCTTTCAGCCTTACCCTCTGCCTGAGCCGCCTTGATGTTCTTTTCAAGCGAGGCTCCGGCAACCTTTTGAAGATTGCTGTCAAGCGTAAGATAAACCGTATTGCCGGGCTTTGAGTTGATCGTTTCAACGGTGTCGACGATAGTGCCGTCGGAGTTGCGGCGGATTATCTTGGAACCGCCCTCTCCCTTCAGCTCCTCCTCAAAGGCAAGCTCTATACCGAATTTTCCCACGGTGTCGTTGATAGTGTACTCTTTTACGCCCTCGTTTGCGTATTTGTCGTATTCATCCTCGGAGATAGCGCCCAAAGCTCCAAGTACATGCGGAGCAAGCGTCGGGTTCTGAGCGGCGCGCACAAGATAGGTTTGAACGTCGATACCTCCCACGCCTTGGGTGTTCTCGCTGACGGCGCTCACCGCCTCACGGCTGACGTCCGAGGCAAATTCATACGGATGAGAGTTTGAGTAATCCTCAAGTTCCATATTATAATGAACCGAACAAAGCCCGCGTTTTTGCTCATCGCTTAAATTTTCACTTATGTTATACCGCTTGCACAAAAGCGCCATACACTGACGCGCCGTGGCGTCGTCGTCCGCGTCAAGTTCGTCCTTAAGCTCCTCTATTTCCTCGTCGGAATCGTCTTTAAATGCGTAGTCGCCGTTAATAATGGTTATAGGAAGCACATCGTTATACTTGCTTCCGGTATTTTTCAAAATGCCTATCAGGTTGAGCAGTGTATTGTCAAGAGTTTTTTCGTCGGCGTACAGCTTATCGATAACGATTTTATAATGCGTAATATTAGTTATCAGCCCGGCTCCGTTGCAATCGAGTATCTCGCCGCGAGTTGGGGCTGTGTCGACGTTAAAGCTTGTGGAACGAGTGGAAAGGCGCTTGTACTCGGCGCCGTGGATAAGCTGCCAGTCCGCAAGTCGGCATGTGAATATAGCTGCAGCCAAAAGCACCGCGACGGCGCATACTACAAACGGTGTTTTACCGCTCAGACGTTTGCGCATATCCTTTCACTCCTTCCGAAAATTATTTCAGCTTTGAAGCAATAAAGCTGTTCAAAAAATAAAGCGGGAAAAATACAATCGCGGTATAGCCGATTCTGGGCAAATAGTGCCTTACAAACAGCGTGCCGCAGTCGGGAACGCCCACGAATACCATAAAAAACAAAAAATAAAGCAGCAAAACCGCAATGACAGAGCCAAGCGCCAGCACTGACGACGTCAGGGCGTTGCGGTTCAAATATGTATTCAGCAGCACAGCCGAAGCGTAGCAAACGAGCGTAAAGGCAACCGAAAAATAGCCTATAGTGCCGTTTGCCGAAATATCCGACAACGCGCCGCAGACCGCGCCCAAAATAACAGCCGGCACCGGCTTTGAGCACGCGGCAAAGGAAAGCGCCGCCGCAAGCAGCAAAAACGGCTTTGAACGCGGCAAAGGAAAGCGCCGCCGCAAGCAGCAAAAACGGCTTTGAGCCCGGCAGCTCCGGCAAAAGCTTAGGCGTGCTTTGAAGCACCCAGAGCAGCAGTATTTCAAACCCGAACACTATATAGCGGAGAACCGCGCGGTTAGTTTTTCTTTTCATCGCCCGGTACCACCTTGCCCTTCGCGTCAAAGTCAGTGATGACCGCCGCCGAGGTTATTGTGCGCACATCCTCGTAGGGCTTGATGATCGCGCTGCGCGACGCGTCGTATTTATTGAACTCTATCGACTGAACCTCGCCGATAAGCAGCCCCGAGGGGTAAACTCCGCCCGTACCCGAGGTGACGATCATATCGCCCTTTTTTATGCTGTGGTTCTCGGCAAGCTTGCTCATGCTCGTCAGGTTTTGGTCGCAGAGCGTAACGCTTCCGCTCAGGATTCCGCTGTCTTTGCTCTGCTTATCGCATACGCTCGCCTTGGTATCGGGCGACAGGATCGTCTTTACCTTGCAGGAAACCGCGTCAGCCTGACACACCCAGCCTACAAGCCCGTTCTCGGAAATTACGGGCGCATTTACATGCACGCCGACGCTTGTTCCCACGTCGAGCGTGAAGGAGTAGAAGTCGTCGTTTACATCGCGCCTTATAACGTTTGCGGGCGCTATTTCATACGACGGATTTTCCTTTTTAAGGTTATAGTACTTCCAGAGCTTTTCGTTTTCGTCCTTAATGTCGGTATAATCCGCAAGCTGCTTTCTGAGCTCTGCGTTTTCCTTGCGCAGGGCTTCAAGCTGCTCCCTTAGCTCCTCGGGCGAGGCGGAATCATTGCTCGCCGCTGCCGAGGCTGTCAGCTT
>ONCY01000139.1 GCA_900316435.1 uncultured Eubacteriales bacterium | reverse complement strand
TTGATGTTTTTGATAAACACCCACAGGAACACAAGCGCAATAGCCGGAGCTACCATCCACGCGGAAAGCTTTGTCATCATACCTAAACCGACGCAAAGCGCAATGGGAAGAATATTTAGAATTGTTTGCTTATAGTACCACTTTAGCGTCCACATTATCGCAAGCAGCATAAACAGCGTGCAGAGCATGTCGTTGTTATAAGCGCCGCCGAAAATGATAAAAGTGCGGAAAAAACAGGGAATCACCATGGCAGCCACAAGCCCTGCCCCTTCGAGCTTTACAAGCTTGAATATCCGGTAGCAAACAACCATGCTCAGTGCGGAATAAATCATGGGAAGAATCTGAATCGCTTCCTGTGCCCACTGAAGCTTAAATCCGAGCGCGGTAAATATCTGCATTCCGAAAGCCATAAGCATGTGGTGCAGAGGCGGATGATAATACTGCCAGCGCAGCGTTATGTCAAAATCAGGCAGCGAAAAACCGTTTTCATACCAGTAATTGATATACGAAAGGTGACCGTGCTGTCCGGAAAATGTTCCGATATCATGCTGCATTTCGGTTGAGCTGTATTTCAGGCAGTAGCAATAACGGAAAACCACGCCCAATATTATCATAAGAAATACAACGCGGTCGACATTAAGCGACTTTTCAAAATACAGCACCACCGCAAGCTGAATAACGATAATCAGCGCGGGTACAAACATCATGAGCGCGTTATTGTGATTATCATCTACCAGCATTGAGTACACAATTATTACCATAGCCGACGACACGGCAAGGTATATGTTGATCTTAAAACTTCGGCTCAGTCTGCCGGCCAAAAACAGCGCTGCAGTAACCAGAATAAATATTAAAGCCTCTCCGAAAATTCCGTCGGAGTCCACATGGTTTACCTGTGCAAAACCCATCGGAAGAAGCATCAGACAAAACAGCGCAACAAAAACAAACGGATGCTTTAGAGCTATATCGAAAACTCCGTCAAAGGTTCGCTTTTTTGCGATCGGTTGTTTTTCCTTCACTTTGATTCCTTCTCCTCGTGATATTCCTTTTCGGTGTTTACGTTCCAGATGTTGTCCTTGTTCTTTTCGCCGGACAGGATATTCTTAACGGTTTCAAACGAAGTGCACATGCTGTGGTCGATGTTGTTATAGCGGTGCTGACCGTTGCGTCCTACACAGAAAAGATTCTCGATTGTATCGAGATATTCCCTGAGCTCTTCCATGTGCTCGTATGTATCGAAGTAAGCGGGATACGCCTTTTTAACGCGTTCAACATGGAAGTCGAGAACGTCGCTCTCCTGCCCGATAAGTCCCATCTTTACCATCTCGGACACGCCCATTCTGCCGAAGTCCTCGTCCTTCATGCTCCACATTTCGTCGCCCTCGTTGCAGAAATACTCAAGACCCATCCAAACAGTGTTTTCAATATCGCTTACCATGTAAGGCGACCAGTTGTTGTAAATCTGGAAACGTCCCATTTTTACGGTTTTGTCATGTACATAAACCCAGTTGTCGGGCACGATATTGCCCATTGTCTTGGTTTTTGTCTCGTTTTTTAGGTTCAGATGCCTGAGCAGCACGCCGACCGTCATGTAATCGCGGTACGGCAGACCCGAAGCGATTTCAAGGTATTTTTCGGGGACGTCGTTCATTCCCTCTACCAGATCCTTGACGGGCATTGAGGAAATGACGTAGTCGCCCTCAACAGTGACGCGCTGCCCGTCCTTTTCGTATACAAGCCCTGTCAGCTTATTGCCGTCCTTGATAAGGTTTACAACCTTTGCGTTTTTGATTATTGTACCGCCCATTTTCTCAAAGTCAGCGGCGGTTATGTCCCAAAGCTGACCGGGTCCGAGCTTGGGATACGCGAACTCCTCAATCAGCGAGGTCTCGACCTTGCGGTTCTTCTTGTGGAACATCTTGCCGAAAATGTCGCCGAGTACAGCCTTTATGGAAAGCCCCTTTACGCGCTGGGCGCCCCATTCCGGAGAAATCTCGGAAGGGTGTCTGCCCCACAGGTTTTCGGTATAGTTTTCAAAGAACATCGAATAGAGCTTTTTGCCGAAGCGGTTGATGTAGAAATCCTCAAGCGAATTTTCCTTTCTCTTGAAAATCGCGCTTTTCAGATAACTGAAACCGACAACAATCGTAGTGCCGAAGCCCATGTTCTTAATTGTATCAAACTTGAGGGAAATGGGATAATCAAAGAACTTTGAGTTAAAGAAAATTCTCGACAGACGGTTCCTGCGCAGCATTACCCTGTCGGTCTTTTCGGGGTCGGGGCCGCCCTCGGATACAGTGGACTCCCTTCCGAGCGCGACATCGTCATACGGCATTGCTCCCTGGGTAGGAAGCATCTTTTCCCACCACTCGTTTACCTCGGGAACCTTGGAGAAAAAGCGGTGTCCGCCCATGGCCGCTCTCCTCAAATACGATGACTTCATAATCCTTGCTTTTGTCAAGCAATTCATACGCCGCCGTCAAGCCCGCTGGACCGGCGCCTATGATTAATACTTTTTTCATACTAAAACTACTTTCTATATTTTTATTACTATTCTGTTTTTTAAGTATAATACTATAAAAAACACTGCATTTAAGCCTGATCGCTTTCAGCAGAAGCCTTATTCTTTGACTTCTTTGACTTTATGGTACGTATGCCGAATGAACACGCTACAAGAATTATTGATATCATTGAAAAAGACAATCGGAAACGCGGATATGATCCATAACCAACCGGCTGACAGCATATAATAATGTTATACAGTACCGTACCGATTAAAAACACAGCAGGCACCCAACATTTTCTTATAAGTTTTATCGCTCCGATTACTGACAATACAAATAGCATTAATAAAAGAAGGCAATCAATAA
>ONCY01000098.1 GCA_900316435.1 uncultured Eubacteriales bacterium | reverse complement strand
ATCACAGTGACTTTGCCGATAAGCTGAACGAGAAACTCAACGAGCAGCCCGAGACTCCCGCCGAAAAGCCTGAGCCTAAGTCCGAGGCTGTAAAGCCTAAGGCGGCTGTTATCCCCAAAAAGGAAGATAAAAAACCGGAAAAAGTTGTTGACCAGGCTACAAAAGCCCAAAAGACTCCCGCCGCTGTAAGCGAAAGCAAAACCGAATCTCAGACAAAGTCAACTCAGAATACAGTAGACGCGAACCTTGCCGCTAACCTCAGAAACGGCACTCAGGTTACCGCGAAACCTGCCGAGCAGCTTAAAGTTAATGTTAATAACAATCTTGCTCTTGAGCTTAAAAAAGCTGCCGAGATGAGAAGAAATCCCGCTGCGCAGCAGAAAACAGCATCAAACGACATTCTTGCCCGTGAGGAAGCAAAGCGCGCCGAAGATGAAAAAGCCCGCCGTGCTGAAGAAGCGCGCCGCGCTCAGGAAGCCCGAATTGCCGAGGCTGCCCGCCGCGCTGAGGAGGCTCGCCGTGAAAAAGCGGCAAAACGTGCCGCAGAAGAGGCAAAAGCCGCCGAGCAACAGGCTGCAGCCAATGCTCAGGTACAGAACGCAGCTTCTCATTCCCAAGACTTGAGCGACGTTGACAGACTTCTTAAAGAGCTTGAAGATAAAAAATAACTGTTGACATTTTACTTTTTAAGTGTTAATATATTTATCAATAATTTAAGGCGATGACAGGGACAACACATTCTGTATTTTGTTTTCCAGAGAGCGGGGCAAAAGCTGAAAGCTCCGCATTTAAACCAGTCTGTTACCACCCTTGAGCTCTGTGCAGGAAATGGCACGGCGTTTTCCGCGTTAAGGATTCCAAAGGACGCTTATGCGTTGAATTTGGGTGGAACCACGAGTAAATTCGTCCCAATGCCCTTCGGGGCGTTGGGATTATTTCATTTTTCGGAAAGGAGAAGTATCATGATTAACATCGAGTTAAAAGGCGGCGTAGTCAAGGAATTTGAATCAGGCATTACGCCCGCTGAAATCGCAAAATCCATTGGCGCAGGCTTGTACAAGGCTGTTTGCGCCGCAAAAATAAACGGAAAGGTTGTTGACCTTCGTACCCCGATTGAAGCCGACAGCAAGGTTGAGCTGCTTACATTTGACGACGCCGACGGCAAGCACGCTTTTTGGCATACAGCTTCACATGTGCTGGCTCAGGCGGTTAAGCGCCTTTATCCGAACGCCAAGTGCGCGATCGGCCCCGCTATCGAGTCGGGCTTCTACTATGACTTTGACGTTGAAAAGCCCTTCTCAGCCGAGGATCTGCAGAAAATCAAGGCTGAAATGAAAAAGATCGTCAAGTCGGGTCTTGAAATCTCACGTTTTGAGCTTGAGCCCGATAAGGCTGTAGAGCTTTTGGAAGAAATGGGCGAGCCCTACAAGGTTGAGCTTGCAAAAGAGCATACCGATAAGGGTGAGAACATAAGCTTTTATAAGCAGGGCGAGTTTACCGATCTCTGCGCGGGTCCGCACCTTATGTCGGTTGCTGCCGTAAAGGCAATTGAGCTTACAAACTGCACGGGCGCTTACTGGCGCGGCGACGCAAACAACGCTCAGCTTTGCCGTGTTTACGGTATCGCGTTCCCTAAGGCGTCTATGCTTGAGGAGCACCTCGCAATGCTTGAGGAGGCAAGAAAGCGCGATCACAACAAAATCGGCCGTGAAATGGGCTTCTTTACAACAGTAGATTATATCGGACAGGGCTTGCCGATTCTGCTTCCCAAGGGAGCGCGCGTAATTCAGCTTTTGCAGCGCTTTGTTGAGGACGAGGAGCAGAAGCGCGGCTGGCTCCTCACAAAGACTCCGTTTATGGCTAAGTCAGACCTTTATAAAATCAGCGGCCACTGGGATCACTATCAGGACGGAATGTTCATTCTCGGCGACCCCGACAGCGACGATGAGGTTTACGCTCTCCGCCCGATGACATGCCCGTTCCAGTATCAGGCTTATCTCAATAAGCAGCGCTCGTACCGCGACTTGCCGCTCAGATACAACGAAACTTCAACACTATTCAGAAACGAGGCTTCCGGCGAAATGCACGGACTTATCCGCGTTCGCCAGTTCACAATCTCCGAGGGTCACCTTATGTGTACTCCCGAGCAGCTTGAGGACGAGTTCAAACAGTGTGTTGAGCTTGCTTCATTCATGCTGAAAACCGTAGGTCTTTATGAAGATGTTTCCTACCGCTTCTCGCAGTGGGATCCTAACGACCGCGAAAAATACATCGGCACTCAGGAGGAGTGGGACGAGGTTCAGGGAATGATGGGAAGAAATCGGTATCGGCGAGGCTGCGTTCTACGGTCCAAAGCTCGATATTCAGATAAAGAACGTTTACGGCAAAGAGGATACCCTCATTACAATTCAGATTGACCCGATGATTGCCGAGAAATTCGGAATGGAATACGTTGACCGCGACGGCGTTAAGAAAAAGCCCTTCATTATTCACCGTACTTCAATCGGCTGCTACGAGAGAACTCTCGCGCTGCTTATCGAAAAGTACGCGGGCGCGTTCCCACTGTGGCTCGCTCCCACTCAAGTAAAGCTCTTAGCTGTTGCCGACAGACACCTTGACTACGCTTATGAGGTTAAGAAGGCTCTTGACGCTGCAGGTCTGCGTGTAGAGGTAGATACAAGAAGCGAGAAAATCGGCTATAAGATCCGCGAGGCTCAGATCGAAAAGGTTCCTTATATGATCATTGTAGGCGATAAGGACATCGAGGCGGGTACGATTTCTGTCCGCCACAGAAAAGAGGGCGACCTCGGCGCCATGAGTATTGAGGACTTCCTTAAGATCGCCGATGAAGAAATCAAAACAAAAGCCATAAAATAAAAGCAGGTGACATATGGGACTTTCCCCATACGATAAAAAAAGGTACAAAGAGTCAAAGCGCCGCCGCAGGCAGGCTATCCTGCAGAGCGAAACGGGCTATATCGTTCCGTACCGCCGCAGCAAAAAGCCTCTTGTCATCGGCATTTGCGCCTTGGCTATTGCCCTGATTGCCGCTGTGGTTATTGCGATTGTTTCCGCCTGTAACTCAAAACCCGTTTCATCTGCTTCCGTCAGCAATGAAATAGAAAGCGGCGATAGGCTCAGAGTCGTTAACCGTGCAAACCGTCTTGATGAGGATTATAAGCCCTCTCTTGTAAGCATTAACGGTGTTGAGGTTCACAAAGGTATTGCCGACGCGCTTGAACAGCTTACCAAAGCCGCCGCTGAAAAGGGCGTTTCGCTTAAGGTAACAAAGGGTTATGTGTCCTTTGACGCCCAACGTGAGCTCTATGATCAGAACCTCGAAGCCTTTTTGAAAAAACCCGATTATACGCCCGTAAGAGCTCAGGCAGCGGCTCAGATGATCGTCCCGGAGGCGGGGTGCAGCGAGGCTCAGACAGGTCTTCTTGTTGAGTTTGACTTGTCGGATCCGCATGCGAAATCCTTTTTAGAGCGGGAATGTATTAATTACGGCTTTATCCTTCGTTATCCCGACGGAAAAGAGGATATTACCCACAGACAGCCGTTTAATAATGTTTATCGCTATGTTGGTAAAGAGGACGCCGGAAAAATGCGTTCGTTTGACATGTGTTTGGAAGAATACTCAGATTATTTAGGCAGCCGTGAATAATTATGAAAAATAACAATTATCCAAAACCTAAAAAAGAGAATAGCTTTTTAAAGTTTTTCAGGGTGTTGTCGCTTGCGGTAAAAACCCTTCCGAAAAAGGTTAAAAGGAACTCCACGGTCGTATGTGCCGTTCTTATCCTTATCGGAATAATTATTTCCGCCGTAGCAATGCCTAAATCAAGCTCTTCTTCGAGCTCTGAGAGTCAGCCTGCAACTGACGCTATGGCTACGGCTGCAACAGCAAAGCCTGTGGGGCATAAAATAGAAGGCATTCCGCTTATTGTTCAGGATTACTACAAGGCAGGATGTGAAACCTACGCCTGCACTATGCTTCTTCAGGGCTTGGGCTACGACATTGATGAGCACAGGTTTATTGACAATTATCTTATCACCAGAGATTTCTCATATGATGAAGCCGGGAATTTTTGCGGACCGGACATGAATTCGGCATTTGCCGGAGATTTGTTTACGGGAGCCGGCATTTTCTGTCCGGGTATGGCAAAATCAATGAACCAGTTTCTTTCAAAACAAAAAAACGACAGCCGCCGCGCCTATCCTATCAAGGGCAAAACGCTTGAACAGCTTTGCAAGGAATACATTGATAATGATATACCCGTTATGACTTGGGTTACTACCTACATGGAGGAATCCTATGACAAGCTCAGCTGGGTGATCAATTATGTCGATGAAAACGCCGAACACCAAATAGGAGACACGATGACATGGCGCCAAAACGAGCATTGTATGGTGCTTATCGGCTACACCGACAAGGAGTATATCTTCAACGACTCGGTTGCGGGCGAGGTCGTTTACCACGACAAGGCGCTTGCCGAAACACGCTTTAAAGAAATCGGCAATCAGGCGGTTGTGGTAAAATAATTCGCAAAATTTTTGAAAATTTAAAAAAATGCTTGCATTTTGCAAATGAATGTAGTATAATCGATATGTTAATTGCGTAAAGTAAGTAGGTGAGAAGAATGAAAGAGAATATCCATCCTAAGTATGAGCAGACAACAATTACTTGTGCTTGCGGTAATGTTATTGAGACAGGTTCAACAAGAAAAGACATCCGCGTTGAAATTTGTTCCAAATGTCATCCTTTCTACACAGGAAAGCAGAAGCTTGTTGATACAGGCGGACGTGTTGACAGATTTAAAAAGCGTTTCAACATGGCAAAATAATTTTTGTAAAACAGGGCAGCACAAGCGTGCTGCCTTTTTTACTCTATAGGAAACTTTCGATCCCGCCGTTGATCAACATATTATAAAGGGATATTTTCGATAGGCGAGCTTGGGTGCAGCGTCACGCTGCCTTTTTACATAGGAGTGTATGGTTATGTCCGCTGATTACAAAACCGTCGGCATGGAAGCGTCCGATGAATTTACCGAAAAGCGCTCAAGGTTTATCGGTTATTGCAAGCCCGTAAAAAGTGAGCAGGAGGCTGTTGCTTTTATCAACGAAAAGCGGTCGCAGCATTGGGACGCGCGCCACAACGTTTACGCCTATTCTCTGCGTGAGGGCAATATCAAGCGTTACAGCGACGACGGAGAGCCTTCGGGTACTGCGGGAATGCCTGTGCTGGATGTGATCCTTAAAAACGAGGTCTATGATGTATGTGTAGTTGTTACGCGCTATTTCGGCGGAGTATTACTCGGCACCGGAGGCTTGGTACGCGCCTATTCTCAGGCGGCAAAGCTCGCTCTTGACGCGGGCGGGGTTGTTTTTATGGAAAACTGCGCCGTTTGTTCGCTCAACTGCACATATAATCAGTACGGCAAGGTCGCGTCGATCGTAGCGGAGCATTCATCCGGAACGGACGATGTAATTTACGGAGCCGACGTAACAATAAAATTCCACATCAAGCCGTTAAATATCCCTGCGCTCGAAAAGAAACTTGCCGACGCGACAGCGGGCGAGGTGCAAATCAGGCAGGAAAAAGAAGAATTTTTCCCAACTTCGGTAAATTTTTAAAAATAATAGAGGATTTTTGCGGTTGTTTGCGAATATACTATACAGGAAACAAAAATCAAGGAGTAAACCATGGCATTCCCCGAGGGCTTTTTACAGGAATTAAAAACGCGAAACAGTCTGACCGATATCGCCGCGTCGTATATCAATCTTAAACGCCGCGGAAGAAACATGGTCGGATTGTGCCCTTTCCACGGGGAAAAAACTCCGTCCTTCAACATTTACACCGAGAACGATTCGTTTTATTGCTTCGGCTGCGGCGCCGGCGGAGATGTGATTTCCTTTATTATGAGGATCGAAAACCTCGATTATGTGGAGGCGGTTAAGTTCCTTGCTCAGCGCGCAGGAATGGAAATGCCAGATAACTCATATGATGACAGCATGGCAAGGCTAAGAAAGCGGATTTACGAAGCCAACCGCGAGGCGGCGCGTTTCTTTTATAAATCGCTTTATCTGCCTGTAGGCAAAGAGGGGCTCGACTATTTTCACGGTCGAATGCTCAGCGACAGAACCATTCGTCATTTCGGCTTGGGTTTTGCGGACGATGAATGGACTTCGCTGACAACTCATCTTAAATCGCTCGGGTTTTCCGAGCACGAGCTCGTAGCCGCCAATCTCGCTGTTCAGCGCAAAAACGGAAACGGCGTTTATGACCGCTTTTCAAACCGCGTCATGTTCCCGATAATCGACTTGCGCGGAAACGTAATAGCTTTCGGCGGAAGAATTATGACCGACCAAAAGCCTAAGTACCTGAACACCTCGGATACCCCGGTGTTTAAAAAAAGCGAAAACCTGTTTTCTTTAAATAACGCAAAGAATTCGGGCAGCCGTACGCTGATGCTCTGCGAGGGCTATATGGACGTGATCGCCGTTAATCAGGCAGGCTTTACCAATGCCGTTGCCACTCTGGGAACAGCGCTGACTTCCGAGCAGGCGATGCTGATGAAGCGGTATGCCGACGAGGTTATTATCTGCTATGACGCCGATGAGGCAGGGCAGAAGGCGACCTCCAGAGCTATTCCGATACTCCGGAACGCCGGGCTTCCCGTAAGGGTGCTCACTGTTCCAAACGGGAAGGACCCCGACGAGTTTATAAAATCCAAGGGCGCCGACGGACCTGCAGCGTTCAAGGCGCTGATCGACAAGAGCGGAAACGACATCGAATACCGCCTGCAAAAGCTCCGGGGAGAGTACAATACCGATACCTCAGACGGCAGAGTGAGCTATCTTGAGGCAGCGGCGCGTCTGATAGCTACTATTCCCAGTCCAATAGAGCAGGATGTTTATGCAGCGAAGCTCTGTAAGGAATTCGGAGTTGACAAAAACGCGTTTATGGCTCAGATGAAAAAACTCAGTAAACGCCGCTCGCGTGAGGAGTACCGCAAACAGCAGCAAAAAATCAGCACGGAGCTGAGCGGACGAGGAGAAAAGCTCGATAAGGACAGGGCAAAGGCGCTGCGAAGCTCTTCCGCAGAGGAAGCGCTTGTCGCGTATCTTATCCGCAACCCCGATTCCGAAAAATATATTTCCTCGGAAATAAAGCCCGAGCAGTTCCAAAACTCGCTTATGAGGCGTTTTTATACATATTTTCTCGACAGGATACGCGACGGAAAGGATCCGCTGAACAACACTTCGGCTGATTTCACCTCGGAGGAATCCGATAAAATCTATCAAATAGTCCAAAAACACGCAAGTATAGCGCAAACTAAAAAGTCGCTTGATGAATATATAAAGGTTATCTTGGAGGAAAGCGCTAAGCCTAAGCCCGCCGACATTGCCAATATGGGTGAGGACGAGCTTAACGAATACCTCAAAAAGGTAAGGGAATCCAAAACGTGAAAGGAAAGATACTATGCCACAGCAGGAAAAAAAGTCATTAGCGAAAGAACTTATCGAGCTGGGAAAACAAAAAGGGCAGCTGACTAACCAGGATATTCTTGACGCCCTCGGCGAGCAGGATCTGGATCCCGAAAAACTTGAAAAGCTCTACGAAACAATTGAACAGCAGGGAATTGAAATCGTAGAGGATTTTGACGACCTTAAAATCGACGATATTGATATTTCAATAGATGATAACAAGGATGAAGATACTCCCGCGCCCACAGGCGAGCAAAGCGTTACCGTCGACGACCCCGTAAAGGTGTATCTTAAGGAAATCGGCAGAGTACCTCTCCTTTCGAGTGAGGAAGAAGTCGATTTGGCTATACGCATTTCAAACGGCGACGTAGCCGCAAAGCAGCGCTTGAGCGAAGCCAACCTTCGCCTTGTTGTAAGTATCGCAAAGCGTTACCTCGGCAGAGGAATGCAGTTCCTCGACCTTATTCAGGAGGGCAACCTCGGTCTTATCAAAGCGGTTGAAAAGTTTGACTATACAAAGGGCTTCAAGTTCTCAACTTACGCCACATGGTGGATCCGTCAGGCTATTACCCGAGCTATAGCCGATCAGGCGCGTACCATCCGTATCCCCGTTCATATGGTCGAAACAATCAACAAGGTCAAAAAGGTTCAGAGCCAGCTTCTCCACCAGAACGGTCACGAGCCTTCTCCCGACGAGATCGCCGAGGAGATCGATATGCCCGTTGATAAGGTGAGGGAGATCATGCGCGTTGCTCAGGAGCCTGTTTCGCTTGAAACTCCTATCGGTGAGGAAGAGGACAGCCATCTCGGCGACTTTATCCCCGACAACGACGCTCCGGCTCCCGCGGACGCCGCTTCGCACACCATGCTCCGCGAGCAGCTTGCCGACGTGCTCTCAACCTTGACTCCCAGAGAGGCAAAGGTACTCAAACTCCGCTTCGGTCTTGAGGACGGAAGAAGCCGCACTCTTGAAGAAGTGGGCAAGGAATTCAACGTTACCCGTGAGCGTATCCGCCAGATCGAGGCAAAAGCGCTCAGAAAGCTCAGACATCCCAGCCGCTCAAGAAAGCTTAAGGATTATCTCGATTATTGATTTTGTATCGGAAATATGATTACTTTTGAAGAATGTGCCGCTATGCTCGATGAAATTGCCGACGCAATGCCGTACGAATTGTACCGCGAGCTTAACGGAGGAATATCA
>ONCY01000118.1 GCA_900316435.1 uncultured Eubacteriales bacterium | reverse complement strand
TGCAGAGAGATCGCCGCAAAGCTCGGCGGTATCTACGACTTCGATACCTTCTTTCGCGCGGCGTCGCCCGTGGAGTACGATATGACATATAACCGCAGCCATCCGAGCGAGGATATAGCAAAGGCTTATATCAGCGCGGTCGGCAGGGGAAAGCGGCGTCTGCCGCCGTCGGAGCAGGCTTTTTCGGGCATAGTCGCCCACAAAATCGTTTCGGTGAACAGCAAGATCATTCAGCTTATGCGCAGGCTTTGGCACGGCAAAAGGCTTGAATACCACGAGATTTTTGAGGTGTGCGAGGGCAAAAGCGACTTGGTGGCTACATTTTTGGCTACGCTGGAGCTTGTAAAGGGCAAGCGTATCCGAATAGAAGGTTCGGGAGAAAACGCCGTGGTGCGTATGATCGAAAGAGAGGGGGCAACTCCTGATGAATGAAGATAATTCTGTAAAAGAAATAAATATCCGCGCCGCTATCGAGGCAATACTCTTTGCCGCAGGCGGCTCGTCCGCCGAGGAGGTCGACAGCGGCGTTGAGGCGCTTTTGAATGACTACGAAAGCACCGAAACGGGCATAACTATTATAAAGCTTAAAAACAGTTACCAGATGGTGTCGCGCAAGGAATACGCGCCGCAGATCCGCACCGTAATGGATTTGCGCAGGAATACTCCGCTTTCTCAGGCGGCGCTTGAGGTACTGGCGGTCGTGGCGTACAATCAGCCCGTTACAAAGGCGTTTGTGGAGCAGGTGCGCGGCGTTGACTGTAGCGGCGTTATCGGTAGCCTTACCTCAAAGGATTTAATTGAGGAAAAGGGCAGGCTTGAGCTGCCCGGCAGACCGCTTTTATACGGCACTACCGAAAATTTTTTGCGCTGCTTTAATATCAGCAGCTTAGACGAGCTGCCTCCGCTTCCCGAGAGCGAGGATGAAAAGGAGCCGCAGGAAACCGAGCCCGAGGAATAAACGGCGCGGATATCATTGTGAGAGAAACGGGGGATGCATTTGACGTGGCTTTATATACTGCTCGGAATCATCCTTCTGATTTTTCTGATACTGTTGATTCCGATAGGCGTAAAGGTTTCGTATAAGGGCGAGGTAAAGGCGGTTCTGAAGATAGGCTTCATTCCGATAACCGTTTATCCGCCTAAGCCCAAGAAAAAGAAAAAAGATAAGAAAAAGGACAAGGAAAAGGAAGCCGAAGAAGATAAGGAAAAGAAGAAAAAGCCGAGTATTGTCAAGGAAAAAGGCATTCTTTGGCTTGTCGATACAATCCGCGAGGCAGCGTCTCTTGCTGCAGGCGCGCTGAAAAGCTTTTTCAAACACCTTGTCATAAAGCGGTTCAATATCAGCATTTGCTACCACGGCGAGGACGCTGACGACACCGCCGTAAAGTACGGTTACTTTTGCCTTGCGGTTTATCCCGCGGTGAGTATCCTTGTAAAAGCGACAAAATGCAAAAAGTACGGCGTCGATATTTCGCCGGACTTTACCGAGGGCTCACAGTCGCAGTACGCGGTTGATATTTACGCGTATATCCGTTTGCTGTGGATTTTCGCTATCGCCTTCCGCTACGGCTTCAAGGCGATCAAGCTTCTTATTCGTCTTAAAAACGGCAAAAAGCCGAAAGATACAGATAATAAAGAAATCAATACTTTCAATGGAGGAGAGGTTAATATGGCACATCCCATCGACAACTTAATGAATATCACAATGGATAAGATCAAGGAAATGGTTGACGTAAACACCATCGTCGGCACACCCATTACAGCCGAGGACGGCACGCTCATCATTCCCGTTTCAAAGGTCAGCTACGGCTTTGCTTCGGGCGGCTCCGATCTGCCTACCAAAAACGAGAAAAAAGACCTTTTCGGCGGTGGCAGCGGCGCAGGCGTTACGATCCAGCCTATCGCGTTTCTCACCGTTTATAAGGGTAACGTTCGCCTTATTTCTGTAGGCGGCGGCGACGGACTTGATAAGATTATGGGCATGGTTCCCGATGTTGTCGATAAGGTCAAGGGCTTCTTCAAAAAGGACAAGAAAACCGAAATCGACGTAACCGACGACTTCTCCGAAATTACTATTGACGATGTTGACATCTGATTGATTCGGCATATTCACTGCACCCCTGCATATAGTATAACGGGGTGTTGCTATGAAAAAACTGCTTGTGCTGATACTTTGCTTTTCTGTAGCTTTTGCGTTTACTATCAGAGTTGCAGCGGCAGATATTCCGGATACAGGCGCAAATGCCTTTGTGCTTTATTGTGTTGAGAACAAAAAGATAATTCTTTCAAAGAATGAAAACGAGCGGATGAAGCCCGCCAGCACAACAAAGCTGATGACAACCCTGCTGACGCTTGAGGAAGCTGCTAAAAACGACCGCGTTATAACCTTCACCGATGAAATGACTGCTGAGGGCAGCTCAATGTACCTCGAAGTCGGCGAAAAGCTGAGGTTAAGCGACTTGGCAACGGGCATGATGATGGTCTCTGGCAACGACGCGGCAAACGCGGCGGCTGTTTCAATTTCGGGAAGCAATAAAAAGTTTTCAAACCTGATGAACACACGCGCAAAGCAGATCGGAATGGAGAACACTCATTTTGTCACTCCGAGCGGACTTGACGATGACGAGCATTACACCACGGCGGCGGATATGGCGCTGCTGATGGCGGAGGGGCTGTGCAACAAGGCTTTTTCAAGCCTTACTTCTCAGAAAAGCGCGGTTGTTTCCTTTGTGGAGCCGTCGGACAAGAAAATAACTTACGCCAATCACAACCGCTTACTCAAACTATATCCCGACTGTATAGGCGGCAAAACAGGATACACCACCGCCGCGGGCAGGTGCCTTGTTTCGGCGGCACGCCGTAACGGTGTAACTCTGGTGTGTGTTACTCTTGATGACAGAACCGACTGGAACGACCACATTTCCCTTTACGATTACGGCTTTTCACGCCTGAGCGGCTACCATAGCGCCGACGGCAGCCTGCGCATAGATGTTCCCTGCGTAGGAGGCTCTGAAAAAAACGTGGCGGTAACAGGCGAGAGCGACATTGATATTGTCCTTGAAAACGATGGCGCTGATAAGATAGATCGAAAGGTATATCTCGATAACTTTGTTTACGCTCCCGTAAAAAAGGGTGATGCTTTAGGCAGGATAGATTATCTGCTTGACGGAAAGGTGCTTAAGAGCGTTAATCTGAAAGCCGATGAAAATGTAGGGGAAAAGAGAGTCAAAAAAGGATTATTTCAAAGAATAAAGGAATTTTTTACATATGGTTAAAAACGAACCCGTAAGACTGCAAAAATTCATATCACAGTGCGGCATTGCCTCGCGCCGAAAAGCCGAGGAGCTTATTGTGCAGGGCAAGGTTAAAATCAACGGAAAAACCGCTGTTTTGGGCGACAAGGTTATGCCGAACGACAAGGTGTATATCAGCGGCAAGCGCGTTGTTATGCCCAAAACGCATTACCGCTATATCATGCTCAACAAGCCTCGCGGTTTTATTACCACAATGAATGACGAGCGCGGCAGAAAATGTGTTGCCGAGCTTGTTAAAAACGTGGGCGAGAGGGTATATCCAATAGGCAGGCTTGATAAGGACAGCGAGGGCATGCTTATCTTCACCAACGACGGCGAATTTGCGAATAAGGTTATGCATCCGCGCAACAGCGTTTATAAATACTACCGAGTTACCGTGCGCCCCGATATTACCGAGGATCAGCTTGTAAAGCTTGAAACAGGCGTTGAGCTTGACGGCGTAAAAACCGCGCCCGCAATTGTTCATGTGGTTCACAAGGAGCCGGGAAGGGTTGTGCTGGAGATGATCCTTCACGAGGGCAAAAACCGCGAGATCCGCCGCATGTGCGATGCGGTAGGGCTTGAGGTAGCGCGTCTGCGCCGCACCCAGATAGGCGGAGTTAAAATGGGTATGCTCAAGCAGGGCGACTGGCGCGACCTTACCGAAAAGGAAGTAAAAAACCTGCTTGCCAATCCGCTTGTAAACGGAAGGCTGATTTAATTTAATAATATTTTGGGCGCACGGTTGTGCGTCCTTTTTTACTGTATAAGAAACTGCTTTGCTATGACCCCACCGTTCCACAGGCGTTTCCGTTTAATACGAGGCTTTCAAAAGGCGGGATTGGGTGCAGCGTCACGCTGCTTTTTATACGGTAAAAATTTATAAATTCCCCTTGTGCTTTTCTCCGTTTTGCGGTATAATATATAAAGTTTAATATGCGGTAGTTTGGTCTTATCGCTTGCACAGGAGGATATATACATGGATACTGACAGAATTCAGGCGGCAAAGGCTGAAATGACGCTTTCGCAAAGTCCGGCGAGGGCTTTGCCGAGGTCGTGGCGGGTTTTGGTACCGTTGAGGGACTGCCCGTTTACGCTTTCGCGCAGAACAGCGACGTCTGCGGCGGCGCTATGAGCAAGGCTCAGGCGGCAAAGCTTAAAAAGCTCTATAAGCTCGCTCTTAAAACAGGCGCGCCGGTTGTCGGCTTTTACGACAGCGTCGGCGGCAGACTTAATCAGGGTGCGGAGCTTCTTGCCGGCTGCGGCGAGGTTATCAACCTCACCTCAAAGCTCAGCGGCGCGGTTCCTCAGATTTCCGTAATTACGGGAACCTGCCTCGGAACAAACGCCTTGGCGGCTGTAAGCGCTGATTTTGTAATCATGACCGAGGACGCAAAGCTTTCTCTCGATGTAACGGGCAAGGACGCCGACGCCGCCTTTAACGCGGCAAACGGAAACGCTTCGTTTGTTGTAAAGGACGCGGCTAAAGCGGTTCAGCAGGCAAAAGAGCTTGTGTGTTATCTTCCCTCAAATAACCTTAACATGGCTCCCGAGGGCTTTGAAGAGCAGCCTGCTCCGCAGGGCAGCTGCATTGTCAGCAAGATTGTTGACGGCGGCTCAAAACTCAGAATCGCCGATGAGTTCGGCGAAAACGCGAGGATACGCCTTGCGCGTCTGGGCGGCAGCGTAATCGGTGTTGTCCGCACGGTGGGAAAGCCGCTTGATGATAAATCCGCTGAAAAAATCGCAAGGTTTGTGCGCTTCTGCGACGCGTTTTCGCTTCCCGTAATCACCTTTGCCGATTGCGGTGGATTTGAGAATTTGCGCACAGCGCGTCAGCTCACCTCAGCTTATGCCGAGGCTACCACGGTAAAGATTTCCGTTGTGGTAGGAAAGGTGTGGTAGGAAAGGCTGTCGGCTCCGCTTATGTTGCGCTTGCGGGTACAGGCGCTAACGCTGATGTCGTATACGCGTTCCCCAACGCGGTTATCTCGCCCGTAAATGTCGAGGCCGCGGCGCTGATTCTGGCTCCCGAGCAGATGAAGGTTCCTACAGATAAGCAGAGCGAGTCGGCTGAGAAGTACGCGCAGGAAAATCTTTCCGCGTTTAACGCCGCTCAGAACGGCTATGTCGACGGCATTGTCGATGAGGCAGAGCTGCGGACGGCTCTTATTTCAGCTCTTGATATGCTAGCGGGTAAGCGTGTTCCCACGGTTGCTAAGAAACACAGCACCGTATGATTTGTAATTATTTACTAATATAGAATACTAACTCTCAGAATCACTGTAAACGGCACAGCTTATGATGTACAGGTTGAGGAGCTCGGCGAAAGCGCTGCTCCCGCTGCAGCTGCTCCCGCACCCGCAGCACCCGCGGCAGCGCCTGCCGCAAAGCCCGCAGCTCCGGCAGGCGCTGTAGGCAACATCAGCGTTAAGGCTCCTATGCCCGGCACTGTAGTAAATGTCGTTGTTACCGTCGGACAGGCTGTTAAGGCGGGCGAAGACCTTGTTTTCATCGAGGCCATGAAGATGGAAACTCCGCGAAGACCTTGTTTTCATCGAGGCCATGAAGATGGAAACTCCCGTTAAAGCGCCTCAGGACGCCACTGTTGCCACGATCGAGGTCTCAAAGGGTGAGGCTGTTGACTCGGGTAAGGTACTGGTAACACTCAATTAAGGAGACTGCGTAATGTCAAAGAAAATAAGAATCACCGAGACCGCTCTGCGCGACGCGCACCAGTCTTTGATAGCGACAAGGATGACAACGGAGGACATGCTTCCTATCCTTGACTCGCTCGATAAAATAGGCTACTACTCTTTGGAGTGCTGGGGCGGCGCTACATACGACGCCTGCCTGCGCTTCCTAAACGAGGATCCGTGGCAGCGCCTGCGCACAATAAAAGATCACTGCCCTAACACAAAGCTTCAGATGCTGTTCCGCGGACAGAACATGCTCGGCTACCGTCACTACGCCGACGACTGCGTTGAGTATCTGGTTCAGCGCTCAATTGCCAACGGCATCGATATTATCCGTATTTTTGACGCGCTTAACGATATTAAGAACCTCAAAACCGCTATTACAGCGGCAAATAAAGAGGGCGGTCACGCTCAGGTCGCTATCAGCTACACAACAGGCCCCGTTTTCACTGACGAATACTACGTTGAGTACGCCAAGAGAATCGCTGACGCCGGCGCAAACTCAATCTGCATTAAGGATATGGCGGCGCTGCTAACACCGTCGCGCACCGAAAGCCTTGTAAAGGCTATCAAGGCAGAGCTTCCCGAATTTCCGCTTCAAATCCACACCCACTATACCTCAGGTTTGGCTTCAATGTGCCTTCTCA
>ONCY01000102.1 GCA_900316435.1 uncultured Eubacteriales bacterium | reverse complement strand
ACCTTAGTTTGCGAGATCCTTCAATTGATCCATCATTGAGTTAACGGCGTCTTTTGCCTTTTCTTCCTCTGATTTCTCACCGCAGCCTGCGAATACGAAAGCTGTTGAAGCTACTGTTGCAACTGCCAGGATTGCGATTACGATTCTTTTTAATGTCTTTTTCATTGTGATTTCTCCTTTTTCTTTAAAATATTTATTTAACGCTTTTTAAAAAGCAAAAAGACGTTCGAGTTTATCGTTCAAAGTCCTTTTTATGGGACAGTTGCCCGCGTATAATTAAAGTATAGGGCGAGGGAAAACTTGTCCGAATGGGAGGTTTTGAACATGTTAAATTTTTTAATCAACTTTTGTATCATTACATTTATCTGCTACGCGGTAAGCGGACCTGTTAAGGCGATCCTGTTTCCGAAGAAGCGCCGTCCGGCACGCCGTGCCCAAAAGCGCGTTGCCGCAAGCCGGGTTGAGCGCACGCAGCAGAGGCGAAAAGCGAAAATCATTGTTATTTCCCGCAAGAGGGCGGTACGCAGCAACATGCGTGCCGCCTGATTTTTTATACTATTATCCGATCTTTGTTCCTTGTGTCAAATCGATCGCTCTGGCAGCGTAGCCGTGTTCTATATCACTTTTTGAACCTATAAAGTCTGAATCGATACTAAAGAAATCCAACTCTCCGCCTAAGATAAAGGGGCGGTCTGATTCAACGTAAACAATGCAGTCCTGATTGAAATAGTTTACCGAATAGACAAATATCACACGCGCGTTAGCGGCGTCACCGGGGAAATAATATACGCCGTCCAGATTCGGAGTTTTATAAGCGCTGTACATGTTGTCTTTTTTGAACTCAACCGAAGCCGCTTCTTTAAGCTCGTCTATATGCTGCTTGCATTCAGCCTCAGTCAGCTCGGCAGGAACATCTATCTCGATATTTTCGCGGCTTTTTTCCGTGAATTCAAATTCAACTTCGCTGTTATCTTCCGAAAACGGAGTGCCTTCTCCAATCGAAACAACAATTTTGTTGTTACTGATTTCCGTTGTAGCCTTTGTGTCCCTTGTCATATCAAACGACGCAAGCTTTTCGCCGCTTTTTTTGATATCCCATTCTTGCCAACCAGAGTCATATTCCTCTTTTTTTGCGCTAAGTTCGACAGTATATCCGTCGATATCAATGGTGTCGTTTAATCGTATATAAAAACCATTGTTGTAGCTCTCGTCGTAATACTTCACGGTGTAGAGCTTGCCAGAAATGATTTTATCCAACAGGTTCAGCTCAACAGTTTCCTTTTGGGGTTCGGTTTCCGGCAATGATAACTCACCCAAGTCGTTCATCGCGCTCAAATCGTTCATCGCTCCCGCTGCAAAATCATTCAGAGCGTCCTTAACCTTTTCTTCGTCCGACTTTTCTCCGCAGCCTGTAAACAGTACAGCTGTTGAGCCGACGGTTGCTACCGCCAAAATTGTTGTAACGATTCTTTTTAGTGACTTTTTCATAATAATTCTCCTTTTTCCTTTTTTATTTTATACTGTTGTAAAATTTTGTCAATACCAAAATGCCGTTTTTTGTCGATATTTAGGCTTTTTTAGGATTTGGTTTTGTTTCTGACATTAATATAACGATTCATAAACTCAAAAGGTTTTAAAAGTTTTAAAATTTTTTGAAAAAAATAAAACGCGCACAGCCAAAGCCGTACGCGCCGTAAAAACAGTTATCAAATTTGTGTAAGCTGAGGGATAATAAGCGTTGCTACCGCAAAGTAAATCAGCAGCGAAAGCGAGTCGCAGACCGTTGAGATAAGCGGGTTTGCCATGACCGCAGGGTCAAAACCGATTTTTTTCGCCAGCAAAGGCAGGCTTGAACCGACGATTTTCGCCATAACGATCGTTCCCCAAATCGTGAGCGATACCGCAAGCGCGATAAGCATTGGGGCGCCCGTGCCCTCGTAGCCTCTGAGGTCGAATATCAGCAGCTTAATGAAGTTAGCCACCGCAAGCGTAAGGCCGCAGAGCACCGCCACGCGAAACTCCTTCCAAAGCACCTTAAAAATGTTCTTGAACTCGATTTCACCCAATGACAGGGCGCGGATAACCGAAACCGAAGCCTGCGAGCCGGCGTTACCGCCCGAGCCGGTGATCATCGGAATAAACGACGACAAAATAATAATGCGCTGCAAAACATTGTCGAACGATGAAATAATAGTGCTTGTAAAGGTTGCCGACAGCATAAGCACCAGCAGCCACGGAACACGCTTTGCGTAAATTCCGAAAACGCCCGTCTTCATATACGGCTTATCCGAGGGCAGAACCGCCGCCATCTTCTCGATATCCTCGGTTGCCTCTTCCTGGATAACGTCGATAGCGTCATCAATAGTGACTATACCGACGGTGCGCTGCTCGTTGTCAACAACCGGAAGTGCCAGGAAGTCGTAATTTGAGAACATCTGGGCAACCTTTTCCTGGTCGTCGAGAGTGTGAACGGCAATTACGTTTTCCTCCATCATGTCGCGCACAACATCATCGTCGTTGGCAAGCAGCAGATCCTTTACCGTGGTAATACCGATAAGCTTGTTGTTTTCGTCGTTGACATAGCAGGTATAGATAGTCTCCTTGTCAACGCCGGTGCGCCTGATTCGCTTTATAGCCATTTCGGCGGTCATGTCGGGGCGCAGCGAAATAAACTCGGTCGTCATAATCGAGCCGGCGCTGTCCTCCGGGTATTTAAGCAGCTCGTTGATCTGCTTTCGCATATCCTTGTCCGCCGTGCGAAGGATTCGCTTTACTACGTTTGCGGGCATTTCCTCAATGAGGTCAACCGCGTCGTCTACAAACAGCTCGTCAACAACTTCCTTAAGCTCGCTGTCCGAAAAGCCGTGAATCAAAAACTGCTGCGTGTTTTCGTCCATTTCAACAAAGGTCTCCGCCGCAAGCTCCTTGGGCAAAAGCCTGAACAAAATGGGCATTTTTTCATCTTGAAGCTCCTCAAATACCGCCGCGATATCATACGGCATCATAGTGATGAGAATATCCCTTAACGTGGAAAACTTTTTCTCCTCGAGAAGCTTTTTTATGGTTTGCGTCAGTGTGACGTTAACCTGAACCATCATCTCTCCTCCTTTTTTTGCGGAAAGACGAGTTCACGGGGCTATGGTTCAGATAAAAACTCTCCGATAAATTTTTATCTGAATCATATAAGGTTGATTGAAATGAACGCAAACTGCCGTTCATTCCTACTTCGCCCGGGAACTGCGCCTAAACTTCCGGCTGCGTCCATTAAAAATTCACCTCACAGTTTTACTGACAAATTACCGCTTAGCGGCACAGTATTATTTTATTCCAAATCCGCGCGGTTGTCAAGACGGATTGGCGCGCAACTGAAATTTGCCAAAAAGGTTACCGTAACACCCGCGTTAAAGAGCGGCGTTAGTCCGCGGTATCGGAAAAATCGACTTTTCAATAGCCGCACTTCCTGCCGCGTGGCGGCCGTCACGTTGCCACTTGATTTTTTTAACTAATAATAGTATAATTGCTTTGAATTGATTTAAGAGATAACTTGGAGGGCTAATATGAACGGTATTGTTAAGAAATATCTTCCTTACGCAATTGTGATTTTTGCTGTGTTTATTCTGGTTCCGCTGCTGTTTTTGGAGGGCAGCCCCATGGGCAAGTTTGCTCCTGTCGCGTTTTACTTTATTCTTTTGACAACCGCGGTTGTTACCTCGGCGGTTTACTGCGCTAAGCACGGAATCGACTTCCTGTTTACGCTCATGGCACCGATTGCGTTTATGATTACCATGATTTACAGCGGCGGCTTCCGCGTAACAAACCTGATTCTGCTGTTTGTTTATCTTATTGCGGGCATTTTCGGACAGTTCCTCGGCGACCTCGCCTTTGGCGACGAGCGCCGCAAAAAAGAAAAGCAGGAGCAGGCTGAGCAGGAAAAGCTTATGCTCCGCGCAAAGCGCCGCGACGAGCGCGAAAAGCTACGCATGGAGCAGGAGGAGCGCAGCGAGGAACGCTACGACGTTGACTACGAAGAGGAAAAACCTCAGTCGTTTGATGACGACGACTTCGATTTCGATAAATATATGTCCGACATCGACCGTATGCTCGAGGAAGATCCGCGCTACAATCCGTAAAGCAGCGTGACGCTGCACCCAATCCCGCCTTTGGAAAGCCTCGTTTTAACGGAAACGCCTTTGAAACGGCGGGGTTAAAACAAATCAGTTTCCTTACAGTAAAAAAGGCGAGCCAAGCGGCTCGCCCTTTTTATATGCAATATATTTGTTTCGCGCGTCAAACGCAATATATATTAGTATCCCAAGCAGGGATGTACGGATGATGTCTTAAATATATTTTGTACTCGGGATTCATCTCGTGAATGAGCAGCGGCAGCCTGAAAATGTCCTCAAACCTATGGTACGCGGCAAAATTCAGCTTTGGCTTGCAGGTTTTCAGCGTATTTCTCATACCGAGCAGCGTTTCGTAATCCGCGCCCTCAACATCCGCCTTTACATAGGTTACGCTGCCGCCGCCTAAAATATTGTCGACCGCGTCGACCTGTGTTTCAACGCCCTTTTCGGCAACAGCGCTGTTGCGTCCTGCCTTATTGTTGAAAATAAGCGTTGCTTTTTCGCTCCACGCGCCAAGCTGCAGCAGCTCGGTGTTTTCAAGCGCTGAGCAATTTTCATATAATTTTTTAAAATTCTTCGCGTTGGGTTCCAGCGCGGTTATTTTCTTATACGCTCCGCCTGTGTAGCGCAAAAACTCCTCGACCGTGTCGCCGTTATAGGCTCCCAAATCAAGATAGACCTCGTTTTTGCCGAGCTTAAGTATATTTTCAAACGCCTCGTCCTTGTCGGTCGTTATCGAATCAAGCAGGGCTATATCACCTGCGTGGTAAAACATAAGCACGTTTTCAAATACCTGCCGCGACATATCGTCCGCAAACAGCTCATACGCCCTGTTCATATCCACGGCGTTTTCCGCAACAAACTCCTCGTCAAAAACAATATTGCCGAAAGCTGGAACGGGCGGCACAACCAGCCTGTGGCGCGCAGCGACGTTTTTAATAGTTTCAATAACGTCGGGAAGCTGACTTGCAAAGCATAGCGCCACGGTAAAATCGCCGTACTCTGCCTCCAAATCGCTCAGCTTTTTAACAACAAAGCCGTGAAAGCTCTGACCGCGCACAAACCCGTCGCTCGCCATTACGGCGCTCGCACAGATATTAAATCGCTCAAAAGCCACAAGCACCTTGTCGGCGCCGTCGCCCATTCCGTACAGCACAACGGGGTTTCCAGAGGTTTTCAGCTCGTTCCACACGCTCGATTTATCTTTAAGCAAATCCTTCATAAATCCTCCAAAAATAAAAACGCCCACCCTACTGGGTGGCCCGTCGCCAGAGCACTATTTTCGGCACCACTGAGCTTAACTTCTGTGTTCGGTATGGGAACAGGTGGACCCTCAGCGTCATCGACACCAACTATTTTTAAGAACGAATGTGATTATATCACAGGGCTTTCGTTTTGTCAACAGTTTTTTTCACATTCACCACTTAAGCGCATATTTATATCATTTTTCGATGATAATCAGCAAAAGTATACGTCAAATCAGCTCTCTTCCCAGAACAACATTTTATCAACTGCCAATATTTTACAAAACAAAAGCGCTGCCTGAAAGCGTTTTCGGCAGCGCCCCAATTGTTATTTTGCAAGCACCTCAAGTATTTCGCTGATATACATCTTGTGGTATTCGTCGCCGTTGTAGTGCTTCAATACCTGGTTTCCGCCCAAAACGCTCTGCTCGTTAAGGAACTGACCGTAAAGCTTTCTGCAGCCCAGAACCAACCTTGCCTGCTCAAAATACGGCACGCCGTCCTCGGTAAATACAGGGGTAAGACCCGTCTCCTTTATCTTGTCGACATTCCTTCCGCTTTTTGAGCCGCAAAAGCTCAGCGCCTCGCGGTAGCTCTCGTCAAAGAAGCAGATCGTAAAATACTCTCCGCGCTCAATAAACTCAAATGTGTAGCGCTGCGGACGGATAAACGTGAACGCTACGGGCTTATTCCACATAATACCCAAGCCGCCCCAGCTTACCGTCATTGTGTTTAAGCTCTCCCGGTTCCCCGCAGTAACCAAGCCCCAGTTGCTGCCGAACAGCTTAAAGGGGTTGTCAAAAATTTCCTGGGGGTTAATCGAGCGAAACTCTGCCATTACACCATATCCTTTCTTTTTTACCGATAATCTCTTTTCTATATATTATAACACTTTTTGAATAATATTCAATACATTCACAAAAAATATTCATTATTTTGTATATTATCGGCTTTTTTATGAATATTAATGATAAACGCCGCTCTGTTGATTTTACCGTTTTTTCAATTCAAAAGAACAGATTTGTCAAGTCTGTTCAGCCAAATAACCAAAAACGCACAGCGTTTTCCGTATTTTTGTGCAAGACTTAAAAATTGAATATTTATTCAATAAAAGACTTGATTTTTCATAAAGTTGTAGTATAATTGTAAGCGTAACATAAATTTGTCTGGAGGAATTATCATGGCTGACAACAAAATCAAAAAGGTAGTACTTGCATATTCCGGCGGTTTGGATACTTCAATCATCATCCCGTGGCTCAAAGAAAACTACGACAACTGCGAGGTTATCGCGGTATCAGGCAACGTAGGTCAGGGCACCGAGCTTGACGGCCTTGAGGAAAAGGCACTCAAGACAGGCGCTTCCCGAGGACCTCAACAAGGAGTTTGTTGAGGAGTACGTATTCCCCACCATGAAAGCTGGCGCGGTATATGAGGGCAAATATCTGCTCGGCACATCTTTCGCGCGTCCCGTAATCGCAAAGAGAATCGTTGAGATAGCAAAGGCCGAGGGCGCTGACGCAATCTGCCACGGCTGCACCGGCAAGGGCAACGACCAGGTTCGTTTTGAGCTGGCTATCAAGGCTTACGCTCCCGATATGAAAATCATCGCTCCGTGGAGAACGTGGGAATTCAAGTCCCGTGAGGAAGAGATCGCATACGCGGAGGCAAAAAATATTCCCCTTAAAATCAACAGAGAAACCAACTACTCAAAGGACAAGAACCTCTGGCACCTCAGCCACGAAGGACTTGACCTTGAAGATCCCGCAAACGAGCCGATGTACAACAAAGAAGGCTTCCTCGAGATGGGCGTGTCACCCGAGCAGGCTCCCGATAAGCCCGAGTACGTTACAATCAGCTTTGAAAAGGGTATCCCCACCAAAATCAACGGCGAAGAGACCGAGTCTGTAGCCATCATTGAAAAGCTCAACGAAATCGGCGGCAGAAACGGAATCGGCATCACCGACATCGTAGAAAACCGTCTTGTAGGCATGAAGGCGCGCGGCATTTATGAAACACCCGGCGGCACCATCCTTTACGCGGCTCACGACAAGCTTGAGGAAATCTGCCTTGACAAGGACACCCTTCACTACAAGAAGAACCTTG
>ONCY01000105.1 GCA_900316435.1 uncultured Eubacteriales bacterium | reverse complement strand
TAATTTTTCCGCAAGAGCGTCAGTCAGTGACGCGCTGTCAACCCTCCATGTCCAGTTGCCGCCGAGAGTTGAAGGCGTATTCATTCTGGCTTCCTTGCCGAGCCCAAGGATATCCTGCATGGGAACAACAGCCATATCGGCCTTGCTTTCGTAAGCGGTGCGGATCAGTCCCCAGTTAAAAGGCTCGTCATCGGGCATCTTGCAGTATGTTCTTGCGAAGTTTATGTCCTCGGGTTTAGCTGTTTCAAGCCAGCCCATAACGGTGTCATTGTCATGGGTACCCGTATAAACTACGCAATTTTCGGTGTAGTTGTGCGGAAGATAGTCGTTTTCCTCGCCGCTGTCAAACGCGAACTCCAGCACCTTCATGCCGGGATAACCCGTCTGCTCCATAAGCTCGGTAACGTCGGGCGTAAGTGTGCCCAGATCCTCGGCGACAATTTCAAATTTGCCGCACGCCTCTTCCATCATCTTAAAGAACTCAATGCGCGGACCCTCGACCCACTCGCCGTTAACGGCGTTTTCTGCGGGATAGGGAATTGAATAGTAGCTTGCGAACGCGCGGAAATGGTCGATTCTTGTAATATCGTAAAGCTTGCTCGCGGCCTTAACGCGCTCGAACCACCACTCGTAGTCGGTTTCTTTAAGGTAATCCCAGTCATAGAGCGGGTTGCCCCAAAGCTGGCCTGTAGCTGAGAAGTAATCGGGCGGGCAGCCTGCTACCGCTATGGGATCGCCGTCGTCATAAAGCTGGAACAGCTCGGGGTTAGCCCAGGTGTCGGCGCTGTCCATAGCTACATAGATAGGCATATCGCCCAAAATCTTGATGCCGAGGCCGTTTACATAAGCGCGAAAGCTTTCCCACTGCTCATAAAACTTGAACTGGACGAATTTCCAGAAGTTGATGTCGTTTCTGAGTTTGCGCTCATAGCGGCGGACAGCCGCGTCCTCGCGCATTTTAATGTCTTCGGGCCACTCTGTCCACGACACCATATCAAAGCTGCTCTTAACCGCCATATACAGCGCATAGTTTTTCAGCCACTTGCTGTTTTTGCGCACAAAAGCGCGGAATTTTCTCTGATCCTTGGCTTTGAAATTGCCGTACGCAATTCTCAGGATCTTAAATCTGCTGTTGTAGATTTTTTCATAATCAACCTCAGCGTCGTTTGAACCCCAGTCGCAGCTTTCTATCTGCTCCTTTGTCACCAAGCCCTCGTCAACAAGTGTGTCGAGGTCGATAAGATATGGGTTGCCCGCGTAAGTTGAGAATGACTGATACGGCGAGTCGCCGTAGCTTGTCGGACCGACGGGAAGAATCTGCCAGACCTTCTGGCCTGCCTTCTTCAGAAAATCCGCGAAGTCACGGGCTTCTTTGCCGATGGTGCCGATGCCGTAAGGGGAAGGAAGCGAAGTAATCGAAAGGAGAACGCCTGCGCTTCTTGCCATAATACCAACTCCATTCTGACGGATATTAAATTCTTCTATGAGCCTGTGCCAAAACACCCCAAAAACCCATAGTTTCAAATTAATTTTACCACAACCCGCTTGTTTTTTCAAGCACTTTTTTGTGAAAAGTGTCGGGAATTGTTAAACACAAAAATATTCCGCCAAAAACAAAAGAGCAACAAGCACTTTTGCCTGTTGCCCTTAAGCCTCGTAGGGATCCATCGGAATCGGCGGATCGGACTGACCTGAGGTTGTTATTACATCTTCAACGTCAAATTCGGTTATCTCCAACTGAGTTCTTTCGTAATTTATCATAATTTGTTTTCCTCCGTTTTATTTAAAATACGCGTTTGCAGCCTGATTGTACCAATACATCGCCATTGCCAGTTTTTTGTTTGCGTCGGGTGAGTTGCTTCCTATAACGTCCTTTGCATAGTTCAGCGCGGAATAGTAATATGTATGCTTGCTGTCAATTGTGAAGGTCTGAAGCTTGTCGAGGTCGGCAGCCGCTATGTTGCTGTATTCTATATATACATACGGCAGCTTGCGCTCGCTGAAGTTTGCCTTTACGTTATCGTATTTTTCCTGATCGCTTATGAGATAATAGTGTCTGAGTGTGGATTTTGTCAGGTAAACAACCGTTGACTGCGAATATTTAAGGCCGAAGTCAGATGTGCCGGAAGCCATGTTGCTCGCGGTTTTTCCCGCATTTGCAGATTCTGCTTCAATTGCCGCCTGAATGTCGTTTGCGCTAACGTTTGTCATGGTATACGAAACGTCCTTGTTTGCCAAATCGCCGGGAAGAATTTTGAACACTTTTTGAGCCTTTGCGCCGTAGTCGAGCAGTTTCTTCGCAAGGTCAACAAGGGTTTCGGAATACTTTGAGGGATTGTTGATAATAGTCATTCCGTAGTCGCGCACGCTGTAGATTTCGGATTCGGTGTAATCCTTTGCACCGGCAACAATTCCGTCAGCCTTGATTTTGCACGCCATTTCGGCAGCGGCAACGTCTTTTGAAACATCCGTAACGGGAGCCGGGTCGGTGTCCCAGGAGAAATTGAGAGTCAGCGTTGAATCTCCCGAAAGAATATCCTGAGGTGTAATGCCGGCGGCTGAAACGTCGATATAGAAGTTTACGCCGATGTCGCCGTCAAGCGTCAGCGAATGCGCGGCAAAGAATTTTATTGGAGCTTCGGTAAACACTGCGGTGTATGTTACGTCGTTTGTAACAAGCGGAAGCTCATAGTCAACGCCGTATGTGTTTTCGCCGTCAGTCCAGCCGGCGAATGTGTATCTTTTGCCGTCGGAATCGGGCTTTGTGGGAGTAGCGCCCTTATATGTGGGGTGAATGTTTGTTTCAGCTTTGTATTCCTCGGTTTTAACAAGCTTTGTGCCGTCCCAGTTTTTCCAGTCGACGTCAAAGTAGCCAATCCATTTGTAGGTTTTTGTTTCACCTTCTTGAGTGGGCAGATATTCGGGATTGGTAATTACTGCGACATTGCTATTCCCCGAAACCTTAGCGGCAGTCGGCTCGCCTTTAATGCGCCAGCCGTTGTTGTCTTCGCCGTTGTTTAAAATTATACCGCTTGTAATGCCACCTGTAAATTTATCGGAAATTGTAAGCTCTTTCAATGTGATACATGAATCAAACATATAGCCAGTGTTTGTTGTACTGTTTATCTTAAAGCTTGATAAATCAAGTGAAGTCAGTTTTCTGCAATTTCCAAACATATAACTGACATCTGTCACTTTGTCGGTGTCGAAATTAGAAACATCTATTTTTTTTAAGTTGTAACAATTATAAAACATGCTATACATTCCAGTAACATTGGATGTATTAACATTTCTGAGATCGATACTTGTGCAGTTGGTAAAATTATAAAACATAGCGTAACAGTCGTCGTCAAATCTCACGCCAACATTAGCGGTTACAAATTTTACATCAGAAGCGTTAAAATCGCCGGCTGTCCATATCCATTCTGATCCATTATGATATTGCCATGCTGATCCTCTGAAAAACCCGGAAATCAGGTGAAGCTCGCCGGTTGATTCAATAAATTCATACACTCCGGCAAACCAAGTGTAAGTTGTTGTTTTATCCGGAGCGGCAATAACTGCATAATCACCTGTTCCAGAAACTATCTCTCCGGTTATGCTGTTGCTCGTGATCCAACCTTTGTCAGTGCTTTTGCCGTTATTTAAAGCCATTCCACCTGTAATACCGCCCGTAAATTTATTGGAAATCGTAAGTTCTTTCAATGTGGGACAAGCACTAAACATATTAGCTGTGTTTGTGGTAAAATAATCACCGGAGTTAGTATTGCATATCTTAAAGCTTGATAAATCAAGTGACGTCAGTTTTCTGCAATTTCCAAACATATCATTGATTTTTTCTACTTTGCCGGTGTCGAAATTAGAAACATCTATATTTGTTAAGCCGGAACAATTATAAAACATGCTTTCCATTCTGGTAACATTGGATGTATCGACATTTCTGAGATCGATACTTTTGCAGTTGGTAAAATTATAAAACATAGCGTAACAGTCGCCGGTAAATTTCACGCCAACATTAGCGGTTACAAATTTTACATCAGAAGCGTTAAAATCGCCGGCTGTCCATATCCATTCTGATCCATTATGATATCGCCATGTTGAGCCTCTGAAAAAACCTGAGATAAGATAAAGCTCGCCTGTCGTTTCGTTAAATGTATAATTTGGAGATTCAGAAATCCAAATATATTTAGTTGTCGATCCGGGAGCGGCAATAACTGCATAATCATCTGCGCCTGAAACTATTTCTCCGGTTATGCTGTTGCTAGTGATCCAACCTTTGTCAGTGCTTTTGCCGTTATTTAAACTCATCCTGCTTTGAATACCGATGTTAAACTTATCCGATATAGTCAGGCTACTCAACGAATTACAGTTTAGAAACAGATTAGCTAATGAATTTACACTTTTAGTATCAAAGCTCGATAAATCCAAAGTTTTAAGTAGTCCGCACCTGTAAAACATATAACTGATATTTGTCACATATTGAGTGTCAAAATTAGATACATTTATATTTTTTAATCTAATACAATCTTGAAACATTGCATACATACTTGTGACATCGGATGTATTGACATTTCTTAGATTGATACTTGTGCAGTTGGTAAAATTATAAAACATAGCGTAACAGCTTCCAGTGAATTGTACACCGAAATCAGCAGTTACCGAATTGATATCGGCGTTATTAAAACCATCAGCTGTCCATATCCATTCTGATCCATTATGATATTGCCACGCCGTACCGGTAAACTCACCGGAAATAAGGTGCAGCTCCCCTGTTACCGGGTCAAAGCTGTATGTACCCTTGCCGTCTGCTGTTGTATAAGTTGTCGCTGTAGCCCCAACCGTAACCGGCGCGACGGCAAGCACCCCGCAGAGCATTACCAGCGCTAACAAGATACTGACCGATTTTTTGATTTTCCTTGACATAAAAATCCTCCTTTTTCGATACAAAATAAAAAAGACGTACAACCGAAGTCGTACGTCCAAAAACACAGCTCCGATTGTTGCCAAACAATTACAAATTATCCATGTATTGAATTCAAAAGGGATAGTTGAAACAGAGCATAGTGTTTTTTGTCAAAAATAAAAAACACTATCCCCGCACTTGAATTCAAAACAAAAAAGTGAATAATATAAACTTGTAATTGTTGTTTCTTATATTATAACATAATTTTTCCACATTTTCAAGTGAATATTATATATTTTTGAAAAAAACAGGGCGGAAAGCCGTTTTTGCTCTCCGCCCTTTTACATTATTCAATATCAGCCTGTTTGATTTCAACCTTTTCCTTAAACGCCTTGTCCTTTGCGTACTCGGGAATCAGTTTTCTTTTGAAAATATAGGTCAGCACGCAGAACGCCGCAAAGCCAAGCAGGCATACTATCGATACCGCCAAGCCGGGCTTAAAGCCGTTTGGCACATATTTCAGCACTATATCATGCTCGCCTTTTGTGATTTCAAAGGACATCATGCTGCCGCCTATCGGCTTTATCTCGACCTCTTCACCGTCGACATAAGCCGTCCAGCCCTTTTCGTACGGGATTGAAGCATAGAACAGACCGTCGCGGTCGCTGTTTATCGTACCCTCCATTTTTCCGCCGTTCTCAAAGTATGTGGTGGTCATGGTATTCTTCTTAATCATATTATAGCCGCGTTCAAAAACATCCTGGTTAAGAACGCATACCTTTATATCGGCGTTGCCAGACGCGTTAGCCTGGAGGTCAACTTGGAACGAGAGTGTATCGCCCTTTCGGCAGTAAGCCGCGCTTGCGATATACGGCTTGCTCATGTTGATGGTTTTGCCCTGGCTGTTGCCGTTGCGGATAACCTGCAGGTTGTCGCCCTTGTCAATTTTTGAGCTTACAAGGTACAGACCGTCCTTAGGCACCTCATAGTCCCATTTAAGGTGCGGAACCGTGCTCGAGGTTACGCACGAGAAGCTGTAGGTTCCGTCGCTGTTTTTGTTCACGTTAAACTGCGATGAGTCCGTGTGATCCTCTTTGGCAACTGGTACCGCCGTGTAAACAGGCTCGTTTATTCCCGTAGCCATGCGGAAAAATTCGTTCTGCTTTTCAAACTGGTTGAAGCGGTTCTCTAATGTGATAGCTTCCCATTTAGCCAGATTTGAGTCAACTACAAAGCCCATAGGCAGATAGTGGTTGTTCTCGTACAGCGTAACGTTGCCGGTCCTTGCTACCTGTGTAAGGTCGTAGGTGTTCGCGGCAGCTTCGTTGTTTCTGCTGATAAGATATTTAAGGTTCATAAACATGTTGGTAACGGGCGAGCTTTCGTAATACAGGAATCTGTTGCCCGCCTGCCAGCCGTTCATGCCGAAGTTCTCGTAAAAAATGGTAACGCTCTCGTTGGACATCGAGTTGAACATCGAAAGGCCGCGGTAATGGTTGAGCGCTCCGTCGTTGAGCGTCTGGGTGGTGAGCGTTTCGGCTCGCCACATCTCCGGCGTATCAGCCTCACGCGCCTTCATCTCATCTACGATAGCCTCCATGCTCTGACCGCCGCGCGGATAGTCGTTCATGCCCGTAACGGTGGTTACGTTTACGCCGAAGTATGCGGTGTAGCCGCTCTGCACCACTGCGATGATCAGCAGCGACGCCGCAAGCGCCTGCATGGGTATAACGCGCTTTGTATAAAGAATAGCTAAAAGCGCCACAAGCGCGAATATGACTGCTACCGCGACAAGCGTGGGCATTACCCACTCCATTCTGTCCTCGCGGCTGTGTCCTTTTACTGCAAACATATTGAACACGCCCTGGTCGTATGGTCCGTCGCCGTCGGCATTCTTCTTGCCCGAGAAGTCAAATTCCATCATCAGCACCGCAAAGCTGAGCAGCGCCGCGATAACGACCTGAACAAGATTTATCTTTTTGATCTGCGTAAAGGCATGGAACGCCATTACGATTATAACAAAGCTTACCAGATAGCTGAACCTGTAGTAGATCATGTTCGGGAAGTGGAAGCCGTGCCAGATATAGTCGAGCTGACGGATAATAAAGCTGAGGAACATAAACAGCACAAGTCCGAAGCAGGTCAGCTTTTCCCTAAGCTTTATCTCCTTTGAGGTAAGGCTCAAAAAGGCGAAGAAGATCGGGATAGCGCCGCACGCTATATTGGGCATCGCGTCGATTTCCTTGTTAGCCGCTACGGTAAAGTTTACAAGGTTGCCGGTAACGCTCTTAAGTCCGCTCATAACGCCCGCAAAGTCGTTTGTGCCGCCGATATTTACGGCAAAGTCCTGCGGGAATGTACTGCCGCTCGCGTGGGTGTTCTGCAAAGCCATAAACACGGGCAATATAAAGAACGCCGCCATTCCTATGCCAAGTCCCGTAAACACTACCATTTTAAGGATATTTACGCCGAATATTTTAATGCTCTGCCAGCGCGCGATGTTGTAGCAGATGAATATAAGCAGAACGAAAATGCAGGTGAAGAAGCCGATATAGTAGTTGGTAAGCATTGAAAGCGCAAGTGTTACCGTGTACATGCGGAACCTGTTTTCGGTGAGCAGCTTGACCGTGCCCAGCGCTACAAGCGGAGTTATGCATACCGTGTCGAGCCAGATATTGTTCCAATAGTAGCCCATAAAGAACGCGCAGAACGAGAACGATATTCCGAAAATAACAAGCGAAATGTCGTTGCGCTTGAAAACGCTTTTAAGGAAAATCGCCATAAAGCAGCCCGCGAGCGCAATTTTCAACGATATCGAGATCATCAAAAATTCCCTGAGGTAATCGGGCGATACCCAAAGCGAGAAGAAGTTGAGCGGGCTTGCCAGATAGTATGACAT
>ONCY01000110.1 GCA_900316435.1 uncultured Eubacteriales bacterium | reverse complement strand
CGGTAACGTCGAAGGTGACTATTTTCAAGGCGTTATTGAGGTTAATGTCAATCGGTTCATCCGACGCCTCCTCGGTGTGGTAGCCTATGCCGAGGATAATGTTTTCGTCAACCGGCACAAGCATGGTCGAGAAACCGCTGATTTTTACAAAGCCCTTGATCTCGGGCTTGGAAGGATTTGAAAGATCGATAACGAACAGAGGGTCGGTCTGACGGTAAGTGATGACGTATGCGGTATCGTTTATATAGCGCACCGCCTCGATATGCTCGTCCTCAGCGAAATCCGTTACCTCGCCTATCTGCTTTAAATCTTTGTCGAGCACAAACAGGTTGTTGCGGTCAACATAATTGTTATCGTACGAGGTCGTTGCGACGCGCAGGTTGCCGTTGTATTCGTCGAGCGCGTACTGATTGTTTACGGCGCCTTTAACACTGCCCGAGGCGACAAACTCGATGCCGTCTTTGAGGTCGATTTTTATGATCTGAGTCTGCTCGGGCTGATAATACGCGTAGCTGGACAAATCATCCGCTCCGTCATCCTCGGGGTAGCTTCCGTTGTGGTAGAAGAAGCCGTCGCTGTCGGTTGAGAACACCTCGCCGTTTTCGGCTGCGGCTTCGGTTTCATCTTCTTCGGCTTTGCTTTGCTGTGAAGCGTTTGGGAAGACCTCGTCGTAAACCTTCGGCGAATACTCGAGCGCGGTCACATACAGGTTATCAAGGTTACAGTAGACTATATCGGCGCTGCCTAATATCGCCTTGGTTTTTGCCGTCTGAGCGCTGTTCTCGGTGTTTATCATGCTGACTACAAGAAAGCTGCTTGTGCAAGGCTTTTGAACCGAATAAATATCTTCAAGCGGTATCTCGCTGCTCTCGGCGCTGTCAGCCGTTGAGGGCGCTTTTCTTCCGGCTATGGGAATATCACGGTCGTTTGATACCGCAGAGTCGGATATGATATACAGCGCTCCGCCGATCATGCGCGAGGAAGTGTATCTTCCGCTTTGATAAAAGGAATCGACGCGCTTAATATCATTTACGTCGGAAATATCAAAAACATCAGCAACCGTTTTACAGGTGATACGGGATGATGTATACTCCGTTGAGAGAGTTATAAGTCTGCCGCCGTAAATATAGAAATCGTTGACATAGGCATAACCGGCGCCGTCATTTTGGCTTTCATCCAAATTTAAAGCCTTTATTTCAGCGACCTTTTTTGAGTTTTTGCCCTCCGCGGAGAAAACCTCGATAACGTTACCGTTGAGATAGAAGATGTTTTTATCCGTGGTTTTTACCGTATCCGCCTCATCTACCCCTACCGACTGAACATAGGTGTCGTTGTGGTATGACGAAGCAGCCGACGAGCCGCTGTCAAATACTTTATTTCCAGACGATGAGCCCGAGAACGAATTTGAGGATGAGCCTGAGCTGCCTCCTGACATACTGCCCGATGAATTTGCGGCTCCGTCGGCGTAATAATCCTCCAAATAATAATCGTTAGATGTGTTTCCGAGATAACTGCTTACTTTAATAACGTTTTTAAGCTCGGACTTAAGCTCGTCACGGCTTGAAAATCCGCGAAGCGAGGCCGCATTTGAAGCAGGTGCTTTCAGTTTTTTCTGTTCCGCGGGCTTTACACTGCCGAACACGCCCGTAAAGGTCAAGGTGCAGGCTGTTGCTACCGCAGCCGCGGCAACCGCCGAAATACCGAACGCCGCTTTCTTTTTGCTTTGCTTCGGCGGCAAAAGGTTGAGCTGAGGAATATCGTTTTCAAGGTGATCAAGCACAAACTGCCCGTCGATTTCCTCGGGAGCGTTTACACCGCTGTTGTCAAACTTATCTTTTATAAAATCGAAATTATTATCTTTCATAACCGTCACTCCAGAAAATTCTTCATTTTAGCAAGCGCCCGTGAAAGCTTTGAACGCACCGTTGAGTGTTTTATACCGAGCATTTCGGCGATCTCGCGCGTTTTGTAGCCGGAGATAACCGACAGCAGCACAATGTCCTTTTCCTCTGCCGAAAGGAGCGCAAGCGCCTCCTCAAGCTCGGGAGCCAAGTGGTCGTCGGTTACGGGAACGTCACCGCTTTCATCGAGGCTGAGTACATCTTTGCGCACGCTGTTTTGATTGAGAACAGCGCAGCATTTGCGGTACAGAATCTGAAAAAGCCAGCTTACAAAAGCTTTTTCGCTTTTAAGACGCGAAATACCGGCGTACGCCTCGGCAACGCATTCGGCTACGGCGTCCTGAGCGTCATGGGTGTTGCCGAGCTTAAAATACGCGTAGCGGTACAGGCTGTCTTTGTGCTGTAAGTAAAGCTGCGCGAACGCCTGTTTGTCGCCTGCCCTCGCTTTGTTTATTGTATCCGTACTCATTTTTTGCCTCCAACGATATCGTTCAATTATACAGTGTCGGAATTAGTCGATTTTGTTGCATAATATATTCAAAAAAATAAAAAACGCGCCGTTTCGGACGCGTTTTTTAAACGGTTATGCCATCTGGAAATCCGAGATGTAGCAGTCAATGCATTTTTTGATTGTTTCCTTTGCATTTTTCGCGCCGCTTACCTCAGCAACAGAAGTCTCCTTGCCCTTTTCGAGCGATTTATACACCGCGAAAAAATGCTGGATTTCTTCAAAGACATGCTTGGGCAGATCCTTGATGTCGCTGTATGTGCTGTAGTTGGGGTCGCCGAGAGGTACGGCGATTATTTTTTCGTCCTTGCTGTCGCCGTCGATCATATTGAGCATTCCTATAGGCTTGCACTCTACAAGAGTCATCGGCAGAATAGTCTCGCTGCACAGAACCAGAACGTCGAGCGGGTCGCCGTCGTCGGCAAATGTGCGCGGAATAAAGCCGTAGTTAGCAGGATAATGAGTTGAAGTAAAAAGCACGCGGTCAAGCTTTAAAAGACCTGTTTCCTTGTCGAGCTCATATTTGTTTTTATCTCCCTTTGAAATCTCGATAACAGCGTAGAAATCCTCGGGTGTAATGCGTTTCGGTGAAATGTCGTGCCAAATATTCATAGCGTTTCCCCCTTGTTTATTTCTTCTATTATAGAATTTTAACGCCTATGTGTCAAGCTTTATTTTTTACGTCAGAAATTATCTTGATAAGCTGGATTAAAATTGTAGGCGCGATTGCAAGAACAAGAATCATAAGCGTCTGCATTCCCGTTATATCCGCAACGGAGAACAGCGAATGGAGCGAAGGTACAAACAAAACGAGCGAAAGCAGCAGAACTCCTGCAAAAAATGCGCCTACGCTTGCTAGGTTCGTCGTCAGCCCAAGCTTGAAAATAGACTTTTTGCCGCGGCAGTTAAATCCGTGGAAGAGCCTTGCGAGTGTCAAAGTTGCAAAAGCCATTGTGCTTGCGACCGCAGCGCTTGTAAACAGTCCCGCGAAAAACGCCGTAATTACCGAAGCCGCAATCAGCGCGCCCTGAGCGAACATAAGCGTGGTGAAATCCTTTGTGAGTATTCCCGCCTTTGGATCCCTGGGCTTTTCTGAGAGCAGACCGTCCTCGGGCGGCTCCATGCCGATAGCGATTGCGGGCAGCGAATCGGTGAGCAGATTGATAAACAACAGGTGAACAGGCATAAACGGAACCGGCATCGCTCCCAATGACGTGAACAGCACCGTAATTATAGCCGCCATGTTGCCCGAAAGCAGGAACAGTATGGCGTTTTTGATGTTGCGGTAAACGCTTCTTCCGTTAGCCACCGCCTTGATGATAGTTGCGAAGTTGTCGTCCTGCAAAATCATTGAGGCGGCGTCCTTTGAAACCTCGGTGCCCGTAATGCCCATAGCAACGCCGATGTCGGCTTTTTTAAGGGCGGGAGCATCGTTTACGCCGTCGCCTGTCATGGAAACGATGTTGCCCCTGCGCTGCCAAGCCTCTACAATGCGGATTTTGTTTTCGGGTGAAACGCGCGCATATACCGAAATACGCTCAAGCTTTTCGTCGAGCTCGCTGTCGCCCATCGCGTCAAGCTCCATGCCTGTAAGGGCAATGTCGCCCTCGCGCATTATTCCTATCTGCTTAGCTATAGCGGAAGCGGTAACCTTGTGGTCGCCTGTAATCATAATTGGCTTGATTCCCGCGCGGATAGCGTCGGCAACCGCCTGACGGCTCTCCTCACGCGGAGGATCTATCATCGATACCAAACCGACAAAGGTATATTCGTTCTCGGTTTCAACACTGAGCTTTTCGGTGCTCTCCTTGTAGGCAAACGCAAGAACACGCAGACCTTGCTCGGAATAAGCCTGATTTTGTTTGATTATCGCCTGTCTGTCATCATCGGTTATTGGGCGAACGCCGTCTTTTGTTGTTATGCTCACACAGCGCTCAAGAATTGAGTCGAGCGCGCCTTTTGTAAGAATATGCGACACGCCGTGGAGCGTGTATTTTGTGGACATCATTTTGCGGTCGGAGTCAAACGGAACCTCCTCCTCGCGGTTTATTACGTCGCGTATTACATTCTCGTCAATGCCGAGATGACGTGAGGACTCAATAAGCGCGTACTCGGTAGGGTCGCCAAGTCCCTTGCCGTCGACAATGCTTGAGTCGTTGTTGAGTATCATTCCGTAAATAAGCTGACGGTGAGCTGCGTTGGAAAGGTCAAGCTGCTCCTCACGGATGCTTTC
>ONCY01000112.1 GCA_900316435.1 uncultured Eubacteriales bacterium | reverse complement strand
TCGGTTAAATCTCCTTGGTTTGCGGGCGTAAACGCAGGCGATGTGTTCGCTATTCCCGTTTCTCACGGCGAGGGACGCTTTATGGCTGACGAGGCGACCGTTAAGGCGCTGGCTGCCAACGGACAGATTGCAACACAGTATGTAGACCTTAGCGGCAAGCCCTCAAGCGATATTGCGTTTAATGTAAACGGCTCTGTTTGCGCTATCGAGGGTATCACTTCCCCCGACGGAAGGGTGCTTGGCAAGATGGGTCACAGCGAACGAAAGGGCGAAAACCTTTACAGCAACGTTCCGTTTGAAAAAGATCAGAAAATCTTTGAAAGCGGCGTAAAATACTTCAAATAACCAAACGAAAAGGGTCGGCATTTGCCGACCCTTTTGTGTATATACAAATTAATATCCGCTGTCAATCAGCCAATTGTAAAAATCCTCAAAGCTTCCGCGCTTGTATTTGTTAATGCTTTTATCGTGGCGGTTAATAAGGCAGTCCGTTACCAAAAACGTATCAAAGCCCAGTTTTTCGGCGCACATATCCTCGTCAACGTCGTTGCCTACCATTATGGCGCTCTCGGGCGAAAAGCCGCAGAACGAGCAGATATCGTGATAATAGTTGAGGTTCGGCTTGCACGCCGAGCAGTTGTCGTAAACCGTAATCAGGTCAAAATCGTTGGGGTCAAGCCCTGCCCAGCGGATTCTTGTGTAGGTCGCCGCCTTTGAGAAAATGGGATTTGTAGCTACAATCAGCCTGCAGTCCGCGCTCTTAAGCAGCTTAACGGTCTTTTCTGCGTATGGGTTTGTACGCGTTGCAATTTTAGCCGCGACAAACTCATTGCGGTAGAATTCGTCAAAATCCTTTTCGTAAATCCGCATGTCTTTTTTGCAATGCAGGTTAAGCGCGCGCCAGAACAGCTCGCGGTTAAGGCATTCGCCGTCATTTTTGCCCATTGCGGCGGCGCCCTCCCAAATCCCTTTTACAAGCATTTTAGGGTCAATCTGCACCTTGTGGGCGAACTTTTGACAGAATGCCTTAAGATAAAGCTCTATAAACTGTTTTAAATCCATCGGCAGCAGAGTGCCGTCCAAATCAAATAAAAAATTCTTATGCATTTTAATGTACCTCGGTACTATTTTATCATAGGTTTTAGCTTTGTTCAAGTTGAAAATAATAAACAGATGTGATACAATTTATGTAAAGAAAAACGGTGGTGATATTATGAAAATAGTATTGACGGACGCTAAAACGGTTTTTGACGAGCTGGTAACACCTGCTCCGCTCAGGGAGCTTGGAGATGTAATTGAGTACGGACTGCTTAAGTATGATGACGTAGCGGAGAAAATCGCCGACGCCGACGTTGTTGTCGTCAATAAAACGATCCTCGACTCCTATACGCTCAGGCTTGCAAAAAAGCTGAAATACATCGGGCTTTTTGCCACGGGCTACAATAATATCGACATAAAATACTGCCGCGAGCACGGTATTACCGTCTGCAACGCGGGCCCTTATTCCACCAACGCCGTTGCTCAGCACACCTTTGCGCTTATTTTGGAGGCGTTCAACAACACATCGGGATATAATAAATATGTTCAGGACGGCATGTGGAAGCGCAGCCCCACCTTTTCGCCGTTTGTATATCCTCTTAACGAGCTTGCGGGCAAAACATTGGGAATTGTCGGCTTGGGAGCTATTGGAACCGCTGTGGCTAAAATTGCCAATGCCTTTGAAATGCGCGTGATCGGCTGCAACCGCAGCGAAAAACACGTTGAGGGCGTTGAAAACGTAAGCTTTGACGATTTGCTGCGCCAAAGCGATATTGTCACCGTGCATTGTCCGCTGAATGCCGACTCAAAGGAGATATTCAACCGTGACGCCTTTGCAAAAATGAAGCCGAGCGCGCTGTTTGTAAATACCGCGCGAGGCGGCGTTGTTTCCGAGCCAGACCTGTACTTTGCTCTGCAAAACAATCTTATCGGAGGCGCGGCGCTTGATACGCTCTGCGTTGAGCCGATGGAGGAGGACTGCATTCTGATGAACGCCAAGAATTGCATTATAACGCCTCACATAGCCTGGGCGCCCGTTGAAACGCGCCAAAGGCTGATTGATATTGTGGTAAATAATATCCGCAATTTTTACAGTGGCAGCCCGACGAATGTAGTAAGCTGAAAAGATGGAAATAAAAATAGAACCGGCTCAAACTCGTAATGAGGTTTTGAACCGGTTTTTTATTGTTTCCTGCCGCGTGGCGGCCGCGAATCAGATGTTTGTGCGACAAAAGACTTCCAAACCTGCGAGATTTAATGCGCCGTTGCAGAAACCTTTATGCTATTACAAGTTCTCCAAAGGCGCGCTTTCTGCCGCGTGGCGGCTAGAGTTCGTTGATTAGGGTAATGATTTCCTTGAATGGCATTAGCATTTCGTCAGCTTCAAGCGCTCTGTGGCTGCTCAGAATCAGCTCGGCGGTTTTCTTCATTGCGGGGAACGCCGCGCGCATAAGCTGGTTGGCGTAGATTACGATATTAACGCCGTGAGCGGAGAGCTCCTCCTCGGTAACGGTGTTGAAGCTTGTGGGAACAACAACAATCGGGGTTGTTTTATCGAACTCCCTGAACTTGTCGCAGAATTCAAAGATCTCATCGGGCTCTTTTCTGCGGCTGTGAATCATAATTCCGTCGGCGCCTGCCTCAACAAACGCCTTGGCGCGTGTAAGGGCGTCGTCCATTCCGCGCTCTAAAATAAGGCTTTCAATACGCGCGATGATCATAAAGTCGTCGGTGAGCTGAGCCTTTTTGCCAGCGGCGATTTTTGCGCTGAAATTCTCGATAGAATCCTGGGTCTGAACTACCTCGGTGCCGAACAGCGAGTTCTTTTTAAGGCCTGTTTTGTCCTCTATGATAACCGCCGAAACGCCCATGCGCTCCAGGGTTCTTACATTATATACAAAGTGCTCGGTAAGTCCGCCCGTGTCGCCGTCAAGGATAATCGGCTTGGTTGTTACCTCCATAATATCGTTGATGGTGCGCAGGCGCGAGGACATATCTACAAGCTCAATGTCGGGTTTGCCTCTGTCGGTGCTGTCGCAGAGAGATGAAACCCACATAGCGTCGAATTGGTCGAGCTTGCCGTTCTTTTCAACAACGGTTTTCTCGGCAATAAGACCCGTAAGGCCGCTGTGAGCCTCAATTGTCTTGACAATGGGGCACATCTGAATAAGGTCGCGCAGCCTTCTTCTTCTGTATTCGGGCATTGACAGCTTTTCCTTAAGGCGCTGGTCAATCTTCTTTACGCTTTCGTTGTAGGTGTAGGGAACCTCAACAAGCTCGCCGCCGTTTTCGTTTAAAAGCTTTACAACATTGGCGCGGATTGCGGATTCGGGGCCGCTTTTCCAGTTGTCGCCGTGAACGACATAGTCGGGCTTAAGCTCTGGGATAACGTCGTTGTACATCATGCTGTTCTGAACGACAACCTTGTCAACGCCGTCGAGCGACTCGTAAAGCGCGATTCTTTCATCAAGGCTGATTGTGGGGAACTTGTTGTATCTGATAAGCGCCTTGTCGCTGAGAGCGCCGATAACAACGCTGCCGTACTTTTTAGCCTCGTTGATGATGTTTAAATGCCCGTCGTGTATAACGTCGGTGCAAAAACAGGTGTAAACGGTTTTCATATGCTTAATTCTCCTCAAAATGGTTATATGACAGGTCTATTTGTTTAAGCTCGTCAAAGGTGTCGATTTCTACAATATCCTTGGCTTTGCATTCCCTGACGGCAACCCTGTAGTTGTCTTTATAATATTCAAGCGGAACCTGTTCCCAGTAGTAATCTCTGCCGCCGTCGCGCTCAAAGGCGAGCTTTAAGTCGGTGGAAAGCGAGGCGCCGTCCTCAGCGTTCCAGTACGAAATGCCGACCATCTGCAGGCAGTTTTTGCCGCCGACTTTTTCCTTTACTATGATTCCGTCCTCAACGTCGAAGCACCAGTCGTCGGTTTCGTCCATTGGAATGGCGAGGAAGTTTGACTGATAGTGGTACTTCTTAATGATTTCGGGGTTAGACAACAGCAAATCAGCCTCGAGTACATAGGCGTTTTGAAGCAAATCCTTTGCAAGCAGAGCCGACGAGATGTTGTTTGCCTCGGTATACATTGTGTTGTCAATGAATTTTATCATCGGGTACTTTTCAAGCAGCCTGTCAAATTCCGCGGCAAGGTAGCCCCTGACAAGGTAAATTTCCTCAACGCCTGCATTAAGGCACGCGTCGATAAGACCGTCGATAAGCCTGCCGCCGTTTACCGTAATGAGCGGCTTGGGCGTTTTAAGGGTAACGGGCACCATTCGGCTGCCGAAGCCCGCCGCAAGGAAAATCGCTCTTTTTGCCCTGTAGGGTTCAAGAGCGTCAAGTCCCTTTTGCGTAATTTTTCCGTCCGTGATATAGCCCATGTTTAACAGCTCGTCAAGCGCTGACGATTTGGCGGAAGGGGCAATTTTATTTTCAGCGGCTTCAACAAGTAGGTCGAAGCAC
>ONCY01000114.1 GCA_900316435.1 uncultured Eubacteriales bacterium | reverse complement strand
CGCTGCATGGCATAAGGCAAAAGCCTTGATTGTTCCCGAAAATATTCGTCTCGTTTTTATTCCGCCATATACGCCTGAGATGAACCCCATTGAGCAGATTTGGAAAGAAATCAGAAAACGCGGATTCAGAAATGAAATCTTTCAAACTCTCAATAAAGTTGTTGAGCGCTTATGCTTCACTATCCAATCCATATCTTCCAATACGATTACGAGTATTACAGCGAGGGATTGGATTGTTAAAGCGTTTAATTAAAGAATAGTATAAATGAAATAAAATAGAATTTGAAAAATCGAAAATTTTTTCATTTTTATTGTAACCTTTTTTCCGGTTGAGTCGTTTTATTAGTAGAGGAGGTAAAAAGTGGCGGTATTATTTGCGGGATTGCGCTACGAGGATGTAGTGCGAAAATACGCGCAGACAGTCGCGAATGTCTGTGTTATGCGCCTTAAAAATCAGGCCGACGCCGAGGATTGCTTTCAGGACACCTTTGTTAAGCTGCTTACCAAAACGCCCTCATTTAAAGACGAGGAGCATTTGAAGCACTGGCTGATAAGGGCGGCGATCCACAGCTGCTATGACTTTATCAAAAAGAACCGGCGAACGATCTCGCTCGATACGGTTCCCGATGAGCCGTCATACCGCAGCGACGACGCCTACGATATTTCATGGGCGCTTATGAAAGTCAAGCCCGATTACCGGGAGATACTTTATCTGCACTACTGTGAGCGTTATCAGGTGAAGGAAATAGCCGAGATCCTCGGCAGGAACACAAACACCGTTAAGGTAATGCTAAAGCGCGGACGCGAAATGCTTAAATCTGTTTACGGAGGTGAAGCAGAATGAAAAAAGTAAATTTCAACAGCCTCGAAAATTTTGAAGTACCTGAGGAATGGATCGAAAAAGCTATCAACGCTAAACCAAAGAAAAAGCCTTTGCTGCTTCGTCCTTATGTATGGGGAACAGCGGCGAGCATCGTTTTGGTGGCCGCAGCCTCTCTGTTTATTCTAAAGCCCTTCAAAAGCGGCGACAGTCTGCCTGCCGCAGCCGGCACAACTGCCGCGCCGACAGAAACAGCAAAAGCTGACTACACACCTGCTTCAACGGCAGGAACAGGACCCGCAGCAAAGCCCGAAACAACCGACTCTACGGAAGCGACCAAATCAATCGCAGGAACAGGGCCCGAAGCAAAGCCCAAAACTACCTACTCTACGGAAGCGACCAAATCAACCGACGCGCCTGCTTCAACAACAGGAACAGTACCCTCAACGGAAAAGACTACTGTTCCGTCAACCGTTCAGACCGATCCTACAGGAACCGGACGCCATGATTACGGAGAACCTCATGCCCACTACATCCCGGAAGGCCAATCCGTGTACCATATAGACAGCAAATGGGAAGTTGACCTGAGCTCAGCCAGACCGAACAGCCGTTCCGATTCGGCTGAAATCCCTCAAGAGCCGATGCTTACAAAAGGCGAGCTGTTTACGGGTGATATCACGGCAGAAGTTTCCTCCGACAGCCTGTTTTATGACTGCGAAACCATTTATATTGAATTTTCGGGCTGCTATAATAACGGCTCGAGAAAAATCGACGGCAGGGTGATCCTTGCCCCGAAGCAGACGGAGGACGGTAAAAAATCAGCGACCTTCAATCTTTTTTACGATGAAGCGTACACCCCCTCTGCGAACTATACGATCCGCATTTACGCACTCAATGAGAACGGCTCAAAAACAGACGTCTTAACGATGAATATGCCGCTGTATTCTGACAACTCAATTACAATCAGCATTTAATGAAAGGAACAATAAAGTAAAAAGTTTTTTTCGATTACAATTATTTTGGCGATTCTGATATTTTCCGCCTGCATTCCCGCTTTTGCAGAAGAATATAGTGCAAGTTCATATACCACGGCAAAGACCTTCAGCAATACCGACTCTCAAGTCAAAAGCGATATAATTTATACGGAAAGTTCATTCGATGATTTCCCGAACGAAACGATCGAGCTTACAGATGAAGAAAAACTCAAAATCGCCAATGATTATATTGCACAGTACGACAGCATGTGGCGCGACAGCGATCGCGAACCCGATCAATACACCGTGCGCTGCTTTAAGACTCTGAGCAACGGAATGAAACTTGTAAATGTTAGGGATAATACAGGAGATTACAACTGTTTGTGTTATATTATGCCACTTGGAAAATACGTTTACCTCTACGGCGGAGGCACAAGAGTTAACTTGTATCAAAACGGCGTTTTCACAGAGTTTGATGACGCGTACGAAAGCGGAATGATCAATGACGCTATTCTTGATGAAATAAACGAAGTAATGTATTTTGACCGCTATGCCAAGCCTGAACCTGAGCCCGATCCAGGTAAAAATACACCACAGCCGATACAAGCAGCTTCACAGGCGGCTGCACAGGCTGTTGTAACGACTGCCGCCGAGGCGGATACAACGGTTCAGGCAACAACCGTTCCTACTACAACAGAAGCTACGCTCGACCGCGCCACCCCTGTCAGCACCCCCGACCTCGCCTCAGCCGGCAGCAACTCGGGCGGCAGCGGAACAGCATCTAAAGGCGACAACCCTGCCCCGGCTATTTTCATCGCGCTTGCGGTTGCGACAGTTGCGGGCATAGGCATTGCCGCGGCTAAAAAATCGGTTTAATAGTGTTGAAATATTTAACACTTAGTATTATTATCACAAAGGAGATGTAATTTTTGAAAAAGGTAATTTCCGCAATACTTGCGGCAGTAATCACATTCTCCTCGGCTTCGGCACTAACAGCCGGAGCAAAGGAGAAACTCATCGGCGACGTCAACTTTGACAAAACCACAAATGTTGTCGACGCAACATTAGTACAGCAAATCTGCGCCGATTTGATTGATCCCACCAAAGAGCAGGAGGCTGCGGCCGACGCTGACGGCAACGGAATAGTCAATATCAATGACGCGACCTACATTCAGATGATAGCCGCGGAGATGCTTCCCGCAACAATTGATGTTCCTGATCCGACCGAGCAGCTGACTCCCGAGCAGATACAGGCAAAGGGCAACGCAGCTGTTGCCGATTTCGGAATGACGCTGCTGAACAAAAGCGTTAAGGATGACTCAAACACCCTGATTTCCCCCGTTTCGATCATGTACGCGCTCGCTGTTGCGGCAAACGGAGCCGACGGCGAAACGCTCAGTCAGATGGAAAAGGCGCTGGGACTTCCGATCGGAGCGCTCAACGAGTATTTTAAAAACTACACTGAAAACGTCGCTGCGAACCCCGATGAAGAAGTTTTAACAAATTGTTTCGGAGAACCGGAATATATTTCCAGAAAGCTCTCCATAGCCAATTCCGTATGGTACAAGGACAGTGATGGCACAGTTCCCGTTAAGGAACAATTCCTGACAACCGCTTCCGACGTTTACGGCGCGGACATCAAGCCCTCGGCGTTTGACAGCAGCACGGTTGGAGAAATCAACAAATGGGTCGATCAAAAGACCGACGGCATGATAAAAAAACTGTTAGAAGATGGCAGTATCACCCCTGCAACGCTTATGTGCCTTGTAAACGCGGTTTGCTTTGACGCGGATTGGGAAGAACAATATGATAAAAACAACAACTTCAAAGCAAGCTTCACCCGCGATAACGGTACAACCGACACTGCCGATTTTATGAAGCATGAGGAATACAACTACCTTTCCGACAATGACGGAGCCGAAGGCTTTGTAAAGGATTACTTCGGAGGAGAATTTGCGTTTGCCGCAATTATGCCTAAGAAAGGCGTAAAGCTGAATGATTATCTGGCAAGCCTTTCGGGCGAAAAGCTGCAGTCGATGCTCTCAGGCGTGAGCAATAAATACTTGTCTGTCAGCCTTCCGAAATTCAAGCTGGAGTACGGCACATCGCTCAATTCCAAACTTCAAGATATGGGAATTAAGGATGCCTTTGATCCCGGAAAAGCCGATTTCTCAAATATGTGTTCATCAAAAACCTATATCGGCAGTGCAATTCACAAAACCTTTATCGAATTAAACGAACGAGGCACACGCGCGGCCGCCGCAACGGCTATAACTATGGAGACCACAAGCCTTTTGGATCCGCCAATTCCTTATTATTTGACGTTTGACAGACCGTTTGTCTATGTCATTTATCATAAAGGCACAAACACGCCGCTTTTCATCGGCACAATGAAGAACCTTGCCAATATAACTTAATAAGATTCTTTAATTTCAAAACAAGGGATCGACTCTTATCTCGCTTTGAGAAGAGCCGATCTTTTTTATTCATAGAATATAATGCTATTCTTAAATAAAAGCCTTTAATAATTGCGAAAAGTATGGTATAATGTATACGGTGATGAAGCAATGACAAGAAAGTATACATTTACAGAAAAA
>ONCY01000129.1 GCA_900316435.1 uncultured Eubacteriales bacterium | reverse complement strand
TCTAAAATTTGTATCTCAACACCTTTCGGTGTTAAAACCTCTTTCAGAGTTTAATCTCATTCAGAACTTATCATCACTGACACGTTCGTGAATTTACTGATGTATTTTAGTGTACATCTCACTGTAATTTTTTGAGTCTCTTCCAACTCAAAGTCATTACGGGTTTCTTTCTTTTCGTTGTTTAATTTTCAAGGTCCTTTTGCGCTTTTTCTGAGGTTTATCGGCTTTTTTGTTTGCCGTATTTCTCAGTGCGCTTTTGCTATTATATTACAGAACAAACGATTTGTCAATACCTTTTTTTGGATTTTTTAAAAAAATTTCTGTTTCTTGACACTGCACTTTATCTTCTATATAATTCTAGCATAGAGATTATTATTCCAACAAACCTTTTCGGAAGTCAGATTGAAAACACTATGAAAAAATTATCTTTATCTCAAAGGTCTGCCAATATATTTAACAGAGGCTTTTTCGTTTTTTATATCGGTCTGTTCGCCCTTACCCTTATCGGCGGAATGATTGCCGTTGCTGTGTTCGGCGAGCTGGGCTCCGAATATCCAATGCCCGTAACGCTTGTGATACTCAGGTTTGCCGTGCTGATATTAAGCTTTGCAGCGGTTGCTTTCGCGTTTATAGCGCTGAGCAGGTTTCTTGCGGAATCTCCGCTTGCCGATAAACTCAGCATACGCAAGCAAAACACAAGTATTATATTCATTTGTGTCGGACTTATGCTTGTTATTCAGCTTGTGTTCATGTTTTGTCTGCAAATGAACCCCGTAACCGATGTTTCCATAATCGACAGCTACGCGCAAAGGATCGTAAGCGAGAATTCATTCGACTGCATTGATTCGGATTTCAACGGGCACTACATTGTAAGGTATCAGAACAACCTTGTATATCTTCTTATCAATACGCTTGTTTACAAGCTTACGGGTACGACCTCACATTTGCCGCTAACCATTCTGAGTACGCTTTCAATAAACGGCGCCGTTTTGATGACGGTACTGACATCGCGCAGAGTTTTCGGAAAAAGGAAGGCTCTGTTTACGCTGGTACTCTGCGCGTTCTTTACACCGTACTACACCTACACCGCGTATTTCTATACCGATTCGTATTCCATACCATTTGTAATAGGAACGGTATATACCTTTGTTGTTGCCATTCAAAGCAAAACAAAAGCAAAAATGCTGCTGTTTTTGCTGCTGAGCGGAGCGCTGTGCTTTATCGGCTTTAAGGTAAAGGGAAGCGTTATTGTTCTTATTCCGGCGCTTTTGCTGTATCTTATTATAAAGCACGGAATAAAACGTGCGGCAAAAGCGGGCGTGGCGATTCTTTTAAGCTTTTGCTTATTGTTTGCTTCTTTTACCGTCGCGCTGAAAAACTCCGGCATAATCTCGGAGGAATCCTCCCAGCGCTATCAGTTCCCACCAACTCACTGGGTTATGATGGGACTGAAGGACTTGGGCGCGTTCAATGAGGAGGACAGCGATTTTTCAAAAAGCCTCAGCTCGAAATCCGAGCGTCAGGAAGAAAACCTAAAGGAAATCGGCAGGCGCATAAGCGATATGGGCGCAGTCGGTCTGGCGAAACATCTGGGCGGCAAGGTTGTATGGACATACATGGACGGCACTTATTACATTGCGAACTACCTGAGTCACTACAAGCACCGCACGCCTCTGCATGAGCTTGTGCTGTACGACGGCAAGCTCAGGTTCCCTTTCTTCGCCTTCTGCTTCGGATATCAGATGTTTTTGATGCTTATGACGGCGTGTTCGGGGCTTTATTCGAGTCGCAAAGGAAAAGCGGGACTGACGCTGCTTTTCCGCATAGCTGTTTTCGGCATGGTGATTTTCTTTATGATTTGGGAGACGAACGCGCGGTACCCGTTCAACTTCACTCCGCTTTTAATGCTGCTTGCCACCGATGGTACCTTCGGGCTTTCGGAAAAGTTAAAGAAAAAAGCCTTTAAGTCATCAAAAACACCGCAAAAAAAGCCTTGACATTTTCAAATCCGCTCTATATAATAGAATATACAACAGAAAACCCCTTAAAGACAGTGACGGGAACAAGATATAAATTATTCTCCTCAGAGAGCTGACGGTTGGTGAAAGGCAGCGTGAAGGTTTATATGTATAGCTCATCCCCGAGTTTTTCGCGTGAACTTTTTAGCGCGGAACGCAGGACTGCGTTATCGGTCAGGACTTTGTTGGAAGTCTGTAAGGAGTATGCGGCGACGTATGCTTGAATTTGGGTGGTACCACGAATTTTTCGTCCCTTATTGCAATTTTGCGATTGCATTTAAGGGGCGTTCTTTTGTAATGCGAAATTCATGATACGGAACATTGAGTTTCAGCAACGTCATATGGAGGCTATCAAAATGAAACCGTCTTATCAGAAGTACATTCCGTTTAAGCAAATCGACTTGCCCGACCGCACATGGCCGAACAAGACAATTACAAAAGCGCCTGTCTGGTGCAGCGTTGACCTGCGCGACGGCAACCAGGCGCTTATTGACCCGATGAACCTTGAGGAAAAGCTTGAGTTCTTCCACGCGCTTGTTGACATGGGCTTTAAGGAAATTGAAATCGGCTTCCCGAGCGCTTCGGAAACCGAGTATGAGATCTGCCGCGAGCTTATTGAAAACAATCACATTCCCGACGACGTGACAATTCAGGTTCTTGTTCAGGCGCGCGAGCACCTTATTCACAAGACCTTTGAGGCGATCAAGGGCGCGAAGAACGTTATCGTTCACTTCTACAACTCAACCTCGACCTTACAGCGCAAGGTCGTTTTCAAAACCGACATGCAGGGCGTAATCGACATCGCGGTTGAGGGCGCCCGTCTGATCAAAAAGCTCACCGATGAATACACGGGCGACGCTAATATCCGCTTTGAGTATTCTCCCGAAAGCTTCAGCGGCACCGAACCCGACAACGCCGTTGAAATCTGCGACAGAGTTATTGAGGAGCTCGGCTCCACAAAGGAGAACCCCGTTATCCTCAACCTGCCCAACACGGTTGAAATGTGCACCCCGAACACATACGCCGACCAGATTGAGTATTTTATCCGTCACCTTAAACACCGTGACGCCGCAATCATCAGCGTTCATCCCCATAACGACCGCGGCTGCGGCGTTGCGGCGGGCGAGCTTGCGCTGCTTGCGGGCGCCGAAAGAGTTGAGGGCACGCTGTTCGGAAACGGCGAACGCACCGGCAACATGGACATCGTCACAATGGGTCTTAATATGTTCACCCAGGGCGTTGACCCAAAGCTTGACTTCAAGAATCTTCCTCACCTGCGCGACATTTA
>ONCY01000116.1 GCA_900316435.1 uncultured Eubacteriales bacterium | reverse complement strand
GTGCTCACCACGTCAAAGCAGGTGCTTGAAAAAACCTACAAGGCTCTGCTTGACTTAAAGACCAACTTTGATGATTTGCGCGCTCAAAGAGCCGCGCTTTCCGAAAGACTAAGCGCGCTTAATTCTTTAAACGAAGAATATCTTTCCGCTCTTAACGGGCTTTCAGTGCCCGATATTTCAGATGAGGAGCGCGAGAGGCTCAACGGGGTTATTAAGTCGATCGAGAACCGCCTTGAGCCGCTCGGCATAACAAAGGAGCAGCTTTCAATATCGGTAGCCGAGCTCGATTCCGCTATCAAGCGCCTTGACAGCTCAATAGCAGAGTCATCTCTGCTTGACGGCACGCTTAAGGAAATAAGCGACAGAATAGGGCAGCTAAACAGCGGAATTTTGCAGATCGACACCGCGCTCAAAGGGCTTGACGACAACACCGTTACGGTAAACGGCGCGCTTGCCACAATCGCTCAGCAGAAGTCGAGCGCCGACTTCAAAATGTCGGGCGCAATGTCGAATTTAGTCGCTCAGCAGGCTCAGCTGACTGCCGCTTCCACTCAGCTTTCAACGGCAAAATCGGACTTGGAAAAGTCGATTTCCGACTTAAACGATAAAAAGGACGAGGCTAAAAAGAAGGCGGACCCCAACACTCTTATCACCCTTGACACGGTTTCAAAAATACTCGCGGCTCAAAACTTTTCAATGCCCGCGGGATATGTAACCGACAAGGACAACAACCGCTTCCTTGTGCGCGTGGGCGACGAGCTCGCCGACGAAAAGGAGCTGTCAACGCTTCCACTGTTTGATACAAAGGTCGACGGAATCGGCGTTATCCGCCTCAGCGACGTCGCCGACGTTTTCATGGCGGACAACTCCAAGAATATTTACACCAAGGTCAACGGAAACGACGGCATCCTGCTAAGCTTTTCAAAGCAGAGCAACATCGCCACCTCGACGGTCTGCGACAACATAAGCAGCGAGCTTTCCGCGCTTGAAAAGGAGTACGAGGGGCTCAGCTTTACAGCGATGTACAGCCAGGGCGATTACATCGAGATCGTCGTCAACAGCGTTTTGCAGAACCTCTTGCTCGGCGCGGCTCTTGCAATAATCATTCTCCTTATTTTCCTGCGCGATATCCGCCCGACAGTGATTGTCGCGGTTTCAATTCCTGTCAGCGTAATTTTCGCGATTGTGCTTATGTATTTCAGCGGAATCACCCTTAACATGATTTCGCTTTCGGGACTCGCCATAGGCGTAGGCATGCTTGTAGACAACTCGGTAGTTGTTATCGAGAACACCTACCGTCTGCGCAGATTAGGCTATTCGGCGGTTCAGGCGGCGCTCAACGGAGCGCGTCAGGTTGCAGGGGCAATCACCGCCTCAACGCTTACAACAGTCTGCGTGTTCGCTCCGATTGTATTTGTAGAGGGCATCACGCGCCAGCTCTTTGTCGATATGGCGCTGACAATCACCTACGCTCTCGCGGCAAGCCTTATTATCGCTCTCACGCTTGTTCCTGCAATGAGTCAGCGCATGCTGCGCAAGGTAAGGGAGAGCAAGAAAAAGAATGAAGGAATAATCCTCCGCTCATATGATAAATCGCTGCGCTTTGTGCTCAGGTTTAAGGTTGTGGCTATTCTTGTTGCTGTGGCTCTGCTTATCGGCAGCGGATTTGCCGCTATGGCAAGGGGCTTCAGCTTCATGCCCGAAACAAGCAATACCGAAATTCAGGTTACAATTCAGCTTAAGCCGAACACCACCTTTGACGACACCGTTAAGGTCGCGGAGCAGGTGAACGGCATCATGTCCGATTACGACGAATTTGAAACCGTCGGCGTTATGGTCGGCAATACGGCAGGGCTTATGGGGCTTATGCCGTCCGGCTCCCAGAACGACGCGGGCTCGCTCATGGCTTACGGCGTACTAAAGAGCGACTATGTAAAGAGCAGCAAGGACATAGCCAAAAAGCTTGAGGATGAGCTTTCGAAAATCGACGGCAAAACCACCGTCGGCGCGGGCTCAACAAGCTCTATGAGCACCATGATAGGCGACTCAAGCGTGCAGATAAACCTTTACGGCGACGACCTCAAAAAGCTTAAGGCGACTGCCGAGGACATGGCTGATAAACTCGGCAAGCTCGACGGAATTGACGAAGCTGACAGCGGCGTAGGCGCTACGTCACCCGAGATAAAGGTCAAGATAGACCGCTCAAAAGCTGCTGAAAACAACCTTACCACCGCTCAGGTCTTTGCTCAGGTCGCAGCGGCCGTAGCAGGCGAAAAGACCTCTACAACGCTTAAAACCGACAACGGAAAGTCAATCGATATTGTTACCGTTAAGGATGAAAAACAGCTTGTAACGGCTGATAAAATAGGCTCTATCACACTGACCGCAACCGACCCTCAGGGGGCGGAGAGCAAGCTTAAGTTATCATCTGTAGCAACGATTGAAAAGAGCGAGGCTATGGACACCATCAACCGCATGGATCAAAAGCGTTACCTCACAATAAAGGGAACGCTTAAGGACGGCTACACTCTGACCGATGTAAACAGCCGCGCCGAAAAGCTGTTTAAGGATTACGAGCTTCCAGCGGGATTCTCAATTGATTTTGATGGCAGCAATAAGTCCACAATGGAGGCGATGGAGCAGCTTGTGCTCATGCTCATTTTAGGCGTTATTATGATTTATCTTATCATGGTGGCGCAGTTCCAGAGCCTTAAGTCACCGTTCATCATCATGTTTACAATTCCGCTCGCGTTTACAGGCGGTTTCCTCGGACTACTGATAACGGGCTTTGATATAAGCGTTATCTCGCTTATCGGTTTTGTAATGCTGTGCGGCATTATTGTAAACAACGGCATTGTGCTTGTGGATTATATCAACATTCTCCGCAAAGAAGGTAAGGAGCGCCGCGAGGCAATCGTCGAAGCGGGCAAGACGCGTATGCGCCCGATATTCATCACCGCGCTTACAACGGTGCTCGGTCTGTCGGCAATGGCGCTCGGAATCGGCACGGGAGCCGAATTAATGCAGCCGCTCGCGATAGTCTGCATAGGCGGACTGCTGTACGCAACGCTAATGACGCTGTATATCATACCCGCAATTTACGACGCGATGAATAAAAAAGAGCTCAGAAAGGTAGAGGCTTCCGAGCTTGAGGAGATTAGTGATTAGTTTTAAGTTTTAGATATCAGCGATGTTTTTCTGTTTCCGCAAAAACGCCTGCCGTACTTTGTGTACGACAGGCGATATTTCTTTATTAGAACTAAAAAGCAAACTTAAACAATAATGCTTTTTCCGCTCATCTCTTTAGGCTGAGGAAGGTTCATGATTTTGAGCATTGTTGGAGCAATATCAGCTAAAACGCCGCCCTCGCGGAGCTTGCAGTCATAGCCGATAACGCAGAAGGGAACGGGGTTAGTGGTGTGAGCAGTAAAGGGCTCGCCGTTCTCGTCGATCATCTTGTCGGCGTTGCCGTGGTCTGCGGTGATAAGCGCCACGCCGTCCATCTCGCGGATAGCGGAAACAACCTGACCAACGCAGTCGTCAACAGCCTCAACAGCCTTAACAGCCGCCTCAAAAACGCCTGTGTGACCAACCATGTCGCAGTTGGCGAAGTTGAGGATGATCATATCGTAAACTCCGCTGTGAATAGCGTCAACCAGCTTATCCTTGACCTCATAAGCGCTCATCTCGGGCTGTAAGTCGTAGGTAGCTACAGACGGCGACTTAACAAGGATCCTGTCCTCGCCGTCGTAAACCTTCTCAACGCCTCCGTTGAAGAAGAAGGTTACATGCGCGTACTTCTCGGTTTCGGCGATCCTGAGCTGCTTCATGCCCAGACTTGAAATGTACTCGCCCATGGTGTTTGTGAGCGTCTGAGGCTTAAAGGCGATATGTACGTTGGGCATTGTAGCGTCGTACTGAGTCATGCAGACATAGTAGAGAGGGAAGAAGCCCTTTTTGCGCTCAAAGCCCTTAAAGTCAGGATCGACAAAGGTTCTGGTGATTTCACGCGCTCTGTCGGGGCGGAAGTTGTAGAAGATAACGCTGTCGTTTGGTTTAACAGTCGCGCCGCCGTCAACGACGATCGGGATAACAAACTCATCGGTAACGCCGTTTGCGTAGCTGTCCCTGACCGCCTGAACGGGGCAGGAAGCCTTAACGCCTTCGCCGTAAACCAAAGCCGCGTATGCCTTTTCAACACGCTCCCAGCGGTTATCTCTGTCCATAGCGTAGTATCTGCCCATTACAGTGGCAATCTTGCCTACGCCGATTTCTTCGCATTTGGCAACGGCGTCGGCGACATACTCTGCTGCGCTTGACGGAGGAACGTCACGTCCGTCGAGAAAAGCGTGGATATAAACGTTTTCAAGACCTTTTTTCTTGGCGAGCTCAAGAATGCCGTAAAGGTGGGTGTTGTGGCTGTGAACGCCGCCGGGTGA
>ONCY01000119.1 GCA_900316435.1 uncultured Eubacteriales bacterium | reverse complement strand
CAACGCTCTCGGCCACACCGACCCCGAGAGGGTAGATAACCTCTGGCACATTCTCGACGGCTACTTCGACCAGGGAGCCCACCACCTTAACGTCAACGTGTTCGGCGTAGACAAGCTTAAGGACTGCATGGAGCACCCCGAAAAGCCCGAGTACGCAAACTTTACGATACGCGTTTCAGGCTATGCGGTAAAGTTTATCGACCTCACGCGCGAGCAGCAGCTTGACGTTATCGCAAGAAGCGAGCATACATTCTTATAATCAATAATACAAACAAAAAAGGGCTTGGTTTTCCAAGTCCTTTTCTTAATGAATAATGTTTTTTTATTTATTAAAGCATTTCATAATTTCGGCGTTGAGCTGCCTGTTGTATTTTTCCAGGTTGATATCCGCCTTGTGCGCTTTGCACTGTTCCACAAAATGCTGATATAATGTCTTGTCGCTTCTCAGCTTTTCAAGCGCTTCGATTATTTCTTCCTGATTGTTGCAGTCAACCGCAAGACCTACGTCCCATTCCTCAACTATCTTTGCCAGATAGGTGTTCTTTGCCACAACAATCGGAAGCTCGCAGTAAACAGCCTCATAAAGCTTGTTGGGCAGGGCGATCTGCTCATTTATTTTTGTGGCGTCGTAAACCGCGTAAATAACTGAGCATTTGCCGTAAAGCTCTGCTGCTGAGGTGTCGTAGTTGTATTTGCCGATTCGCTCTACGCGCGGATTGTTTTCACAAAGGGGGCTGATTTCAATCGGCTCCTTTTCGTATCCCGCTACAAGCGCTTTGCAGTCCATTTCATCCACCGCGTTGAGCATCATCTTCATTTGCTCTTTGTATCTTACTCCGCCGATCCAGCCGATAACAAAATCGTCTCCGCTGTATTTTTTGTAGTTCTCAAAAGCCTTGTACTCGGGCACATTGGGAACATAAATAAACTTGGAGCGGTCTACCATGCCCTTGTAATGTGTTTCGTAGAACATCTCGGAGGTCATAATGATTAAATCGGCTCTGTTGCAAAGCTTCTTTTCCTGTCCGATAACATACTTTTGGGCAGCTTTTTTTACAATGCCCTTTTGCTGCTCGGTAATAAGTCTGCGCAAATCGGAAACCTCGTAAATCACAACAACCTTTTTCTTGCTTTTGCGTTTATATTTGTCAGCTATTTTGAGAATATCCAGACCTTCAACCTGAATTAAATCGGGCTGGATTTCCTCCAAAATCTTAAGCGCGCGCTTAGAAAACTTTGCGTACGGAACAGCTCTTTTAAGCGGGTCGTTTGCCGCCTTGAGCTTAATTACGTGAACAGGGTAGTCTACGTTTTCATCAACATTGAGCTGAGTTTCGTTTACTCTGTCCCAGCACAGGAGATTCATTTTTGTAAAGCGCTTTAAAAACGCAATCCTCTTGTATGTTCTGGGCTTGGGTATAGACCCGATCATTACAACAGAAACCAATTCCTTCATTTTTACACTCTTTTCCGCTGTTTATTGTTTTACCAAAGATTCAAATACATCCAGCGCTCTTCTTACAACGTCGTCCATGTCGTAATACTTGTATTCGGCAAGTCTTCCCAGAAAGATAACGTCATTTTCCTGAGCCGCCATATCGCGGTACTGCTGAGCCAGAGCCTTCCACTCGGCAGTGGGGAAGGTGTAGAAGGGCTCGTCGCCGTCGCAGGGAATCTCTTTCAGAATAGTCGTCTTGTCGCTCTTCTGACCTGTCATTTTCTTGAACTCGGTGATCCTTGTGTATTCGTAATCCATCGGCCAGCGGGTGCTTGCCGTGGGCTGATATGATTCGCAGTCGTGTGTTTCAAAAATAAACTTTATGCTGCGCCACTTTAGCTCGCCGAGCTTGTAATCGAAGTAATAGTCAAGCGGACCGGTGTAAATCAGCTTTTCGTACTCGATGTCGCCGATAATCTCTTTGTAGTCCGTGTTAAGCATAACCTTGATTTCGGGGTGATTGAGCATATTGCGGCACATTTGGGTAAAGCCGCCCTGGGGGTTGCCCTGGTACTGGTCGGTAAAGTATCGGGTATCTCTGTTTTTGCGGAACGGAATACGGCTTATTACCGACTTGTCAAGCTGTGACGGATCAACACCCCACTGCTTGATGGTAAAGTATTTAAAGAACTTTTCGTAGATATCCCTGCCGCCCTGCGACAGAACAACATCCTCGCTTGTTTTAATCTCGTCAATTTTAACCTTGCGGCTCTCGATGAACGCGTCCATTTCGTCCTCGGACAGATTCATGTTGTAGAGCTGATTGATCGTTTCAAGCGAAATGGGCATGGGAACAAAATTGCCGTTTACATATGAAAGCACGCGGTGCTGATACTCATGCCATTTTGTGTACTGGCATATATAGTCAAAAACCTCTTTGTCGTTTGTATGAAACGTGTGAGGTCCGTACATCTGAACCAGAATGCCGGCGTCGTTATATTCGTCGAAAACGTTGCCGCCGATATGGTCGCGCTTCTCTATTACGAGTACCTTCTCGTGCATTTGAGTGGCAATCCGCTCGGCAACGGTGATTCCCGCAAGACCTGCGCCTACAACTACATACTTGAATTTCATAGCAATATCTCCTTTTAGGGATTCTCAGAGGATTATTTTCCGATGATCCTTCTTATATCCTCAACCATTTTTCCGTAAACTACATCAGCCTTAAACTGCGCTTCATACAAGGCTCTTGCCCTGACCTTCATGCCCGCAACCTCATCTTTATGGTCGGCGAGGTAACAAAGCTTTTCCGCCAGCTCAGCGGCATTATTATACTGAAAACCTATATTGTGCTTTGCCGCCAAATCAGCCATCATGCCTGTCGGCGCAACCATAACGCTCAGACCGAGCGCAAGGTACTCGCAGAATTTGTTGGGCATTGACCATTCAAAGTTTTTATTGACTCTGTATGACAGCAGACCTACGCTGGAAAGCTGACCGAGCGCGCAGATTTGCTTGCGGTCTACCCATCCGGGGAAAATCACGTTTTCGGCGCCGTTAAGGATCTGCTTGTAGCTTTCAAGCTTTTCGCCCATACCGCAGATAACATATTTGATATGCGGATTCTTCTTGGCGGTTTCAAGCGCGGCGTACATAACGGGTTCCAATTCAACCGCGTGACCGAACTGACCGAAGAAGCAGCAGATTGTGTCGTCCTTTGACAGTCCTTTATCGTACCAGAACTGAAAATCTTTATCCTCCAGCTCAACGTCGGTGTCGGGATAGGATACATAATAATAATTATCGTTTTCGTTTTTCTCGCGGTCGGCGTATGAAAGCGCCCAGTCAAGGAACTTTTCACTGGTGGCAAAAATACCCGTCGCGTTTTTAAGAGTATAGGCAAGCTGACGCTTAAAGGGAGTGATAGCCACATGCACCAGCTTTTTCATCTTGGGAAAATAATTCTCGTAAAGCTCCGGCCATAGGTCGCGCACGTCTACAAAAACGGGCACGTTGTGCTTTTTGCCGTACTTGACCGCTGCCAGCGCAAGGTCGATGTTGGGCATTGCCGCAACAATAACGTCGGGCTTTTCCTTTATTTCCATCAGCTTGCCGAACTGCTTCCTTTCGTCGCGATAATGCATGATGCGTCCGTAGGAAAGGTTCTTTGTATAATTCCTGCCGTGCAGAAGGTGGATCGAGTAGTGGTCATTTACCGGCAGACTGACAGTGTGATCGAAGCGGAACTTCTTTAAATTATGATCAAAGGTTGAGGCGTACCACAGAATATCGGCGCCCGCCTTGTCAAATTCCTCGGCAATCAGACCCATGCGCAGCAAGCGCTGCTGACCTTCATCGGTAGGCAGGGCTTCTCCTTCCTTGACAAGCCATACTTTTAAGGGTTTACTCATCTGTTCTCCTCCATCTCGATCTTTTCTTATTATTATATAGGTAACCTCTAAAAATTCATATTCTTATTCTCAACTATCGCTGTTAATTCTCGATTAGAATAATGCCTGCCCAATGGTAGATGCTTCTCAGCATTAT
>ONCY01000121.1 GCA_900316435.1 uncultured Eubacteriales bacterium | reverse complement strand
CTGTCGTCGATAAGGTTTGTATAAACGCCGTCGGGCAAATCAACGGGGATAAACTCTGTCTTATTATCAAGCGGGAACACGCCTACAGCCTTTTTACCGTCCTTTTCATGGCTTGCAACAAGTGCCTTTTCGCCGAACGCGCTGACCTTATACACGCTGTCGGTGAATATATCATCTCGCTTAATCTGCGCAAGCTTTGCTATATATCCGCTTAAATCGACGGTTTCCTCGCCGTTCCAATCAACGGTATCCTCGTCAAACAGGCTCGGCAGGTGCGACACCGCTTTTTCCTGTCCGTTATATACAAGCGCCATGCCCTTTTGGAAGAACATGAATGCCGTCATGCTTTTCAGCACATTTATATTGGGAATGAAGAACCTTGCGCGCGTCTGGTCGTGGTTCTCCAAAAAGCGCAGCTTAACGTAGTTGTCAGGATAGATATACTCCTGACGACTGATAGCGCCAACATAATCCTTCAGGCTGCCCCTTCCATACAGATAATCCTTGAACTCCTCGTAGCAGTCGTAGTCGTAGCTTAAATCAAAGGCGCGGTATATCTCGCAGTCGGAGTGCGCCACCATACCTTGAGAGCGCAGATACATTATAAAATTCGGCTCAACCGATTCGCTCAGCCAAATTGCTCCCTGACGAACCTGCTCAACCTCGGCGCGCGCCTGCTCCCAGAAAGCTATCGGAATGAGCGGCGCTACGTCGCAGCGGAAGCCGTCTACCCACTGCGCCCAGTATTTGAGCGTGTCGATCTGGTATCTCCATAATTCTCTATTAGAATAATCAAGGTCAATAATATCGCTCCAGTCCCCTACCCTGTTGCCAAAAGAGCCGTCGCTCTTGTGGAAAAACCACTCGGGGTGCTCCTTACTCAGCACCGAATCGGGCGAGGTGTGATTATAGACCACGTCAATAATGCACTTCATTTCCCTGTCGTGAACGGCTTTTGTGAACGAAATAAAATCGTCAAGCGTGCCGAACTCCGGGTTTACGGCGCGGTAATCGCTGATGGCGTAAGGCGAGCCGAGGGTGCCCTTGCGCTGAGCCTTTCCGATCGGGTGAATGGGCATTAGCCAAACTATGTCGGTGCCGAGCGCCTTTATTCTGTCGAGTTCCTCCTCAACCTTTTTGAAGGTGCCCTCCTCGCTGAAATTGCGTACAAACACCTGATACATCATTTGATTTCTGAGATATTTCGGGGTATTGTCAGCCATAGTAACCTCCTTTATTTCCTTACGAAAAGTATCCCCAGCGTGCCGGGGCCGCAGTGACTTGTGATGGTGCAGCCCGCCGTAGTTTCGAGGATCTCCTCAAAGCCGGGGCACAGCTCGTTGATTTTGCCGCGCACCTGCTGAACGACCGTGGGGTTGCATTTTGTGTGGGTAATGAAAATGCGCTTTTTGTCGATGTCGCTTCTGCCTTTGAGCTTGTCGGTAACATAGTTGATGATCACTTTGTCGATGTTGCCGCGGTATTTTTTGCCGGCTTTCATTTTGCCGTCGATAACCTCGATAAGCGGCTTAAGCTTCAGAAGATTGGCGCCCAGAGCCGCTACCGACGAGCAGCGTCCGCCTTTGTGAAGGTAGTCGATGCTGTCCACGACAAAGCTAGCCTCGACCTTGCTTGTCATTTTTTCGCACTCAAGCTTGATCTCGGCAGCTGATTTGCCCTGCATGGCGAGCTCGGCTCCCCTGAGTACAACAAGCCCCGAGCCTGTTGAGAGGTTGCGGGTATCGACCACATAAACGCCGTCCATGTCGGCGGCCGCGGCCATAGCATTCTGGCAGGAGCTTGAAAAATCGCTGCTGATATTGAAATGCACTATTTCATAGCCCTCATCGCGCCACTTTTTGAATTCATCCGTAAAGTCGCCGAAATTCGGCGCCGAGGTCGAGGGCAGCTTGCCCGTGCGGCTTACATGCTCGTAAATATCCTCGGGCTTGACCGCAAGGCCGTCCTTGCGGGTGCTGTCGCCCATAAGCACATAGAGCGGCACGATTGCTATGTCGTATTTTTCCACCAGCTCCGGCGAAAGGTCGCAGGTGCTGTCGGATATGATCTTCACTTTCATTTCGATTGTCCCCTTTTTATATATTTTGGGATATATGCTTGTATTTATTGTAACATTTTACAGAGGATAATTCAATAGGTTTGAGCAATTTAGCAACGTGACACTGCACTCAATCGCAAATGACAAACTAAAAAACGCGGACAGCGCCGTTTTGTTCGGGCTGTCCGCTGATTGCGTTGTATTAAGAATTGTGGGCTTTTTTTGCGGCTACGCGGAAAATCAGAATGTTGAGTACCAAGAACAGCGCGATTGCCGCAAGTGAGTAGATAATCATAAAGCTTGTGCCGTGGCTGCCGTTGAACACATGCAGCTTCATGGAGAACAGATCGTCAAGCGTTTTTGCGAAGGCGTGGTTGTCGGCGCCGCCGATAACGCTGTCGGCGTGATTGATTGCGGGCTGCATAAGAACGTTGCGGAGCAGCGCCGTAATGTGCGCGCCGGGCACTAGGTTTACAACGGTCTGGACACTCTGGCTGAACTGGCCGACGGGCATGTACGCGCCCACAACAAAGCCGATCGCTACCGAAATAAGAATGTCGAATGCCGAAAAGCTTGAATCCTTTTTGAAGAAGGAGATAAACAGCATAAGCACCGCTGTGGATGAAACGGAACCGAGCACCACAATTCCGTAGAGCATTATAATATCAAAAGCGCTGAGCAGGAATGAGCCGCTTACCGCCAGATAGCCGAGGCCGGCCGTAAGAAGTATAGAGCTTGTCACTACGGCGCTGAGCATTGCGCCCGTAAAGTATGACAACACAACGGTTCTGCTCTTTACCGCCGCCGCAGTGTAGTCGTAGTCGATACGATCCATTTTGTCGTGGACCATGACCGAAAGCGCGTTGAGAGCGGCGGTTACAACCGAGGTACCCACAACGCCCGCTACAAGCCATGAATTAACGATTGCCTCGATGTCGTCCTTTGAGAGCAGCCCTTTAAGGTCGCCCAGCTCCTGATTGATAACGTCTACATAGTTGCCTTTCAAAAACAGCACAAACAGTCCCAGCACTATAAGCTGCGTCAGCATTGACAGCAGCAGCGAGATTTTGTCCTTGCCGTATACCTTCATGTTGCGTATTGTCATGCCCTTAAAGGCGCGAAGTTCCTTTTTTGCAGTCATATCAGTCACCTAATCTCTTTCCCGTTACAGTCAAAAATACGTCGTCCATGTTGCCCTTTACAAACTCAAAGTCGCTGATTTCATCGTATTTTTTAATAAGCTCTGCCGCCTGCTTGCTGCTTTCAAGGGCTATTTTGTAGCAGTCGAGGTGATAATCAAATTCAAGCCCGTTGTCGCTGAGGATTTTTTCGGCAGCCTCACTTTGAGGAGTGTACCATAGCATGCGGTTGCCCGCGTACTGCTCCTTAAGGCTGTGAGGCGTTCCTGCCACCGCGATTTTGCCCGAGTCGATAATTACCACCTTATCGCACTGAGCGGTTTCCTCCATGTAGTGGGTCGTAAGGAAAACCGTAAGTCCCGTCTCCTCCCTAAGCTTGTCAATTGTCTCCCACACCTTAACGCGCGTCATGGGGTCAAGGCCTGTTGTGGGTTCATCGAGGAAAAGAATCTTCGGGCGGTTAAGCAGAGCTCTCGCTATGTCTACGCGGCGCTTCTGGCCGCCGCTGAGCCTGTCGTATTTGCGGTTTAATATTTCACCCAGCTCAAAGTCCTCGGTAAGCTCTGAGATGCGAGCCTTTGTTTCCGCCTTTGACATT
>ONCY01000122.1 GCA_900316435.1 uncultured Eubacteriales bacterium | reverse complement strand
GCCAATCTGAATAAACGCCGGGTTGCAGGAGTTGCAAACCGCCTGCACAAAGGTCTGGCCGCCGTGGCCGCCCAGCGCGTGGCAGTGAATCGTTTTATCTCCGACTACCATTGAGCCGCCGCAGACAAACGTACTGCTGTCGGTAACCTTGCCCTCCTCAAGAGCCATTGAGGCGGTGCACATCTTGAATACGGAACCGGGCATGTAGGTGTCGGCAACCGCTTTGTTACGCCACATTGCCGAAAGCGCCTCGCCCTCAGCCTTTGACTGCTCTTTTTCGGGCAGAGCGTCAACAGCCGCCTGCGCCTCGGGAGAAAGCTTGTATGGATCGTTGAGGTTATAGCCGGGAGATACAACCATTGCCTTTATTGCTCCCGTATTAACGTCCATAGCTATGCAGACGCCCTTGTTCAGAACATTGTGCTCGGTTAAGCCCTGAGCCATGTATTTTTCACAGATCGCCTGGATATTCTGGTCGATTGTCAGATATACGTTGTTGCCGTCCTTGGAAGCGATATTCTGTTCATATGAAAACGGCATGTCGTTTCCGAGTGCGTTCTGCGCGGTTACAATTCTTCCGGGCGTGCCCGCAAGATATTTATCGTATTCGTACTCTACGCCCTCAAGACCTTGTTCATCAGCGCCAGCAAAGCCGATAACGCAGGACGCCAAATCGTTGTGAGGATAGTATCTTTTGTAGTCGTCGAGCAGGGTGATTACACCGTCGCAATCATAGTCTTTAGACAGCTTGCTAATAAACTCCAGCACCTTGTCGCGCTGCTCAACCTCAATTTTGCGCTTAACTACGGTATAATAGCTTTTGCCCTTTGTCTTTTCAAGAACGTTGTCGTACTCCATGCCGAGGATTTCCGACAATCCCTTTGCCGCCGCGGCGCGCTGTTCATCGTTTTTGAAATTGATAGGAGCCATAACAACCTGCCATACAGAGGCGCTCTCTGCGAGTACATTTCCGTTGGCGTCATAAATGGTTCCGCGCTTGGCTGTAAGCGTTGTATCGGCAAGCTGCTGATCAACGGCGCGCTCCTGCAAATTGCTGCCCTGAAATACGGTAAGCATCGCAAGACGTAAAAGAGTTGTGCCGAAGCCCAAAACCAAAATAAACATAATTATTATTGCCGAGCGCTGACGAAGCCGCTGATTAGGCCCCTTCTGCGCGCGTTTTTTTTCTTGATTGGATGTCTTTTTGATAGGCGTTTTATTCTCTGCCAAACAAACATCCTCCTTTCACGCTTTCGCGTATGTTTCAATCTATTAATTATACCAGATTATTCAGGCTTTTTCAATGTTTTTGCCTGTTTTTTCGATAATACTTCTGCCTGTTTTTTCGATAACACTGAAAAAGAGTCAAGACATAGTCTTAACTCTCATTCCCTACTATATATTTATTTTACCGCAATGAATGTTATGACCAAAGATTTGCTAAAGATTCAAAAAAGCGTGTAAAGATATTTCCGTCCTTCTGAGCGGAAACCTCAGCCTTATCGCTGCTTTCCAGAGCTACAAATTCCTTTTGAGCGTTGGAAGCCTTGGTCATGCCAAGCACCTCTGTAGCGTACTTTTCAATTTCCGCGTTTGAGAGATTGGTTTCTACCTTCATTTGATTTTGTATGTAAATGCTTTCGGTATCGGCAAGCGTATCCTTAGCCGAGATGATCTTTTGGTTAAGCTCGGTGAGCTGAACCTGTCCTACAATAATAACGCTGATTACAAAAACTACTATAGCCGCGCTGACTCCGCCCAAAGCAAGCTTGATGGGGTTGTGCTTGCGGCGCCTGTTTTTCATCAGCTCCTCTTCGGGTAGCTTGACTACTTTGTTGCGGTGATTCTGCTTCTTTTTCCCGCGCTTTTGCTCCTCGTCGTCGTGGCGACGCTTGGGCGCTGCGCTGGAATAATTGAGCTCATCATCGAACAGGCTCAAATCATAAGCAGCAGTTTGATTTGCTAATGCCATATTATGCACCTTGTGCCTTTCCATATATCTATCGAAAAATTCTCATAAAACACACTTGAGATAACTTATTTTTCCAATAAGTAAAAAAGTTTCAAAATTTTAACAATTTCTTTCCGCCGTAACCGCCCGAATCTATGGGGTTTTACGGAAAAATCGCATTATTTAGCACATTTAGTTGTAACAAATGCTTTACACACCAGTTCTTGTGGTTGTAATATTCTTTACAACTTTGTTATAATTTTACTACAATTAACGGCTTTTGTCCATAGCTGAGAGGAAATTTTTTAAATTTTTTCGCAAATTCTCAACTTTGCACTCCTTGCTCTGGGGTTATTAGCCAATTCTGTTTCATTTGCACAAACAGGTTTTTTGTTGACTAATCTTGCTTTCGGCTTGTTCCCGCACACACAAACGGGAAAATCTTTCGGGCATGTACAGCCCTGACACCAACCTGCCATTTTCTGCTTTACTATCCTGTCTTCAAGCGAATGGAAGGTTATCACGGCAAGCCTTCCGCCTTTTCCGAGCAGCTTAAAAGCGTCGTCAAGTCCCCGACCGAGCACATTCAGCTCGTCGTTTACCGCTATGCGGATAGCCTGAAAGGTCTTTCGAGCCGGATGACCGTCGCGGCGCACCTTCTGCGGCACGTTCGCCTTTACTATCTCGGCAAGCTGCAGGGTGGTTGTAATGGGCTCCTGCTCTCTTGCGGCTATAATTCCCTTCGCTATCGTGGGGGCAAAGCGCTCCTCTCCGTACTCGTATATTATTTTCCGGAGCTCCTCGTAAGGAAGCGTATTTACAAGCTCCTCGGCAGTGACGCCGCTTTGGCTCATCCTCATGTCAAGAGGGGCGTCCTCGTGGAAGGAAAAGCCTCTTGAAGCTGTGTCGAGCTGATGCGACGAAACGCCTATGTCAAGCAGAACGCCGTCTACCCTGCGCAATCCTCTAAGCTCAAGCAAATCCTTCATATTGCCGAAATTGCCTTTTATAATAATTGAGTTTTCAACGTTCTTGAACCTTTGGGTCAGCGTTGATATGGCGTCGGGATCCTGGTCTATTGAAATCAGCCTGCCCGTTGTAAGTCTTTTTAGGATTTCCGCGCTGTGTCCGCCGCCGCCCGCGGTACCGTCAACATAGATACCGTTTTCCTTTATATCAAGTCCTTCGATAGTTTCACTTAGAAGGACTGGAATATGCGAAAAATCCATTTCGTCCTCCTACAGTCGAAGAATCGTAAGAGCCTCGGCGATAACATCCTTCTGAGAGTCCATAAACTCTTCAAACTTTTTACCGCTCCAGATTTCAATTCGGTTGTTCAATCCGATTACAAGCGCGTCGTCCACAATTCCGGCGTAGTCGCGCATTGTCTGGGGTATCATAACCCTGCCTGAGGCGTTCGGCGTAACCTCAACAGCCGAAGCGGTAAAGCTGTACTGAAGCGCCATCGCCTTGTTGGCCGGAAGCTCGGATATTCTTTCGGATAAAGCCTTAAAATGCTCCTTTGACATAGCCTGAACACAGGGGTTTCCGAAACCGCGCGCTAAATAAAAGCTTTCACCCAGCTCTTCTCTGAACTTGGCGGGCAAAACGATCCTGCCCTTTGAATCAACCGAGTGATTTGACATTCCGGAAAACATTTGCCCACCTCCGTTTTCATTATTAATTAATTGCGGTGCCATTTCGTTCATAAAACACACAAAATGACACGAAATGACACCTTTTGAATT
>ONCY01000126.1 GCA_900316435.1 uncultured Eubacteriales bacterium | reverse complement strand
CTGTTTTAAGAACAACACGAAGCTTATTTTGCACAGCTTTAAAAAATCCGCTCTTGAATTGAACATAAACAGTATCCACGTTCCCATGCAGATCCTGCGCGCAATGGATAAGGACGAAAGGTCTTTTTTTCAAACGCTCGGCGCGTCCTGTCACACGGTCAGCGAGGCAAAGGAAGCCGAAAAGCTCGGTTGTACTTACATAACCGCAAGCAATATTTATGAAACCGACTGCAAAAAAGGCTTAAAAGGGAAGGGGACTGACTTTTTAAGGGAGGTCTGCCGCAACGTTAACATTCCTGTTTATGCACTCGGCGGAATAAGCCCGCTTAATTACAGCGACGTTATAAAAGCAGGAGCAAAGGGCGCGTGTGTAATGAGCGGTTTTATGACTTGCGAAAACCCTAAACTTTATATTAAACAATTTACGGAGTAAACTATGAGTTTTAGCAAAGATGATCTGTTATTATACGCCGTAACCGACAGAAAAAGTGCGGACTTCGGCGTTTTATATGAACAGGTAAGGCAAGCACTTGAAGGCGGCGTAACAATGGTTCAGCTCAGGGAAAAGAACCTCGGCGATGAGGAATTTATCTCAGAGGCAATCATGCTTAAAGAACTGTGCGAAAGTCGCGGAGTGCCTTTGATAATTAACGATAACCTTGCTGTAGCGCTCAAAAGCGGGGCGGACGGTATACATGTGGGAATCGAGGATATACCTGTCAGCGAAATTCGCAGACAGACAGGGGAAGGCTTTATAATCGGAGCGACGGCAAAGACCGTTGAACAGGCGCAAAAAGCCGAGCGCGAGGGTGCGGACTACCTCGGAATTGGCGCTGTTTTTCCTTCTTCCACCAAACAAAATGCTGTCCGGATTACAAACGAACAGCTTAACCAAATTGCCTCGTCGGTTAGTATCCCTTCGGTGGCGATCGGCGGAATAAATCTTAAAAACATTGAACAAATAAAATGTAATAAAATCAGCGGAATTGCTGTTGTATCAGCACTTTTCTCTGCTGACGATATAAAAACGGCGGCACAACAGCTTAAAGAAAAAGCAAAAGCTGTCGCCGAAAAATAATAAAAAGCGGTAAACCGGGGGCACCACTCTTTGCCGCTCAATAAAAATAATGCAAAAGAGGTATCACATGAAAACAGCATTATCAATCGCGGGAAGCGATTCCTGCGGAGGCGCCGGTATTCAGGCAGATATAAAAACGATGACTGTTAACGGTGTTTACGCCATGAGCGCGGTTACGGCGCTTACAGCTCAAAACACCACCGGCGTAACAGCTATTCAGGAAGCAACTCCCGAATTCTTAAAACAGCAGCTTGACGCGGTATTTACCGACATTTTCCCCGACGCTGTTAAAATCGGAATGGTTTCAAGCTCCGGGTTGATCCGCGTAATTGCTGACAGACTGCGGTTTTACAACGCAAAAAACATTGTTGTTGATCCCGTTATGGTTTCAACCAGCGAAGCAAAACTGATGCAGACCGAAGCGGTTTCAACTCTTGCTAAGGAGCTTTTGCCGCTTGCGGCGGTTGTAACTCCCAACATTCCCGAGGCTCGGGTCCTCAGCGGACTTGCAATCGAAACCCCGGAAGAAATGGAAAACGCTGCCAAGGCAATAGGGGATAAATACAACTGCGCAGTGCTGTTAAAGGGAGGTCACAGCATAAACGACGCTAACGATCTTTTGTACTCAAACGGCAGCTTCAAATGGTTTGAGGGCAAAAGGATCAATAATCCCAACACACACGGAACAGGCTGCACTCTTTCAAGCGCCATAGCTTCAAATCTTGCCAAAGGCTATGACCTTGAAACAGCTGTGCAAAGGTCAAAGGAATATATCTCGGGCGCGCTTGCCGCAATGCTGAATCTGGGCAGGGGAAGCGGACCGATGAACCACGCGTTTGACCTTAACAGTAAATTTGCTTAGAGGTGTACTTTAATTATCTGACTGAAAGGAAAGTTTAAAAATGAGAGAATACAAAACACAGATGGAAGCCGCTAAAAAAGGCATTATCACGCCCGAAATGAAAATTGTTGCGGAAAAGGAATATATGGATCCCGAAAAGCTCCGCGAATCTGTCGCAAAAGGCGTTGTCGCGATTCCCTGCAACATTAATCACAAGAACATCTCACCCGAAGGTATAGGAATGGGACTGCGCACAAAAATCAATGTTAACCTCGGCATCTCGGGCGACTGCAAGGATTACACCGTTGAAATGCAAAAGGTTGACATGGCGCTTAAATTCGGAGCCGAAGCTATTATGGATTTAAGCAACTACGGCAAGACCAACACCTTCCGTCAGGAGCTAATTGAAAAATCGCCTGCTATGATAGGCACTGTTCCTATGTATGACGCTATCGGTTATCTTGAAAAGGATTTGCTTGAAATAAGCGCAAAGGATTTTCTCAAGGTTGTACGCGCTCATGCCGAGGAAGGCGTTGACTTCATGACAATTCACGCAGGCATAAACCGCAGAGCGGTTGAAGCGTTTATGCGCGATAAACGCAAGATGAACATTGTTTCACGCGGCGGCTCGCTCCTTTTTGCGTGGATGATGATGACGGGCAACGAAAACCCGTTCTATGAATTTTATGATGAAGTTCTTGAAATACTGCGCGAGTTTGACGTAACCATCAGCCTCGGTGACGCGCTCAGACCGGGCTGCATTGACGACAGCACCGACGCAGGACAGATTTCAGAGCTTATCGAGCTTGGAGCACTCACCGAGAGAGCCTGGGCTAAGGACGTTCAGGTCATGGTAGAAGGTCCCGGACACATGGCTATGAACGAAATTGAAGCTAATATGAAGCTTGAAAAAAGGATTTGCCACAACGCTCCGTTCTATGTGCTCGGACCGCTTGTGACCGATATAGCCCCCGGTTATGACCACATCACCTCTGCCATAGGCGGAGCGATCGCAGCTGCAAGCGGAGCAGATTTCCTCTGCTATGTAACTCCGGCAGAGCACCTCAGACTTCCCGACCTCAACGATGTTAAGGAGGGAATAATTGCAAGCCGTATCGCCGCGCACGCCGCGGACATCGCAAAGGGTGTTCCTCACGCAAGAGAACGCGACGACGCTATGGCGGCGGCTCGTCACAAGGTCGATTGGGAAGAGATGTTCAAGGTTGCGCTCGACGAAGAAAAGGCGAGAGCTTACTTTGAAAGCACTCCTCCTGCCGACCGTCACACCTGCTCAATGTGCGGAAAAATGTGCGCCGTAAGAACCACAAACCTCATTCTTGAAGGCAAAAAGGTTGAGTTCTGTACCGAGCTTTGATAAACTTCAAAATCATGTAACATAAAAACCATAAAAACAGAGCAAGGCGTGAAAGCGTGAGGCTCTTAACGGAAAAATTAAAAATCGAATAGGAAAAAAACTAAACGCTACGATTGAAAATAAAATCGTAGCGTTTGTTTATGTTTTATG
>ONCY01000127.1 GCA_900316435.1 uncultured Eubacteriales bacterium | reverse complement strand
AGATTGTTATGATTGACGGCGGCCAGCCGATTTACGATTATATTATTATTTTAGAATAGGAGAATTGCCATGAGACCTGTAAAGATTGTTACCGATTCCTGCTCTGACCTTCCAAAGGAGCTGCGCGAGAAATACGGTATCGACTACATGATGATGAACACCGTAAAGGACGGAAAGGAAACACCCGCAAGTCTTGACTGGGAGTTCTACAGCCCCAAGGAGCTGTATGATTCAATCAGAAACGGCGAGCGCGTAACGACCACAATGGTGCCTCCTTCCGAGTTTCAAAAGTATTTCAGGGCTGAGCTTGAAAAGGGCAACGACATTGTTTACATCGCCTGTTCAAGCAAGCTTTCGGGCTCGGTAAACGTCGGCAAGGTTGAGGCGGAAAATATCCTTAAGGATTTCCCCGGCGCGGTTATTTGCTGCGTAGACTCAATCAACGCCTGCATCGGCGAGGGCATTATCGCTATAAAGGCGGCGTCTCTCAGAGATGAAGGCAAGTCCGCTAAGGAAATCGAGTCGGCTATTCTTCCTATCCGCAACAACGTCAATCAGTTTGTAACCGTTCACAACCTCAACGCGCTTAAGGCGGCGGGCCGTGTTACGGGTTCATCGGCGTTCTTCGGAAACCTGCTTGGCGTTAAGCCGATAATTATTTCCGACAAGGTCGGCAACAATACGCCCATCAAAAAGGCAAAAGGCAGACTTAATTCACTTAAAGAGATCGTAGCTCTTACTGCCGAGGCGGTCGAGGGCATTGACAATCCTACAATTTACATCACACATGCCGATTGTGAGGACGAGGCAAGGGACGTTGCCGAGATGATCAAAGAAGCAATTCCCGGCGCTAACACCTACATCACCTACATCGGACCAATTATCGGAGCCTCTATCGGCGCCGACGCTATCGGTCTGTTCTCATACGGCAAAAGTATTGAGAGGTTTACGGTATGATTATGGGCGGCATTTTGCTGGTTATCGCTCTGCTCTCTTATGTTGCGGGCGGCGTAAACGGCGCTATAATAATGTCAAAGCTGATTTATCACGAGGATATCCGCAAGTCGGGCAGCAATAACCCGGGCTTTACCAACTTTAAGCGCGTTTACGGGCTAAACGCGGCTGCTTGGGCGGTTCTTCTGATCGATATTCTTAAAACCGCGCTGCCGGTGTTCCTTTCGGCTGTCTATATGAGCTTTGAGTTCGACATGTGGCAGTTCGGCGCTCAGTTTTCGGGTATTTTCTGTATGCTCGGCCACTGCTTCCCGGTTTGGTACGGCTTTAAGGGCGGCAAGGCGTTTATCGCGGGCTTTGCTACGATCTGGTTTGTAGACTGGCGCATGACGCTTATTGCAATGGCTATTTTCTTCCTGCTGCTCTTTACGCTGAAATACATGTCCGTAGCGTCCTGCACGGCTGCTTTCAGCTGCCCGATTTCGCTGTTCTATCTGGGCTACTCAAACGCATGGGTAGAGGTTTTGGCTGTTGCGGCGGCGGCGCTGGTCATAGTGCGCCATTACCCCAACTTTGTAAAGCTGGTTCATGGAACAGAGTCAAAATTCAGCCTTTCAAGCAAGCACTGAGCTTGGTTTGAGATAATAAAAAATGCTGCTGTCAGTGATGTTGAGTCACTACAGCAGCTTTTTTAGTTGTCAGTGGTTAGTTTGGAGTGTTGAAATAACCTACTTCTTCTCCTTAAACGCGAAGAAGCGCTGGCCTACGTAATTGCAGGCTACGAACACGCACGCGCCTACAGCCCAACTCAGGTAACCCGCAAAGGTATTTACGTCCATGCCGAACATTGTAAACTCAGTTGCCTTGCAAAGCTCGCTTACGCCCGTGGCTACAAGAACTCTTATCAGCAGGCACGCGGCGATGTTTATAGTAAAGCGGATAGCCGGCTTTAAGCCCTTTTCCTTGTTTTTAAAGGTGAAATATTTGTTGAGAAAGTAGCTTACAATGCTGCCTATTACCGTGCCGACAAATGCCGCGGCTCCCGGGCCCCAGCTAAAGTTCTTCCAGCCGATTGGCTGGGTAAGCAGCAGCACGATTCCCTCGCCGATGAGCGTATTCAAAACGCCCACCAATAAGAATTTTAAGAATTTAATATCGAAAAATGATTTTATTTTATCCATCCTGCTCCTCGTTGTTCTCGTCCTCAAAGTTTGAGAACTTTGTTATATAAATAGGTCTGTCCTTTGCTTCCATGTAGATTTTGCCGATGTACTCGCCCAAAATGCCGATCGACATTTCGGTAATGCCTCCCAGAAACAGAACCGCGCACAGGGTTGTTACATAGCCCGGTGTGGTGATTCCGAAAAACAGCGTCTGAATCAGCGTGATTATAATGTATATAAGCGAAATAAAAAAAATCACCGCGCCCATAACAGCCGTAAAGCGCAGGGGAGCCACCGAAAAGCAGGTTATGCCGTCAACAGCGTACTTAAACAGCGATGAGAACTTCCATGAGGTATTTCCGAGCTGACGGTCAACGGTTTTGAATGAGATCCACTTTGTATTGAAGCCTACCCAGGAGAAGATGCCCTTTGAAAAGCGCTGGACTTCGCTGAGCTCAAGGATCGAATCCACCATCTGGCGCGTCATCATGCGGTAGTCCATTGCGCCGTAGGGGTTCTTGACGTCGGTCAGCTTATTGCTCAGCTTAAAAAACAGCTTTGAAAAAGCGCCGCGGAAAAAGCTTTCGCCCTCGCGCTCGTCGCGCTTTGTGGCGCAGCAGTCGTAGCCTTCCTCCATAGCCTCAAGCATCTGGGGAAAAACCGCGGGCGGGTGCTGCAAATCGGCGTCCATTACAACGACATAGTCGGCGGTCGTATGCTGCAAGCCCGCGTACATAGCGGCTTCCTTGCCAAAATTGCGCGAGAATGAGATATATTTAATGTTTGAGAACCGCGCGGCAAGCTGCTTCATTACAAGATATGTTTTGTCGCGGCTGCCGTCGTTTACCAGAATATAGCGGAAGCTGTAGTCCGGCAGGGTGTCGATGACCTTGTTCGTTTCGAGGACGAAATTTTCAAGACCTTCTTCCTCATTAAAACAGGGAACGACCAAATCAATTGTTTTTCTGTCAGTCACATTTATCACCTTGGCTATCATTATAACAAATAATAGAAAAAAGTCCAAGCTTTTTTACAAATTTTAAAAAAATTCATAAAATTTTTGTTTACCTCAGCGGAAAAACGTGGTACAATATAAAATATGTATATACTGCGGAGCGGTACACAGCGAGGCGGAACTAAAAGACGCCATGCACGGAAAAGTTTGCGCAATATGCGCTAAATCCCGCAGGCTGAGCCGCATTATTCTTTTTGCTCCCGTTCTGCTGTTTTTTATATCCTCATCGCTTATTGTTATACTTACAGGGGCAAGCAAGTGGAATATAGCACTTTTTGCGCTTACTTCCCTTTTGCTTTTCCTTGTATCAAATTGTCTGGAAAAGTACGTTACGCGCGCGCTAACGATTAACGCGGAGAGGAAACAGGGCATAAAGCCCGAGCGCGTGCCGCAGCAGCCGTTCGGCAAGGCGGTTTTAGCGTTCGGTTCGCGGAACATATATGTATGGCTTGCGTTCCTTATTCCTCTTGCGCTTATGCTTATGGCGTTCGGAATGATGAACGTTTCGCCGCTGGGCAACGCGGACAAGCAGGTGATGGTTACAGACCAGTGGCACCAGTATTACCCGTTCATGGTCGATTTCCAGGACAAGATGCAAAATAACGAGGGATTGTTCTGGACTTGGTCGGTAGGCTCGGGCACAAACTATTTCGCACTGATGTCATACTATCTGGCAAGCCCGCTCAACTTCTTCTCGCTTTGGGTATCGCCCGATTACCTCAGGGAATTTTTGATGATCTCGATATCGTTGAAAATT
>ONCY01000130.1 GCA_900316435.1 uncultured Eubacteriales bacterium | reverse complement strand
GATAGGCAGCATAAAGTTCTCGGAGAACGCGTAAACCATGCTGAAGGTAAGGGTGTCGTGATGATAATTTCTCCACAGCGGATCGAGCGAGATGTAAGAGAGCATGTCGTTCATCCAGCCCATGTTCCACTTGTAGTCAAAGCCCAAGCCGAGACCTTCGATGGGATAACGGGTAACGTTAGGCCAAGCGGTGCTTTCCTCGGCGATCATCATTACCTCGGGATGGAACATATGGCAGACGTTGTTGAGCTTCTGGAGGAAGTCAACGGCTACAAGGTTCTCTCTGCCGCCGTAGGCGTTGGCGATCCACTCGCCGTCCTTGCGGTTGTAGTCGAGATAAAGCATTGAGGCAACTGCGTCAACGCGGATACCGTCGATGTGATACATATCGAGCCAGAACATAGCCGATGAAATAAGGAAGCTTGTAACCTCGTATCTGCCGTAGTTGAAGATGTAGGTTCCCCACTCCTTATGCTCGCCTATTCTCCAGTCCCGTGAGCGTCCTTGGGGAAGTGAGCGGGTACCCAGTCAAGGATAACGCCTATGCCCTCCTGGTGAGCGCGGTCAACAAAATACATAAGATCTTTTGGCTCGCCGTAACGCGATGTGGCGGCATAGTAGCCCGTTACCTGATAGCCCCAACTTCCGTCAAACGGGAACTCTGTAAGAGGCATGAACTCGATGTGAGTATAGCCCATCTTTTTAACGTATGGGATAAGCTCGTCGGCAAGAGCGCGATAGTTGTAAAAATTGCCGTCGTCATATTTTTTCCATGAGCCCGCGTTTACCTCGTAAACGTTGATAGCCTGGCTCTTGTGGGGATGATCCTTTTTCCACTGAACCCACTCGCCGTCGTTCCACTGATAATCATAGATATGATATGTGCGCGACGCGTTGTCGGGACGGGTCTGACAATGGAAAGCATACGGGTCGGTTTTTAAAATGCGCTCGTTCCAAGGGGTCTCCACGCAGTATTTATAGCACGCAAATTCCCAAACGCCCTCGATGAAAAGCTCCCATACGCCCGAATCCGAGATTCTGTACATGTAATGCGCGTCGGCATTCCAGTCGTTAAAGTCGCCGACTACAGATACGGATTTTGCGTTCGGAGCCCAAACTCTGAAAACTACTCCCTGACGTCCTTCCCAGTTTTCAAAATGCGAGCCGAGGAAATGGTAGGCTCTTGCGGCCTCGCCCTGCAAAAACTGTTCAAGAGGGGGTCTGTTGTCGTTAATTGAAAAAGCCATAGTATACCTCATTTCTTATGAATAATTGATTTCCTGCGATTTTGCTTGTTGCCTGTAATATTTACAACTATTTATTATATTATATCCAATTTTACCCAAATTTACAAGTACTTTATTCAATTTTTATGTAAATTTTTTTAGGCATTTTTATACATCCGTCAGATTTTTTCGTTATTACTTACAATTATACCTGATGATTTTTGTGCGATAATCAGAACCGCACGGTTTTACGCTTTTATATGCCAACGCCGCAAGGTCGGTTGCAAGGATATCGCGCCGCAAAAAAACAACATTCTTTCCTCCTGCGCGCATGGTTTTGGCAACGGAAGTAACTATTTCATACGAGCAGCTTTTAAGCAGTTTTTCGCCTTCATCAGTAAAGCCAAGAACGCGCGCATACTCTGACTTGCGCAACTGCAGCTCCTCGGAGATGCCCAGAGCCGCGCAGCATATGATCCTGCGCAGGCGCGCCAATGTGTAGCGCTTTGTCTTTACGGCAAACAATATTTCTTCTAAAGAATTATATTCAGAAACAGCATTTGCAAAACGGTACTCAAGCCCCTCGCTCACCTCGGGCAACCTTCCGAAATCCTCCGCTGTCATTGTCCGCAGCTTAAACAGTATAGCGCGCTCTAAGTTTTCGGGATAAGTAATGCTTTTTGGAACCTCTGGGGCAAAGCGCGACATGGGCTCTCCCCTTCTGAGCATTTCGCGCAGCTTTGAGGCGGACACAAAATCTCCCTCAATAATGTCGCTGTCATGCGAAACTCCCGTTCGCTTTACCGAAAACGGCTCAATGCCGCTGTCCCTTAACGCGCGGATGTACTCAACCGCTAAAATGTTGTTAGGCGAGGTAAGCACATCGGCAATTTCATCGCCGAGCACTTCTCTTACCGCGCTCTCAAAAGCGTGGGGATAGTACGCGCCCGCACTCATCTTTTCGGTAACTCTGCTGTTAACTTCTGGGTTTTCAAGGGCATTCGCGGCTGCTTTTAAATCATCAAGGCTATCAGCCTCACAGCCGAAAGCTAACTTGTCCACATCGCCGAATGACTTAGCTATGCTTACGCCGCCCTGAGCGAACCTCTGCGCGCACGACACGGCATAAGCTGCGGGAAGCTCAACCACCAAATCGGCGCCGTTTTTAAGAGCGGTTTCAGCACGCTCGAATTTGGAGCAAACCGCCGCCTCGCCGCGCTGAACAAAGCTTCCCGACATAACCGCCAGAACAGGCTCGTGTGTGAGCCGCTTTACGGTGTCAATCAAATATTTATGCCCGTTATGGAACGGATTGAACTCGCAAATAACCGCTACAGCCATATTTTTCCCCTTTTTAATATGTAATTCAATCAAAAAACTGAAAAAAGCACTTGAAAATCTTACATTATTATTGTATTATATTAAAGTGTATTTGTAAATATTATACATGGATATTTAAAACTAATCAAGTGAAAGGGTTATTAAAGATGAAAGTATTGGTAATCAACGCCGGCAGCTCGTCGCTGAAGTTTCAGCTTATCGACATGACTGACGAGAGCGTGCTGGCAAAAGGCAACTGCGAAAGAATCGGCACCGACGGCTCGTTTATCGGCTATAAGACTGCAGACGGCAGCAAAAAAGAGTTTAAAGCCGAGATGAAGAATCACACCCAGGCTTTTGAGGCGGTCAAAGATTCTCTGCTCGACCCCGAGGTAAAAGCTATATCAGACCTCAGCGAGGTAACAGCTATCGGTCACCGCGTTGTACAGGGCGGTGCTTACTTCGACCACTCCGTTCTTATTAACAAGGAAGTTCTTGATAAAATCGTAGAGCTTTCACCCCTTGCCCCCCTTCATAACCCCGCTCATATCCAGGGAATCAACGCCTGCACCGAAGTATTCGGCAAAGATATTCCCCAGGTTGCGGTATTTGACACCGCGTTCCACCAGACAATGCCCCGCAAGGCTTATATGTTCGCCGTTCCCTATGAATATTATGAAAAATACGGCGTAAGAAAGTACGGCTTCCACGGCACATCCCACCGCTATGTAAGCGCAAAGATGGCTGAGCTTATGGGCAAGCCGATTGAGGACTTAAAGATCATCACCTGCCACATAGGCAACGGCTCATCTATTACAGCCGTTAAGAACGGCAAGGTTGTTGACACCACCATGGGACTTACTCCTCTCGGCGGCTTTATGATGGGCACACGCTCCGGCTCGCTCGACCCCTCGGTTGTTACCTTTATCGGTGAAAAAGAAGGTCTGGGCATGGCTGAAATGTCCGATGTTCTCAATAAGAAGTCAGGTCTGCTCGGCGTTTCGGGCGTTTCATCCGACGACAGAGACGTTACCGCTGCCGAAAACGAGGGCAACGAGCGCGCAAAGCTCGCTCACGAAATGCTCTACTATCAGATTGCGCAGTATGTAGGCAGCTACTATGTAGCAATGGGCGGCTGCGACGCTATCGTATTTACGGCAGGTCTCGGCGAGAACCAGCCTATCCTCCGCGAAAAGGTCTGCGACTATCTTGAGTGCCTCGGCGTAAAGCT
>ONCY01000131.1 GCA_900316435.1 uncultured Eubacteriales bacterium | reverse complement strand
GGCTATTTGAACATATATTTTGCCGTGTCGGCTACATCACCCATGGTGCGCTTGACGCGGCAGACTTTTTTGCGGATTTTAGGGTTATCGTCGGCGGCTGATTTGCCCGCGTAGCCAAGGCACGCGCCTGCAATCATGCCCACCGCTACGCCCTTTACCATATTCATCAGCGGACTTTTGCTCATTTTTATTCCTCCTTTTTATCAATCGCAAGAAAAAACTTGCAATATTAGTCTTTCCGATTTACAATAAGATAACAATGTAAATTTTATTTTTTAAAAAGGATGATATAAATGCCGACACTTAACCTTGTGCTTGTCGAGCCAGAAATCCCCCAAAACACCGGAAACATCGCGCGAACCTGCGCGGCTACGGGCGCGCGGCTGCACATTGTAAAGCCCATGGGTTTTGCTATTGACGACAAAAAACTGAAACGCGCGGGACTTGACTACTGGTACCTGCTCGACCTAACATACTATGAAAACTTAGATGACTTTTTTGAGAAAAACAAAGGCGGAAACTTTTTCTTTTTCTCAACTAAAGGCACTCACCGCCACAGCGATGTAAAATATCCCGACAACAGCTTTCTTATTTTCGGAAAGGAAACGCGCGGACTGCCCGAGCATGTGCTGATGCAGCACCCCGACGAAACCCTGAGGATCCCGATGATTGACGAGGCGCGCAGCCTTAACCTGTCAAACTCGGTTGCAATCGCCGCCTATGAGGTGCTCAGACAATGGGATTATCCCAACCTGCAAAACAAAGGCGAGCTTCACAGACATAAATGGTCGGACATCAATAATATAAGCTGACGTTCAATAATAAAAAATATGTCAAAACATTAACAAACCCTATTGATAAAACTGACAAAATATACTATAATATAAGTGTCTGTAAAATACTAAGTGATTTTACAAATCTCATATAAATGAAAGGATGTTTTACTATGCAGCTTAACAAAGTAAGCGTTGACGACATCAATGTAAAGGGCAAAAAAGTCCTCGTCCGTGTTGACTTCAACGTACCCCTCAAGGATGGCGTGATCACCAATGACAACAGAATCACTGCCGCGCTGCCCACCATCAAGAAATTAATCGCCGACGGCGGTAAGGTTATCCTCTGCTCTCACCTTGGCAAACCCAAGAACGGCCCCGAGGAAAAGTTCAGCCTTGCTCCCGTTGCTGTTCGTCTTTCCGAGCTTCTCGGTCAGGACGTTGTTTTCGCTAACGACGACGAGGTTGTAGGCGAGAACGCTAAAAAGGCTGTTGCCGAAATGAAAGACGGCGACGTTGTTCTTCTTCAGAACACCCGTTTCAGAAAAGAAGAGACCAAGAACCTTGAGCCCTTCTCCTCTGAGCTGGCTTCTCTTGCCGAAGTATTCGTAATGGACGCTTTCGGCTCCGCTCACCGCGCTCACTGCTCAACCGCGGGCGTTACCGACCACATCAAGGATACCGCTGTCGGTTACCTTATGCAGAAGGAAATCAACTACCTCGGCAACGCTGTTGAAACTCCCGTTCGTCCCTTCGTTGCTATCCTCGGCGGCGCAAAGGTTGCTGACAAGCTCAACGTTATCTCCAACCTGCTTGAAAAGTGCGACACACTCATCATCGGCGGCGGCATGGCTTACACCTTCCTTAAGGCTCAGGGCAAGGAAGTCGGCAAGTCACTTGTTGACGACTCAAAGCTCGACTACTGCAAGGATATGATTGCTAAGGCTGAAGAGCTTGGCAAGCAGCTCCTCCTCCCCGTTGACACCACAATCGCGGCTGAGTTCCCGAACCCCATCGACGGCCCCATCGACGTAGAGGTTGTTGACGTAGACGCTATTCCCGCTGATATGGAAGGCCTCGACATCGGCACAAAGACTCAGGAGCTGTTCGCAGACGCTGTTAAGAACGCCAAGACCGTTGTTTGGAACGGACCTATGGGCGTATTTGAGAACCCCACACTCGCAGCAGGCACAATCGCGGTTGCAAAGGCTCTTGCCGAAACCGACGCTACAACAATCATCGGCGGCGGCGACAGCGCGGCTGCTGTTATCCAGCTGGGCTTTGCCGATAAGATGAGCCACATCTCAACAGGCGGCGGCGCTTCTCTTGAATACCTCGAGGGCAAAACCCTTCCCGGCATTGCTGTAATCGCCGACAAAGCTTAATAGAATTAATATGTAGGGGCGCACCCATAATTTTGTGTGCGCCCTTATTTTAAGAATGGATATTTTTCTGGAAAGGAATTATAATTATGGATAAAGCTAAAAGAAAAGCCATTATCGCGGGCAACTGGAAAATGAACAAAACTCCCAAGGAAGCTACCACGCTTCTTAACGCAATTACTCCCCTTGTAGCCGACGCTGACTGCGAGGTTATCGCGTGCGTTCCCTACGTTGACCTTGCCGCCGCTATTGAGGCGACCGCAGGCACCAACGTTAAAATCGGCGCCGAGAACTGCCACTGGGCTGAAAGCGGCGCTTTTACGGGCGAGATCTCAACAGGTATGCTCAAGGAAGTCGGCGTTGAGTACGTTGTACTCGGCCACAGCGAGCGCAGACAGTACTTCGGCGAGACCGACGAGACCGTAAACAAGAGAACAAAGGCTGCTCTGGCTGCCGGCCTTAAGCCCATCGTATGTGTAGGCGAGCTGCTCTGGGAGCGCGAGTGCAACATCACTGAGGAAGTTATCGCGCGTCAGATCAAGCTTGACCTTTGGGACGTAACCGAGGAAGAGCTCAAGAACGTTGTTATCGCTTACGAGCCTGTTTGGGCTATCGGCACAGGCAAAACCGCTACCGCAGACCAGGCTGAGGAAGTTTGCGCGTTTATCCGCGCTCAGCTTGCGAAGCTCTACAATCAGGACGCCGCGGACGCTGTTACAATTCAGTACGGCGGTTCAATGAACGACGGCAACGCTGACGAGCTGCTCTCAAAGATTGATGTTGACGGCGGACTTATCGGCGGCGCTTCACTTGTAGCTGAGAAATTCGCGGCTATCGTAAAAGCTGCATCGAAATAAGCCGCCACGCGGCACGAAGCGCGCCTTTGTCAGGCATTGTGTTGACAATGAGTTTTTCTAACGGCGCGTCAAAGCATTGCAATAACAAATGCTTTATTACATTATGGAATTTGAGTTGACGGTAACTCCACTCTCAACACTCCACACTCCACACTAAAAGAAAGGACTTTACTTATGAAAAAGCCTTTAATTTTAATGATTCTTGACGGCTT
>ONCY01000134.1 GCA_900316435.1 uncultured Eubacteriales bacterium | reverse complement strand
GATTTAGCTGGCCATGAGGAATACGACGTAAAAGTGCCCTTTACACGAGAAAGCTGGCACGGAAGAATGAAGGCGTGCCGAGGCGTAGGGGCTTCCCTTTCAGGAAACGAGCTGTCAAAATGGGAGAGCGAACACATGAAAATGCTTACGGAAAAAGCTCCCGAAGAATTTGAGGTGCTGCACCATGCTGCGCTTGCTGTATTGAGTAAAAAATAATTCTGTAAAGGAACTAAAACATGAACGCCATACGCTCAACCGTTAAACTGAAAAACAATGAAATGGATTATTTCCGCTTTGGCACGGGCAAAACTCCGTTTGTTATGCTGCCCGGGCTCAGCGTTAAAAGCATTATGAATTCAGCCGAGAGCATAGCGGTTATCTATAAGCTTTTTGCCGCTGACTTTACCGTGTATTGCTTTGACAGAACTAAATTTCTTTCAGAGAATTATACTGTTGAGCAGCTCTCGGAGGACACCGCCGAGGCAATGGAGCTTCTCGGGCTGAAAAAAGCCTGCGTTTTCGGCGCTTCCCAGGGCGGAATGATGGCTCAGTATATTGCTATCAATCACCCCGGTTTGGTCGGAAAGCTGCTGCTCGGCTCAACCTGTTCGCGGCTCAATGCTACATCCGAGGCTGTAATGGCTCGGTGGGTTCAATGTGCCGAAAGGGGAGATATAGACGGGTTTTGCGACTCGTTTATCGACCTGCTTTACGGCAGGGAGTTTGCCGAAAAATACGGCGAGTTTATCCGGCTTGCCCACCGCGACATTTCGGCGGAGGATTTCAGGCGGTTTGTGATTCTGGGCAAGTCCTGCGATACGCTCAATACCTACGACAGCCTTGACAAAATAAAATGCCCCGCGCTTGTTATCGGAGCGAAAAACGACAGGGTGCTCACGGCTCGGGCGTCGGTAGAAATAGCCGGAAAGCTCGGCTGCGAGTGTTATCTTTACGGAGAAGAATACGGGCACTGCGTGTTTGACGAGGCGCCCGATTATAAAAGCAGAATAATGAGATTTTTTAAGAGTGAGGTTTAATATGGAGGATTTCAGCTTACTGTTCCCGCAGGGAAAAGAGTATAAGGTCAATCAGCTTACGCCCGAGGCGGTCAACGACCTTTCAATCGACTTTTTGCTTGATAATCTCACCGATGTGCGCAACGAGCGCGAGCATATACGAAACCTGCTTACTCAGGTGACAGATGACGAAGAGGTTATCCGTTACCGCGGCGGCGTGTTTGAGGACTTTCTGCGCTTCCCCAAGCTCAGAGCCGCTATGGAGGAGCTTGTTGCAAGGCTTGCGGACTTAAAGGATGTGGCGCGTTTCCAGAAGGATCAGGAGGGACCGTCGCTTTGGTCGCTCATCAACCGCCTGCGCGAGGTCGACGAGTATGTAAGCTGCATTACCATGATAAAAAAGACCTTGGAGGAGCTTGACGTGGCCAGCGAGGGCATGAAAACGCTCCGCCGAATCGTTACCGACATCGACCGTGAAAGCGGCTTCCCTCAGCTTAAGGCAGATATTGACGAAACAATGGAAAAGGCGCGCAAGCTTAAAAGCATTACCATCGGCGTTAATCTTGACGACATGCTCCGCCCGAAGTCGGCGGGCGTGCTTTCGCTCAACGATTCCTACTTTACCGACGCGGGCTTGATGCGCCGCTTTATGAACTTTACAAGCAAGCAGGACGGGCTTCACGAGGGAACCGACGTAAGCGGCTTCAAGCATTTTCACGCCGCCAATCCCATTACCGTCGACGTTAAAATCGCTTCATATCAAAAGAGTGCCGTGTCAAACGATATCCACATCGAGGCTAACTCCGCAACGGGCAGCGACGCAATATCAAACGCTATTACAAAGCCAGTCACAAGCATAATGAAAAAGACCTGCGACGATATAAAGTCCACGCTGAAGCGGTATGTAAACATCAGCGGCTACATGCTAATAAACCTGATGCCCGAAATCATCTTCTATGTGCGCTGGGCTGAGCTGATAGATAAGATAATAGAAAAGGGAATGCCTGTCTGCAAGGCCGAAATCCTGCCGCCTGACGAAAGATATTGTTCTTTTAAAGAAATATATAATCTTAAGCTCGCTATAAACAACGTTAATGGCGATGATATAAACATTATCCGCAACGACATTAGCTTTGATGACGAGCGGCGAATTTATATTCTGACGGGACCCAACCGGGGCGGAAAGACTATCTTCACCCAGGCGGTCGGGCTTGCCATGATGATGGCTCAGTGGGGCGTGTACGTACCTGCCGAAAAGGCGGTGATAAGCCCGTGCGACAACATGTTCACGCACTTCCCGGCTGATGAAAACGACACCGTGGATTTGGGCAGACTGGGCGAGGAGAGCAAGCGCCTTTCCGAGATTTTCGATGTTGCAACCTCGCGCAGCTTTATGCTGCTCAACGAGAGCCTTGCCACAACAAGCGTTGCCGAGGGACTTTTTATAGCCAAGGACGTTGTAAAGGCAATGCGCTATCTGGGCGTAAGGTGCATTTTCAACACCCATATGCACGAGCTTGCGCGCAGCCTTGACGAGCTCAACGGCTCGGTCGAGGGCGAAAGCCGCGTTGAGAGCCTTGTAACGGGCGTTCAGCACGGCGAAAGAAGCTTTAAGGTTGCGGTAATGCCGCCTCAGGGCGTAAGCTACGCAAAGGATATTGCCGAAAAGTACGGCGTGACCTTTGATAAAATAAAGCGGCACCTTGAACATAAAAGCCGCCACGCGGCAGGAAGCGCGGGAACGTGACGTTCCATCCGGCGCGCCTTTGGATAAATCGCTTTTATAGGAAAGTTCGGCATAACGGCGCGTCATTTCTCGCGGGAACGGAAGTTTTCTGTCGCACAAACATTAGATTCGCGGATTGGGTGCAGCGTCACGCTGCCTCGCGGGAACGGAAGTTTTCTGTCAAACAAACATTAGATTCGCGGATTGGGTGCAGCGTCACGCTGCCTCGCGGGAACGGAAGGCTTGTCTCACAGAAAGTTTGCTGAATCGTTAGCGGTAAAGCTTATTAAATAAACAAAAAGGATAGGTATTATGGAAAATAAAAATATCGGTCTTGTCCTTGAGGGCGGCGC
>ONCY01000135.1 GCA_900316435.1 uncultured Eubacteriales bacterium | reverse complement strand
CGGCAACATGGACATCGTCACAATGGGTCTTAATATGTTCACCCAGGGCGTTGACCCAAAGCTTGACTTCAAGAATCTTCCTCACCTGCGCGACATTTATGAGCGCTGCACAAATATGAAGATAGACCCGCGTCAGCCGTACATCGGCGAGCTGGTATTCACCGCGTTCTCGGGCTCGCATCAGGACGCTATCAACAAGGGCTATCAGTACATGCGCGAAAGCGGCACAGAGTACTGGGAGATACCCTATCTGCCGATCGACCCTGCCGACGTCGGCAGAGAGTATGAGCCGATCATCCGTATCAACTCGCAGTCAGGCAAGGGCGGCGCGGCATTCGTAATGAGCAACAACTTCGGCTACGACCTTCCCAAGCGTATGCACCCGGAGTTTTCGGCATTGGTACAGGCAAAATGCGAGGCATTGGGACGCGAGCTTATCCCCAAAGAGCTGTTTGACGTGTTTGAGGACAACTACCTGAACCACCCGGCAAAGTTCAAGCTCACCAAACGCAAGATCTACGAGGAGAGCGAGGACGGCAAGGATACCGTAACCTTCAAGGGCGGTCTGCGCGTTGAGGGAGCCGGAGAGATCAAGCTTGACGGCACCGGAAACGGACCTATCGACGCGTTCTTCAACGCGCTGAAGAAGGTGGGAATCAACCGCTACAAGTTCAGAGGGTACAGCCAGCACGCTATCGGTGAGGGCTCCGACGCTAAGGCGGTTTCATACATTGAGCTTCAAAAGCCCGACGGCAAAAACATTTTCGGTATCGGTATCGACTCCAACGTTAACATCGCGTCCGTTCTCGGTGTTCTGAACGCGATCAACCGCGCCGAAGCCGCCACGCGGCCGGAAGCGCGCCTTTAAAAAAATCGGTTTAAAGGTAAAATCGGTATAACGGCGCAACTTAATTCGCGGGAACGGAAGGTTTCTGTCGCACAAACATATGATTCGCGTACTGTGTGCAGCATCACGCTGCCTCGCGGGATCGGAAGGTTTGTTTATTGCAAATGTCTGATTCGCGTCATGGATCAAGCGTCACGCTTGCGCGTCTTGTCCGTTGCGTCACGCGACCAACGGCGGGTCAAAGCTTGTGCTTACCGCAATTATTTATAATTCATTATAAAAACTTTAGGCAGGCTCAGAACCATTCCGGTTTTGAACCTGCCCATTTTATTGTGGAAACTTTGCTAAAAAGCAATTCCGCATTCCGAATTCCGAATTAAATTTACGCCATTGCAAAAACTGCTGTGACGGTTATATAATCGCCTTCGATTTCAGCGAATATCTCACCGTTCATTTTATGCATGAGCGTGCGGCAGATATACAGCCCCAGTCCGCTGCCGCTGTTTGAGCCTATGTTGCTGCCGCGCCAGAAGCTTTCAAAGATATGCGGCAGTTCGCTCTCATTAAGCGTGCAGCCGCTGTTCTTGACATGAACAAGCAGACATCCGTCCTCTTTCTCAAACGAAAGTGAAATCGTTTTTCCGTTTCCGTATTTTATCGCGTTTTCTATTATGTTCTGAATTACCTCTACCGCCCGCTCCTGATCGCCTCCCAACAGGCAATCGGAATAGCTTTGGATCTCAAAATCGGTTTTAAGCAGAGCGAGCTTGTCGGTATAAAACCGCTTTACATCCGCTATCAGCTTTGAAAGATAGAACTCGCCGTTATTAACCTGCAAGTCCATAAAATCCTCTCTGGCGGTTTTTGAAATATCGTCAACATATTTCCGTATTTCCTCGCACTTCGCGTTAATCGAAACTGCCGTTTCGCGCTTTTTGCCCTCGTCCATATACAAGCCCTTTTCAAGCGCCTTGGCATACAGTTCAATTACGCCCAGCGGCGTTTTTATATCGTGCGAGAGCGAGAGCACCATTGTTTTGTTCTGCTTTTGAAGAGCTAACTCGGCGGTCTTTTGCTTCTCGAGCTTTTCTCTGAGCAGGTCAAGCCCCCACAAGAATTTGCTGAAACATCTGCCTTTACTCTGCCGCAAAGGAATTGTAAGATTACCTTTGGCAAGCTCGGCAGGATAACCGCTTATTTTATTAAACGGCCTAATAATTGCGAAATAAACCCAAAACAGAACGCCGAAAATAACAGCCGCCGCCACGCTGAAGCAAACATTGAACAGCAGAGCTGCATTACCGCTTTTATGATTATACTCGTAATCAAAGCGATACAGATTTCCGCCTATCTCTTTAACGAGATAATCGCTGTTTCCGCACTTAAAGCCGCCCGAGAGTTTTTCAACGGCGGTTATGGTGCTGTAATCGGATAAGCTGTAGTCCTCGCCCTTTTCAATTTTTAACGCTATTCTATCCGCCTCAACGCGATAAGGGCGACCTGCGCCGCCCTCGTTTGAGTTATTCATTATAAGATTTGCGCCGATAAACACCGCCGCCAAAACCGCGGTGACCGCGATCAGCAGCCTGATAAAGCTCTTCATTGCTTACCTCTCATAGCGGTATCCTACGCCCCAAACCGTAACGATGTGCGTGGGCTTTTTGGGGTTTTCCTCTATTTTTTGCCTAAGCCATTTTATATGAACCGTAAGCGTCTGTGGTTCCGAAAAACTGTCAAAGCCCCAGATTTTATTGAACAGAAAGTCCTTGCCGAGCGTTTTCCCCGAATTCTCCGCCAGCAGATTAAGCAGGTCGAATTCCTTCTGTGTGAGGTCGAGCCGCTTTTCGTCCACGAACGCCTCGCGCTTGTTTTTATCAAGCTTTAAGAATCCGTCTGAAATAACGTTTGTATTATAGCGCCGCGCGAATATGCCCTTGATTTTGGCGAGCAGAATGTCGATGTCATAAGGCTTTTCGATATAGTCGTCAGCGCCCAGGATAAGACCGTTGAGCTTGTCGTCCTTTTCGGTCTTTGCGCTCACGATAATAATAGGCGTGTTGTTTGTCTCGCGGATTATTTTGCAGACCGCAAAGCCGTCAAGTCCGGGGAGCATTATGTCAAGCACCATTAGCTTTGC
>ONCY01000137.1 GCA_900316435.1 uncultured Eubacteriales bacterium | reverse complement strand
CCGGGGCCAACGTCGACAATGGTGTCGGCGGCGTACATAGTCTCCTCGTCGTGCTCAACGACGATTACGGTATTTCCCAGATCGCGCAGGCGCTTCAGGGTGCCGAGGAGCTTTTCGTTGTCGCGCTGGTGAAGTCCTATGCTGGGCTCGTCAAGGATATAGAGCACGCCCATAAGCGAGCTTCCTATCTGAGTGGCAAGGCGGATTCGCTGGCTTTCTCCGCCAGAGAGCGTTCCCGACGAGCGCGAGAGCGTGAGGTACCCCAAGCCCACGCTTTTAAGGAAGTTTAGGCGCTCGATAATCTCCTTTACAATCTCCTCGCCGATTATCGCTTCCTTAACGCTGAGCTCAAGCTTTTTCACAAAGTCGAGGGCGTCAACAACCGACATCTTGCAAAAGTCCGAAATGTTGATTCCGCCGACGGTTACGGCAAGGCTCTCGCGCGACAGGCGCTCGCCGCCGCAGGCGTCGCAGGGAATTTCAGCCATATACGAGCGGATTTCGTCCTTTATCCAGTTTGAGCTTGTTTCGTGATAGCGGCGGTCAAGGTTGGTAATAATGCCCTCAAACGCCTGCTCAGCTTTTCGCTGCCGGTTCCGTATAAAATTTTGTCAACAACATCGTCGGGAATATTCTTTATAGGCTCGCTCAGCGAGAATTTATAGCGCCGCGCCAAAGCCTCCATGTACATAGCCGCAATCTGGCTGCCCTCCATAGCCCAGCCGCTGCCCTTAATGCCGTTGTCGCGTATGCTTTTATTCCTGTCGGGAATTATTTTGTTCTCGTCAATCTTTAAGAAAACGCCCAAACCCGTGCATTTGGGGCAAGCGCCGTACGGATTGTTAAACGAGAACATGCGCGGCGACAAGTCGTCAATGCTGACGCCGTGCTCGGGGCAGGCGTATTTTTGCGAGAAGGTGACGTCCTCGCCGTCGACAAAGCTGACCGTAACCAAGCCGCCCCCGAGCTTTGAGGCGGTTTCAATGCTGTCGGAAAGGCGCGAGGCGATGTCTGCCCTGATAACAAGGCGGTCGATTACGATTTCGATATTATGCTTTTTATTTTTCTCTATTGGAATATTCTCGCTCAAATCGTAGATAATTCCGTCAACGCGGACGCGCACAAAGCCCGATTTACGCGCGCTGTCAAGAACCTTTTGGTGCTCGCCCTTTCTTCCGCGCACAACGGGAGCAAGAACCTGGATTTTACTGCTCTCGGGGTACGATAGGATTTTGTCAACTATCTGATCGACGGTCTGCTGGCGGATTTCCCTGCCGCAGACAGTGCAGTGCGGCACGCCGATTCTGGCATAAAGCAGGCGCAGGTAGTCGTAGATTTCGGTGACGGTACCCACGGTTGAGCGAGGATTTTTAGAGGTCGTTTTCTGGTCGATGGAAATAGCGGGTGAAAGCCCCTCAATGCTCTCGACATTCGGTTTGTCCATCTGGCCGAGGAACATTCGCGCGTAGCTTGACAGGCTCTCGACATAGCGACGCTGACCCTCGGCATAAATGGTGTCGAAGGCGAGCGAGCTTTTGCCCGAGCCCGAAAGACCCGTTATTACAACAAGCTGATTGCGCGGAATTTCGACGCTGATATTTTTCAGGTTGTGCTCCTTGGCGCCCCTGACAATTATTTTATCGATAGCCATAGCATTACTCTTTTCCGTTTGATTATAGAAATATTGTAACACAATTCTTTTTAAATATCAACAGCTTTTTCGAAAATACGTTTGAAGCAAAAAGGCAGCGTGACGCTGTACCCAAATCCGCCTTTTGCCACCACGCGGGAACGTGACGTTCCATCCAAAGCTGTCTTTGGAAAGCAATGCAATAATATAAACGTTTCTGCAACGGCGCATTATATCTCGCGGGAGCGAAAGTTTTGTTAATTGCAAATGTCTGATTCGTGTCGTGTCCGTCGCGTCACGCGACCGTCACACTTGCGCGACAAAGCGCCCTGCCGAAGCAGAGCGCTTTTTCTTATATGTTTACTTTTTCTCGGTAAGAAGCTTATTGAGCTCCTCCATAAAGGTGTTGATGTCCTTAAACTGGCGGTAAACCGAGGCGAAGCGGACGTAAGAGACCTCGTCCACCTTTTTGATTTCCTCCATAGCCAGCTCGCCTATCTGAGAGGTCGTTATCTCACGCTCAAGGGCGCTCTGAATTTTTGACTCGATGGTGTTTACCATTGTTTCGATCTGCTGGATCGACACGGGGCGCTTTTCACACGCTCTTAAAATGCCCGCTGTCAGCTTGTTGCGGTCAAAAACCTCGCGTGATTTGTCACGCTTAACAACGATAATCGGCACGGTTTCGATAATTTCATGGGTAGTAAAGCGCTTTCCGCAGCCAAGACACTCTCTGCGGCGGCGGATCCTCTCGCCGTCGTCAGCGGAACGGGAGTCGATTACCTTGCTTTCTTCAAAGCTACAATAAGGGCATTTCACAATAAATCACCTCTGATTATTCTATAAAATAATTATATCATAGAATAATAAAGAAAACAAGAACTATTTATTTACAATGTTGTAAGCGTTTTAAGTTGATAGTGTTTAGGGTTTAGTGATTAGAAAAACTAATAATCACCATCGGCTAATCACTAACCACTAACCACTAATCACTAAAAGTTCCTGTACCGTTTTACATCGCGGTTTTTTTTCTTTCTGCTGCGGTGAACCTTTGCCGCTATGAAGTAAATCAGCGCAACAAGCACTATAACGCCCAGGATAATCAAAAACCAATAGGAGCGGAAAATAGCGCCCGCCGCGTCCAAAAACGCCTTGAAGCCGCTGTATTCGACCGATTCGGCGGGATTGAGGTCAACGGTTTCCACAAGCTGCTTTTCGCCTGTTTTTGAGTCTACATAATACACTGACGCGGTACCCACCACATCATCGGTGCTGAGCGGCGCCTTTAAATCCTCCTGCACGTCGGTTTCGACCACAACGTTTTCGGGTGAAACGTCTGCGGGCATGATAGTGGTGATGTTTTTTGCGGGTACAAGCGTAATCTTGCTGCTGTTCATTGAGGAGCCTACCTCAACCTCGCAAATCGGGGTCTGGGTTGACTTAAGCGTGGTCAGCTCAAGGCTTGTAAGGCACCAGCGGAAGAGCGCGGCGGCGTCGGTAAATGTGTAATACTCCTCCTGAACGCCCTCCTCATACGGAGCGCCCAGCAGAACCAGCATATACGACTGGCCGTCGGCTGACGCGGTTGTTACAAGACATCTGCCCGCCTGGTCGGTGGTGCCTGTCTTGATTCCCTTTGCGTAGGTGTAGTAGTACTCGCTGTTGCCGTCAATCAGCAGGTTTGTTGTGCGCAGGGCGGTATCGTCGCCCTCGCA
>ONCY01000140.1 GCA_900316435.1 uncultured Eubacteriales bacterium | reverse complement strand
ATGGCTGAGGTGCTTTTTGAGAAAAAGCCGCTCGGCTTATTTCTTAAAATGATGGGCGGAATCCGCGTAAACAGGGGCGCAAACGACTTTGCCTGCGTCGCTAAATCTCAGGCGATTCTCGAGCGCGGCGGCGTGGTTGAAATTTACCCCGAAAGCCGCCTGCCCCTTAAAGGCGAGGAGCGCCCGCTGCCGTTTAAGCCCGGCGCGGCTTACCTTGCTCTTTTAAGCGGCGCGCCGATTATCCCCGCGTTTACAAACGGAGCTTACTTTTCAAAAAAGCGCGCGAGGGTGATTATAGGCAAGCCCATGTACGCGCGCGACCTTATCGACCCCGAGCTCTCCGAAAAGGAGAATATCGAGAGGGTGTCAAACCTTACGCGCGACAAAATCATCAGTCTGGAGAAACAGCTATATGACAAACAAAAACGGTAAGGCAAAGCTTTTTTCGCCGCGATGCTTTATTATGGATTTTATCAGGTTTTCGGGAGCTCTGCCGGGGCTTATCTGGCTGAGGCCGAAAATCCGCTACGCCTCAAAGGCGGCTAAAAAAAGGATTCGCGGCGGCGCGCTGATAATAAGCAACCATTCAAGCTTTGTTGACCCTGCTTTCGCGATGTTCGCGGTGTGGTACCGCCGCCAGTATTTTGTGTGCCACAAGGCGTTTATGGACACAAAGGCGGGGCCGTTTTTCAACGCGGCGGGCTGCCTTATACCCATTGACGCCGACAACTTCAACATCGGCTCGTTTCGAGCCATTACCGACAGCCTCAGGGAGGGCAAGCCGGTAATGCTGTTTCCCGAGGGTCACGTCGGAAGCGGCGAAAAAATGACCGAATTCAAGTCGGGCATGGTGCTTATCTCAATGCAGAGCAAACGCCCGATCATACCCATATATTTAAAGCCTAGAGCGCACTGGTACAGCCGCTTAAAGGCTGTAATCGGCGAGCCCGTGGACATCACCAAGATGTACAGCGGCATGCCCGCGTTCTCAAAAATTGAGGAAATAACCAGGCTGCTCCGCGAACGCGAGGAAGAGCTGGAGCGGCTTGCCTAAACCGATACAACCCCAAAATAAAGGAGGATTACAGATGATTGCAGACACCTTGGAACTCTACCGCAAATACACGGGCGAAACCTTTGACCGCATAAAGAGCTTTGACACCATGGCGGATATGTGGGAGGAGCGCTCGCGCGAATACTCAGACCTTACAGCCGTTGTTGACGACGGCAAAGAGTACACCTTCGCTCAGCTTGCCGGGGATGTTGCTGATTTTCGCACGGTTCTTAAAAACAGCGGCGCCGACAAATGCAGAGTTGCTCTGCTTATGCCGAACTGCTATGAGCTTGTAAAGGCGTATCTGGCGGTTGTAACCCTTGGCTGCACCGCCGCCGTTCTGCCCGCTCACCTCGATGAAAAGGCGGTTTACGGCGTTGCTCACATGTTCGGCTGCGGTATTCTTGTCACATCCTCCGCAACCGCCGGCAAGGCTAAGCTGTGCAGTGACCTGACCGTTATTGACGCGGCTCAGACTTCAAGCACTCCAACGCCCGCTGAGGAATTCAGGGGCAGCGACGGCTGCACAATTATTATGACGGGCGGCACCACGGGAACCCCGAAGGGCGCCCTGCTTTCAAACACCGCTGTCTTGCAGGGCGTTATCAACAGCTGCCTTGGCGTGCCCGACACCTTTGAGCAGAGATACATGCTGGTTCTGCCGCTCTCTCACGTTTTCGGTCTTATACGCAACCTGCTCGCCTCGCTTTATACGGGCAGTACAATTCTGATCTGCCGCGACAACAAAAATATGTTCCGCGACTGCGCGACCTTCCGCCCCACTATTATGGTGCTTGTACCCGCGCTCGCGGAGATGGCTCTTAGCCTCTCTAAGAAGTTCGGAAGAAACATGTGGGGCGACAGCTTAAAGACAATCATCTGCGGAGCGGCAAACGTTCCCCAGTACCTTGTTGAGGAATATAATAAACTCGGCGTAAACCTCTACCCAGGCTACGGCCTTACGGAATCGGCGAATCTTGTTTCGGGCAACCCCGAGCCACTTAAAAAACCCGGCTCGGTGGGACTTATCTTCCCCGAGATGGAGTATAAAATCGTCGACGGCGAGCTTTGGCTCAAGGGCAAAAACATGATGGAAGGCTATGTCGGAAGGCAGGAGCCGAACTCCTATGAGGACGGCTGGTTCAGGACGGGCGACCTTGTGCGCATGGACGACGACGGCTTTCTTTACATAACGGGCAGAATCAAGGAGGTAATCGTCCTGCCAAACGGCGAGAACATCTCCCCTGCCGAGCTTGAGGCGCAGTTCAACACCACCCCGTATATCCAGGATTCGCAGGTATTTGAGGACGTTGACGAAAACGGCAAGCACTTCCTATCTCTTGAGGTTGTTCCGCGCGCCACCGAGACCGCTAAACTCGGCGGCATTGACGTTTCCGCGTTCATAAAAGAGGAGCTTCAGAAAATAAACGCCGCTCTGCCGCCGTTCCAGCGCGTAAGCAAAATTACCGTGCGCACATCAGACTTTGAAAGAACACC
>ONCY01000141.1 GCA_900316435.1 uncultured Eubacteriales bacterium | reverse complement strand
AGACCGAAAAGCCCAAAGCAAACGAGGGGCTGCTGATAGACCTGTCCGACGATACGGCAAAAGCCGCCATATACCTTGACGCGCTGTGCGACGCTGACGGAAAGTACAGCACATATACGACCGTACCCGATATGAAGGATATTTCTCCCGACGCGCTTGATGTACTGAGGCTTCTCCGCAGAATGGGCGGAACGGAGCAGGTAAATCATATCTCCGGAAACGCCCTGTATGAGCGTGCCGAATGGTTCGCAGAGGGAAGCGGACGGGCGTACATCGGATTCGCCGAAGCGATGTCCGCTATGGGAAACTCCGCAGATGATATGGATTTCAGACTGTTCTCCTATACGGAAAATGATAATATCCCTCTTTTCTTCTGTGACGCGGCAGGGATACGCTCGGATATACCCGATGAAAAGAAAGAGCTTGCCTATGAACTGCTTGACATCGTGACTTGCGAAAGAGTCATGACAGAGGCTTTATCTCCCGACCGTGAGAGTGGGATCCCTCAGTATATTCTTCCTGCGCGTATCGGCGTTTATGACGCTCTTGGCACGGAATATCCCGTTTACGGGCGATTGAAGGAGATCGCTGCTGCCGGGGACAATAAGCTGTTTAAGATAGGTCCCGAGGCAAGGGAGTATTTCACACGCAGCAAAGCAGTCCTTCCTCAGCTTATGCTTAATGATAAGTGACCGCAAACAGACGCCTGTAATATTTTTATAACATATTACTTTGAGCGCCCTCGAAGAGAAGACCGGATACAATGCAAAATTTATTGGGAACCGGACTTTCGGAATGAATCTGTAAAATTCCGAATTAAAGCTAAAGCAAAGACGATTGAAAGATAAGTATCTCAGATCAGGATACTTAAGTATTCCGAAAAATGAATTTAGGTGATTGTAAAACTCGGACTTGATTCCTACCAATTAATCTTGAAAAATAGACGTAATTTATTGTTTTGATAAAAAAATAGTGGAGAAAAAACTTACTTTCTAAATTGTAAAATGTGCGATTTTTCTGCATTTATGGAGTTTTACAATCGGCTATATCGTTTACTTTATAAGGAGAATAATATGCTTATACACGAAATTGTTGATTATTGTAATGCAGAATACCGCAATGCAGATACTACTCACTTATGTCATGACTGCAATCATCCTTCAGAATGTTCGGGAAGTTGTAAAAATTGCCTTGAACAAGTTCATTATCCTTCAAAATATCCTAATGGAAAAAAGGATTATGATTGCGAAAATATGATTAATTTCTATGTCTGCGATTACATAAACAAATATGCATCTGAAATGCTATATTTACTCCGCAAAAGTGAGAAATTAAAGGAAATAGAGGAATACCATATTCTTTCAATTGGCTGTGGCGCAGCACCAGACTTAATGGCTTATGATCTTTGGCGTGATCGCGTTCGCTAACGGTTAGCGGGCTAAAAGCGGCGTCGATTATGAAGTCGTTCAGGACATCATAGGCGATGCTCATACGCGCTGTCGGAGATGACGCCTTTGCGCCTGTTCCGCCGAATTTTTCGAGCAGCGCAGGCAGGTTAGGCAGCGGCGTTTCCGAGCCGTCAATTGCGACAAGAAATTTGTCATGAAACTTGCGAAGTGTGGGAAGATATTCGGCGCCGTAGAAAGCGTCCCTTACTCCATTAAACAGCTTCAGGAACGGCGAATGATCGAATTTGCTGCGAGCCTTGCTAAGGGCTTGCTGAGACATGGTCATACCCCTTCTTTCAAGGAATTTATTAAGTGCGGACTGGCTGGAGGTCTTGTGCATTGAGAGTAAATATCTCAAAAGATCTTCAAACGGAAGGATCCGTTTTCTCGTGAAATATTGTGGTTTGAAGCGGCTTTCTTCAAGCGTAGAAGCGGCTCTTACGATGGAAGCAGAAAAAGCAACAGCGATTGCAAGTGACAGCATAGAAATGCACCTCATGATCAAGAAGTGTATCAAAGAAGATACCTACTTCCGATTTTCACGGCGATTTCGATTTGTCAAGTGGTATTTTGCACAATGTTTACTGCGCTGTTTTGGTTGTTATTTTGCGGTTGCTAAGTTGTGGGTAGTGATTTACAAAAGGGTACTATGAGTTTGCGTTGAAATAATAAATGAGCGGGTCCGTTGATTTGTACAAATTTAGACTTTTCCAAGAATATGCAGAGGCTGCAATTCTATTAATGAAACAGCAAGGAATAAATATTGTAAAGAAGGAATCCTAATATGAATAAAACATTAATGATAGATTTTTATGAGCTAACAATGGCTCAAACATATTTTAATGAAAATAAAAAAGATGAAATAGTATATTTTGATATATTCTTTAGAGAAAATCCTTTTTCTGGAGGATATTTAGTAGCCTGTGGATTAGAAGAGACTATTAATTATATTAAAAATTTCAAATTTAATAATCAAGAAATTGATTATTTGAGAAGTTTAAATTCTTTTTCAG
>ONCY01000142.1 GCA_900316435.1 uncultured Eubacteriales bacterium | reverse complement strand
GAAAATACCTCAGCCCGCACACTTCGAGGGCGGCGCCCGCGAGCAGGTAGTATATAAGAAAAGAGTCGTTATTGCGGTAGCGGCAAGCGTTACCGCGGCGATGCTCTCTCTTGTTACCGTTGCAAGCGCGCTCGACTCCTCAACAGACAGCAAAGAACCCCAGGACGCGCTGACTCCGGCGGTCATCAGCCCCGCAACGGCAGACGAACCCGTAAGCGCGGTCAAAACGACCGAGCCCGATATTTCGGGTACTTCGGGACTTTACATCGACGGCGAGCTTATCGGCGTTGTTGACGACGGCGAGGAGCTTAAGGAAGCGCTCGACGGAATTCTTGCCGACGCTAAGGAAGGCTACGACGACGCCACAACGACAGAGTTTGCCAACAAGGTAGAGGTAAAACCCTACTCGGGCGATAAGGATACCGAATCCGTTGACGATTTGATGGATTATTCACAGTACATGTACTCCATCAAGCTTGAAACCGACTGGATTTACGAGGAAGCAATCCCCTATGAAACCGAAATCACGGAGGACGACAGCCAGCCCGAAGGCTATGAGGAAGTTACTCAGGAAGGTCAGAACGGTTCAAAGCAGACAACGCTTCGTCTGACATTTGTAAACGGCGACCAGACCGACGCGGTAGTAACAGGCGAGAAAGAGATTTCAAAGCCCGTTAACGAAAAGAAGATCGTCGGCACCGCTAAAACCCCGGGCGAATCGACAGGCAGCTTTATGTGGCCTGTCCCCCACACTCACAGTATCACCAGCTATATGGAATGGCGCTGGGGCAGAATGCACAACGGCATTGATATCGCGGGCGGCGGCGACTACGGTCAGCCCTTCGTTGCCGCGGACGGCGGTACGGTAGTTTGGGCAGGCGACGACGGCGGCGGATACGGCAATTACGTTATGATCGACCACGGCAACGGCTACATGACGGTCTACGGCCACGCTTGCGAGCTTGCGTGCTCAACAGGCGACTATGTAAGCCAAGGTCAGGTAATAGGCTATATCGGCTCAACGGGCAACTCAACAGGCCCTCACCTGCACTTTGAGGTTCGCCTCGACGGCGAATATCAGGATCCGCTGAATTATGTATCATAATTAAACTAAACGCTCCCAAATCGGGAGCGTTTTTGTTTTATAGACACGCGAACCAGACGTTGGCAAAAAAGTTACCGTTACTCCCGCGTTATAATGCGCAAGCGTGACGCTTGACCCATGACGCGCAAGCGTGACGCTTGATCCATGACGCGAATCAAATGCCGGAAATCACCAAACCTTCCTAACCCGCGAAAAATGACCCGCCGTTGCAGAAACGTTTTTGTTAAATGATTGTTCTCCAAAGGCGGCTTTGGATGGAACGTCACGTTCCTATTTGAACATATATTTTGCCGTGTCGGCCACATCACCCATGGTGCGCTTGACGCGGCATACTTTTTTTCGGATCTTCGGATTATCGTCGGCTGCCGACTTTCCGGCGTAACCGAGGCACGCGCCGGCGATCATGCCTACCGCGACGCCCTTTACCATACTCATAAGCGGACTTTTGCTCATTTTTATTCCTCCTTTCAGTCAATAGCAAGAAAAAACTTGCAATATTATTCTTTCCGATTTAAAATAATATAATAATGTAAAATTTATTTTTAAAGGATGATAAAAATGCCGACACTTAACCTTGTGCTGGTCGAGCCCGAAATACCCCAGAACACCGGAAACATAGCGCGTACCTGCGCGGCAACAGGCGCGAGGCTGCACATTGTAAAGCCCATGGGCTTTGCCATTGACGACAAAAAGCTGAAACGCGCGGGACTGGACTACTGGTACCTGCTCGACCTGACCTACTACGAGAACTTAGACGACTTTTTTGAGAAAAACAAGGGCGGCAGCTTTTTCTTTTTCTCGACAAAAGGCACTCACCGCCACAGCGACGTAAGCTTCCCCGACAACAGCTTTCTGATTTTCGGAAAGGAAACGCGCGGACTGCCCGAGCATGTGCTGATGCGGCACCCCGACGAAACTCTGCGTATTCCGATGATAGACGAGGCGCGCAGCCTTAACCTGTCAAACTCGGTCGCGGTTGCCGCCTACGAGGTGCTAAGGCAGTGGGATTACCCCAACCTGCAAAACAAGGGCGAGCTTCACAGACATAAATGGTCGGATATAAATAATCTAAGCTGACGCTCATTAATAAAAAATATGTCAAAACATTAACAAACCCTATTGATAAAACTGACAAAATATACTATAATATAAGTGTCTGTAAAATACCAAGCGATTTTACAAATCTCTTATAAATGAAAGGATGTTTTACTATGCAGCTTAACAAAGTAAGCGTTGACGACATCAATAAAAAGAGCAAAAAAGTCCTCGTCCGTGTTGACTTCAACGTACCCCGCAAGGATGGCGTGATCACCAATGACAACAAAATCACTGCCGC
>ONCY01000143.1 GCA_900316435.1 uncultured Eubacteriales bacterium | reverse complement strand
ATATTCGTTAAGAAAAACAATACGCGAGGTGTACAAAAGATACTCTAAGGTAAAGCCAAGGTCCTCGGCGAAGTTATTGCAGGTATCGCAGAATTTTATTCTGTTTTTCTCCACGATTTCACGCCTGAAAATTGATCTGCATGCCTGCCAGCCTTTTGTTTTCCATGTTACCACATCGTAAATGAACCGAAACCTTGAGTCGGCGTTTAAATCAAATATATCAATTTTATTTTCATCCCGCGGCTTCTGCGCTTCATTTTCGGAAATCCGTTCAAGCTTATAGCTTACAACATCAGCGTTGTATTTTACGGCTGTTTGGTACGTTTTTTCAAGCAAATCGTTTTTATAGTAATCGTCGCCGTCGCAAAACGCAAGATACTCTCCCGAGGCGATTGCAAGCCCCTCGTTTCTGGCTTTGGATACTCCCTTGTTTTTTGCGTGAATAACAATTACCCTGTCATCTTTAGCCGCGTATTCATCACATATTTCAGCGCAGGAGTCGCTTGAGCCGTCGTCAATAAGAATAAGCTCCAAATCCCCGAACGTCTGCGACAGCATTGAATCAACGCATCTGTGAATAAACTGTTCACCGTTGTATATCGGTACAATAACCGAAAAAACAGGCATATTTATCTCCTCTGTTTTTTTGATTTCATTTTGCTTATTTTAGTAATCATTTTTATGCATTGATATAACCGATAAAAATGCCTTTTCATCATAAGCTTGTAATATCGCCTGTAAACCTTGCTCATGTACATTATTTTACCGTCGGAAAAGATGGGATTTTTCTTTTCGTCTTCCAAAATATCGTTGATAAAAGCGGAAAAAGTTTTATAATTAACCTTTGGATTATTTGCGCACTTAACCGCGTAATCCACAAACTGATTAGCGAACATGCTTTTCACCATAGTGCGCTCTTTGTCGGTAAAATTCCATTTTACGCTGTATTCGGCTATTCTTTCAAATACTGTGCGGGAAGAATAATAACCGCGGTAGTTTTCTGAGTGAGTAATGCTGTCAGGCAAAATCCGATACCGGTAATATGCCGCCTCAAGATGCTCAATGCTTTTTGCCGCGTCAAGAATCGGCATTAAGCAGAATCTGTCGTCGCCGTTGCTCACATGCTTGTATTCCGAATAGTCGGCGTCAATATCGATTATTGAACGCTTTATACATTTTGTCCATAGTTCGTTCATGTCTTTTCCGAAAAGCAGCTTAGTATAAATCGCGTGCTTTTCTTCACCCTCTGCCACGGCTTTGTCGGGCATAGGCAGTGAACGGACTACCTTTTGGGGATTATCGTATAATTCATAATCATAAACGATTACATCGGGAGATTTGTCGGTTATCTCGTTGTACAAATCCTTCATAAGACTCGGCTTAACCGCGTCGTCCGCGTCAACCCACAGGATATACTCTCCCTTTGATTCCTTCAATAAGCGCCTGCGGGTAAGCAATACACCCGAATTCTCCTGGTGAATAACGCGCACACGCTCAGGATGCTTTTTTTGATATTCATCGGCAACCGCGCCGCTGTTATCCGTTGAGCCGTCGTCGACAACAACAATTTCGAAATCGTCAAAACCCTGAGCCAAAACAGAGTCCAGACATTCCGAAAAGTATTTTTCCGCGTTATAAAGCGGAATTAAAACGCTGAAAAACATCTAATTATCCAATCCAATCATTTCTTTTTTCGCCGGAATTTCTTTTTTATTCTGTGCGCGATAACTCGGAACAGATTGCGGAGCATTTCTGCTATACGCATGCTGTCAGCTACGTTTTCAAAGCTTTTACCGCTGTAAAACATAAGCGCGTCCTCCGCCTTTACGCGGGAGCTGTTGCTCTGGCGCTCAGTCAAATCATACTTTACAAAATAGTCGCCCTTTTCTTTTGACGTGATGTTGTCCTCATGAGGGCGCAGCAGCAGGCCGTATGTTTCAACTATTTTAAAATTCAGATTCTTCGGCGTAATGACATAACGGTATCCTTTGTAAGATGTTTTCTGCCCGTACAAATCGAAGCAGGTATCCGCGTTGTTTTCAAAAACCCGTTCCAAAAAAGCGTCGTATTTTACCGCGTTTTTATCGTCAAATCCGGCAAAGCGGAAGTTATGAAGCGGCGATTCGATAAGCGGCACCTGAATCTGACTGGCTTTTGAAACCTTTTTATCATTCTTTAAGTGCTCGCCTTCTTCTCCGCAGCACCTGGTCAGGCTCATATACGGATACACCGTGTATTTGTTGTTTTCGATAAAATACCTGATGTGGTATTTTTTCCATGACCGTTCGTCCCAGTCCCTTACGTTGGAAGGGATGTGGCGCATACCGTCAAAGGGCTTTTCGTTTTCGGTCAGCCATTTCCTAAAGCGGAACCACTCGTCTTTAAGCCAGATTTGCCCCCATGACTCGGCAGTCTGAATAAAATATGTA
>ONCY01000144.1 GCA_900316435.1 uncultured Eubacteriales bacterium | reverse complement strand
CGGAAGCAAAAGAAAACTCTCTCTCTGACGAGAACCTCGAACTGACAGAGTACTACCTAGACGAAAGCGGCAATCTTATTGCCTGCTATATCCTTTACTGGGTTGCGGGCGCCGAAATGTACTGTACACTTTTAAATATAAGTGAATAATGCCTATAGGCAAACAAAAGGTCGGACATTTGCCCGACCTTTTTCTATTTGCTGATTTCATCCCAAACATCATTTACCGCGCGCTTTATTTTTTCGGCGGCCTCTGCCCCTTCAAAAACACTGACGTATCCCTGAATAGCCTGCGCCTTTGCGTAAAGCACACGCGCGTGGCGGTTTACGAAAATCCACGCTTTTTTCTTTCCGTTTTTTGCCTCCTGAATGGTGTTTGCTCCTGCTGAGTTGCCGTCAAGAGCGACTACTACAGACGGACGTCGCTTGAATATATCATAAGCGAAGCTCTTGTAAAGCCCCATTCTTGTCGGCTCAATTGACACGCGAACGCCGACACCGCTCTGCTTAATACGCCTCGCCTCGGCATCGGTAACGCGGGTGGGAACTATTGCGAATATTTCAAACCTGCCGGAAGCAAGCCGCACCAGCTCACGCTCATAGCCCGTAAGCCTGCTGCCGATTACAAAGCACACCTGCTCGGCTGACAGCTCGTCTGTCAGATTTTTAATCAGTGTGCACAGCGGCTTTTTCATTCTGGTTGAATGGCGGTTGCTGTTAAAGCTGCCTCCCAGAAGAATTACGGGAACTTTATCCATTGGAATCTCTCTAATCTGTTCGCGGAAGCAATCAGCGCTGCTAAGCTTTTGCGCAACAGTTTTTCTTTGAACTCCGCTTTCGTCCGTTTTTTCGATTCTTTCAGTCAGGAAATCCTCAACCGACCTGCCATCCGACAGCTTTTCAAAGCGCTTGGATTTTTCCGCAAAAACGCGTATGCTCTCCTCGAGAATAGCATCCTCGGCCGCGCGCATACTGCGCATTTCATCGTAGTTTAGATTCAGAAGCCGCTCAAGGGCGAGCTGCTCGTCTATTGAGTCGGTACCGTATATAGCGCCGCCGTCCGTGCCCTGAACGCAGAACACGCCGCCGCTCAGGTAATCCTTGATCGGGTGCCTGCCAAGCGAGCTGAGGTTATTGAGCCGCACGTTTGAGGTGAGCTGAAACTCAAGAACTACCTCGCTTTCACGCAGCTCCCTGATAAGCTGCTTTCCCTTTTCGGAGCGCAAATTCGCGGTGTAAAGGCCGTGCCCTATGCGCAGTCTGGGCAAAGGCTGACCTTCGGCAAGAGCTTCGCGCACACACTTTAGGCTGTTTGCCACGTTGTCACGCAGACCGTCGTTTTCGCCCGCGTGTATTCTTATTACAAAGCCTTCATTCTCACCGGCAATTTTCACCAGCTCGTTAATTACCGGGCGCAGCTCGCAAATATCGTTAATCTCCTCGCCGATTATGTCGCTGCCCGCTACATAGGGGTCGTCGGCTACTGCCCTGATTACACTGAGCTGACTTTGAGTATCCTCAAACGCCGTTGCCTTATCCCTTACTATTGTGAGCGGAATTCGGCGGATCGCCGCCAGGAAGCGGATCAATACACCTGTTTCCGCGGTAATGGCGGGCATTACCTGATGAACCTGCATAAGCATTTTTGCGGCGCCCTCGCGCTTTACGAGGGTTGTATCCGAAATCTCGGTATAACTTACTCCGCGCCTTTTACATCCCCGTGCAATCCACAGCAGCTTATTCTGAAACAGCGTCATGTCTGCGTAGACGGGATTATCGCGGTCACAAAGCATTCGGTGTATGGTGTCGGCAATGTCTATATCGGGAATTAATCGGTAGTTATCGAGGGGTATTTTTCCCTTGCTCGGCTGTCCTTTTGTAAACACATAGCGGTACAAATACACCTTCTCAAGGTTAGTGAATACCGCCTGCCCGTCTTTCAGAATAGTCAGTGACGCGCGTATCAGCGGAATGTTACGCTCAGCGTTTTCAAGGTTATTCAGTATTAAATCGGCAAAATTAATAAAGGTATTGTCGTCGATTTTCCGCTCAAAATACTTGCCGCTCAGGGGTGAGTCCTTGAACCGCTCCCTGACCTCGGCACGCTGCTTTTCAAGCGCTTCACGCTGTAATTCGGTGAGTCCCAGCTTCAGTTTTTTTATGTAATAATACGGATAGCGGATTTGATGTACAATTCCGAGCGCGATAAGAACATCGGCGTCAAGGTTTGCGTTCATGTGGGTATGAAGGTCGGTGCGGAATTTATATTCACGGCGGATATAGGTTTTTACCAGCGTTTTCTTTACATCTAATCGGTAGTCCTTTGTCTGGCTCATCAGCGTTTTTGAGATTGCGGGAATATAAGCCTTGCGCTCTATACTTCCGTCAGGATAAAT
>ONCY01000145.1 GCA_900316435.1 uncultured Eubacteriales bacterium | reverse complement strand
ATTAAAACGCTGTCTTATATTATACAAAACGAAATCCCCTTTGTCAACAATAAAAACCGATATTCTAAGCAGATTTTTTTATTTGTTTGGCGGATTTTGTTTTATAATTCTAATTTGGAATTATCATTTGGCTGTATTATTGCAGCTGAGCGGTATATTCAGCCAGATAGCGCTGAATTACCGTGGCGTCCTCAACATCGGCCTTGCCGTTATGTGTCATGTCGATATTGGCAATTGCCTGCGGACTGAGTTTCTGATACTCGGACACGGCGCGCTGAATGGCAGTCACGTCGCGGATAGTAACAACGCCGTCGAAGTTTGCGTCGCCGCGGACATCGGTAATAGCTGTAAACAGCCAGCCGTTATCTAAGGCGTACTTTTCGGCTGTGCTGCCCGTAAAGCCGTACATAACGCGCGTTTTATTGCCGTAGCCGAAGGAATTCTGGAACACCTGCTCATACTCCAAATCGGGGTTAAGGACGGTAAAGCTGTTGACATTATTTGTATCCATAAATGCGTAATCGCCTACATACTTCACGCTTTTCGGAATAACGATATCGCCCTCAAGCGCGGTGCAGTTCCAGAAGCAGTTGGTGGGAATACTTGTCAGGCTTTCGCTTAGCTCAAGGCTTTTGAGCGAGGTGCAGTTCATAAAGCATGAGTTGCCAAGCTCGGTAACGCTCGACCTGATAACAAGCGAAGGAAGCAAGGTGCAGCTGTAAAACGCCTTTTCGCCTATAGACTTTATGTTTCTGGGAAGGCGCATTGTTGAAAGGTTGGAGCATTTGCAAAAGGCGTTCTTTCCGATATTTGTAACGGTTGATGGGAACGTAACGCTTTTAAGCGTGGTGCTGTTTTCAAAAGCGCCGCCGCCAATGCCCAGCGTGCCCGATTTGAAGGTAACGGACTGAGGAACATCTCCCTTGTATTTATATGCCACGTTGCCCGCGTAAACCATGCCGTCTGGCTGCCTTTCAAGCCAGGGCGTACCGAAAAACGCGTCATAGCCTACGCTCTCAAGCGAATCGGGAAAGCTGAATGATGAGATCTGAACGTTGCTGAAGGCGTAGTCGCCGATTTTCTTCAGACCGGAAGGAAAATTGACGGACGTAAGATAATCATGACTTGAAAACGCTTCCCCGCCGATCTCGGTTACGGTTGATGGAATGTTGGCATAAAAGTTTGTGTCGCCGCCTAAATAATAATGCACCTTTGTTTTGTCCTTGCTGAGCAAAAACGAGCCGCTCATTGTGAGGTGCTGATTTGATGATGACACGGTCATATTCGATACCGGGCAACCGTCAAACGCGTCGCCTATAGACTTTATGCTGCTGCCGAGATATACGTCGGTAAGCTTTTCGCAGTCGCGGAAAGCGCCGTCAATCGAAGCCGAGCAGCCGTCGGGAACTTTTACCGAATTAAGGCTTTTGCAGTCGGAGAACGCCGCAGCCGACACATTGGTAACAGAGAGCGGCAGCGCGACCGAAGTGAGCGCCGTATTTGAAAAGGCGTGGCTGCCGATAGTTTTAAGCGGAGGGTTAAGGTTAGCTGCAGACAGCTTTGAGCAATACTCAAAAGCACTTTCAGCTATTGTCTGAACGCTGCCGACGAATTTTACGGTCGTCAGCTCGGTGCACTTTGCGAAAGCGCCCTTAGTTACGGTCGTTACGCCCTTGCCGAAAGTAATCGTTTTGATTTTTGAGCGCAGGCTGTACCACGGAAGCTGAGTATCGTCGGGATAGTAACCCATTCTTCCGTCGCCTGTGCCCGTAATTGTCATATTACCCGTTGAGCTGTCAAAGCTCCATGTGCAGTCGCCCGTTGTGCCGCTTGAAGCGGAAACAGAGCTGTCCGCGATAACGACAGCTAAAGCGGAGGGCGCCGCGGCAGCAAGCGAAATAAGTATCATTGCCGACAGAATTACAGAAATAAGCCTTTTCATCATAATCCTCCTATTTGTGCTGATACTATTATAAGAAATATTTGCCGCTGTTTCAATTGACAAACCCTCAAAAATCAAGCCGTTTCCGCCCGTATTTTTCAAATATTTTGTTAAAACAAAAAGGGCGGCACAAAGCCGCCCAAATTAATCTTGAATTATAATCAAACCTTTTCGCAAACCGCGTTGATTGATGCGGGAACATCCGCCTCGTCAGCCGAAATCAGCAGAACGATGCTTGTTGAGCAGGTTTCGCTGAGTGCCTGGAGCTTCTTTGTGAACTCCTCAAGACCCGCGATACCTTCCTTGCAGATTTTAAACGTAGAGTCTACCAGAATATCGGTAACGTCGTAGTTGCCCGCGCAGATACCGCTGATAAAACCGTAGAGCATATCGTAGCCCGAGATTGCGTACTGATCGGTGT
>ONCY01000146.1 GCA_900316435.1 uncultured Eubacteriales bacterium | reverse complement strand
CGTGATCGTGAGAGAGCGCTGATAGGTTTTTTCGTCCGACCCCCTGTCCCTGTAGCCTAACAGCCTCGCGTCAGTCTCATTGAAGGTGTCGCTGAACGTAAGATTGTATGGCTGGGTAGCGCTTGCCTCCGTATCGATCGTCCAGATCAGATACTCATAGTCGTCGGGATCGGCGGGCTTTACTGTGTCGCCCCATGCGTCGTTCCACGCGGCATATGCCGTGTCGGGGCTGCGTTTTTGGGTATTTGTCAGCTTGGCAGAGGTGTCAATATACACCGGTGTTTTTTGTGTTTCCGCACTATTCTGCGCCGCTCCGTTATCAAGCTTAATTACAGCATAAAACGGATCGGAGCCGCCCTTTTCGTTGTTCGCGTCTTCTGACAGATAGTCGGCGTAATCAAAAGTCGGCTTAGTTGTCGTATAGCTGACTTCGATATATCCGCTCTGCGCGGCGCTGCAGGAGAGACGGTTGAAGATGACGAGGTTCTCACCGTCCTCCTTGTAGACAAACAGATTGCTGTCCGTCAGATCGTCCTCCGTGTATTCAGGGATCGGCAGCTCGTAGATATCGGCGAACCCGCCGCTCCTGTCGCGCAAAATCGACTTCGGAATCGTGATCTGTATCTGATTCTCCGCATATTCGCCGACTCCCGAGAAGGCGTAGAAAATGCGATAGGTGAAGCTGTGACCGGAATTGCTGTTCTCCGCCGTCCACACATAGTCGCCGTCGCTGTTGAGCACGGCGCCCGAACGCAGGACGGCACGCATATCGTTTATTTCGATTTCCTGACCGCTCGAGCCTGTTGCGGCAAGCATATGCATTGCCTTCCTCGGGCGGGCAAGCTCCTCTTCGGAAACCTCTCCCGTGAGTTCCTCGGAATACGTGCCGATTTTGTTGCCTTCTGTGTCAGTGATGACATTGTCTGCGTCAACCGTTACGTTGTCAAAGGCTTGCCTCGGTTCAAAAGCTTGTGACGGAATGCCGACATAATCACCGCTTTTGCCATCCGCCAGAATTCCGGTTTCGGAAACAAACACCTCGTCCAGCGTCACAACCGACTGTGAAACTTCATCCGCAGTCGCTTTATTTTCCCCGATATTCTCAATCGGGTTAGAGCTGAACAATAATGTACCAATTAGCATAAAAGAGAAAATGCTTTTTAACATGGTAATTTCCCTCCATTCATTAGTTTAAAAACAATATTCGTTATCCGTTAAAATTATTATCCTGCTTATCCAAATGTGAGGCACAGTATCTGCGGCGGAACTCAAATGGCGTTGCGCCATATTTTGCCTTAAACGCAGCGCTGAATTTTGTGTGAGTGGAGTAACCGACACGCTGAGCAATTTCTCCGATTTGATAATCGGTTTCGCGCAGCATTTCCTCGGCGCGCTCCATACGCACTTTTATTTGATATTCCTTTATTTCGTAACCGTACACGCTAAAAAAATACTTATTAAGCGTGGTACCGCTTATTTTAAATTTTTCAGCAAAACACTTGGTTGTCCATGGCTCGTCATAGCGTTTTGTTAAACAGTTCATAATCTCCTCTGCAGTTTTCAGCTGAGATTTTTTTACTAACCTGCGGCTTCCCGAATTTGAAGTGCTGATATCATCTATATAATGCAATCCAACTTCAATCACTTTTATCAAAATCATGTCCTGACTCTCGTTTGAGAAGCACATGCCTAAAAGGGTCTCCACCGCACGGCGAGTCAAGTTTGACTGTCGGAAATAAAACAGGGAATCCTTTTTTTCTTTATTCAAGCCCAATTTTCCCACTTTATCTTTCAAAAGCGAATAAATACTATCACCCTTAGGCATTTTATCTAAATATAATACAGTTACCAAGCCGAGATAATCAGACGAAACATCAAGAAACGGATAATCGTCTAATCTCCGTTCTGCAACTCCATCGCGAGGATTAAGCACCTTGATGCAGTTGTCTTTCTTATGCTTGTATGTACCCGATAAGCATACGGCAGAAAGAATAAAGTGACCCCGTGATAAATTATTCATTATCAGTCTTTTTACTTCCTCTTGTATTCCGCACCTTATATCGCAGGCAAAGATATGAACTCCTTTCATAGGACAATACACAACTATTCTTCCGCCGTTTTTCAGCGATATCTCAAGCCTGCGGTTATCCTTATCGTTAATTACATCGTTATATGTCAAATACTCAATACCTCCCAATATATTACACGATAACAATGAATGTGCTTGCAATTTCTTATATTGTAAATAATAGCACTATTTTAATACTTTTTCTATCCCAATTGTCAATTTTTTATTCCATCTGCAAAATAATTCACAAAATTTTTTTATTA
>ONCY01000149.1 GCA_900316435.1 uncultured Eubacteriales bacterium | reverse complement strand
TAAGGACTGGGCTTGCCTTGCGGGAGCTATGCTTGCCGCCACCGCCTTTAAGCCCAACTTTATTGTGGGGTTCGCTCCGGCTATATTGGTTGTGATGATCGTTGATTTTATCCGTGTAAGGGGAAAGCATTTCCTCAACTTTTTGATTATGGGTACTACGGTGCTTCCGGGCTTCTTCCTGACCTTGTATCAGCGAGCCGCGCTGTATGAAACTGACTCCGGCTCTCAGCTGAAAATCGGATTTATGACCGCGCTCAAAGCCGTTGTAAAGCACCCGGTTATCCCGCTGTTTCTTTCGTTTGTGTTCCCGCTTGCGATTCTGGCGTTTGTTTTCAGAGATTTAAAAACCGACAAGCTCTACCGCTTTGCGTGGCTGCATATGGCAATCAACCTTGCGCTGACCGTATTCCTGTATGAAACGGGCGTGCGTCTGATACACGGCAACTTTTTCTGGGGCTCGTATTTTGCGATAGGCGTTGTGTTTATCCTGTCCGTCGCAAAGCTCGACAAACTGTTAGAAAACAAAAATTCGGGCGGTATCGTAATCGGCTCAATGGCGCTCGGAGCCCACATTCTTTGCTGGGTAAATTATGTTTGCACCATTATCAAGGGCGCTAAACCCTTTTAAGAATATCGGCATGGCAGACAATTCTGCCGTGCAGCTTTTTATTATTTGAAATTATGCGCGAATCCGATTGACTTTTTGCAACACTCAATATATAATTAAAATACACCTAAAAACACAACGAGGAGTTGAATTTATTTATGAAAAAAGCTTTATCGGTTATGCTGGCGGTTGTCATGCTCTGCCTTACCGCTGCTGTTCCCACGCTTGCGGCGGAAAGCGGCGAAGCGGTATCGGCGTTTGAGATGACCGACCCGGTCAAAATCAACAGCGATGTATTGTCGGGCTACTCATATTCCACATACTACACGGCTCAGAATGCCGATGTCATCGTGTGCGAAAAGCGCGGCAGCGTATTCTTCGCCGGCTCTCAGGGCTTGAATGAGCTGAACCTGCAAAGCGGCGAATGCAAAAAAATCGATAGCTTCTCAACTATCGGATATTATTACGCGGCTAAGTGCTATGCTAATGACAAAATCTATCTCGCGTATAAGGACAGCTCCGTTTGCTGTATAAAGGTTTTCAATCTGCTCACTCTTTCATATGAGGAACCGATTTCGTTCTCATGCGAAAAGTTTGAGGCAATAGGCGTTGACGCAAAGGGGCGTATCTATGTTGCTGCCACAGACGCGGACAGCGGCAGGTATATTTATCTGCTTGACAAATCGGGGACCGTTCTGTCAAAGGCGGCGGTTGAGCAGGCTGTATATGAGTTCGCGGGCTTTAACGAAACAAACGGCGACTTCTTTGTTGTAGGCTATAACAACTGGGTTTACTGGGGTTATGACCACGATGTAAACGTTATCCGCAAGGGAAAAGTAACGTCAAACACCGTCACATTCAGCAACGACGTTATAGTAATGCTTTCTCATCAGTATTACAACGCAAGGTATAATCAGGCTGAAATGTTCGGCAGTAAGTATCTTGCCGCCGACGCGACCATATACGCTTCCTTCTTCTTGTTTGACGCGAATAATCCTGAAGATGAGGAAAAACTATCTTTCAGCCGCCCGTCAGACTCTTTCGGCAACAAAAGCTCCGACGCTGTGGGAACGCGCACTGTTTATCTGGAGTCAAGCGGTTCGGTTATTTCGTGCACCGACCCCAAAATCATTACCGAAACCGATATAAACACAGGCAAGGCTATGGGCTCGCTTGAGCTTCCGTATAATGTGTTTGCCATGAAAACCGTCAGAGACCGCATTTTGGTAATTGAAAAGGACGACTCCGGCTATTACTATCAGCTTATCAAATGGAGCAGGCCTACAAAGGTCACGATAAGCGCTCCGTCCTCAACCGTAAAGGTGGGCGAGACGCTGCAGCTCACCGCGAAAACCGATTCACAGTTATCTCAGAACTACACTTGGGAAAGCAAGGACGCCACGATAGCGAGCGTTAACAAAGACGGCAAGGTCTACGGCTGGAAAAGCGGCTCCGCTAAAATCGCTGTCACCACAGACTCGGGACTTACGGCAAGCTTTACCGTTACCGTTACGGGAAAACGCGATGATTCAAC
>ONCY01000151.1 GCA_900316435.1 uncultured Eubacteriales bacterium | reverse complement strand
CTTATAACCTGCGGGTTTGTTTCGTTATCATTCGCCGCGGCGGCTGCAGGCGCGGCCGCGGAAAGCACCATCAGCGCGGAGAGCCAAGCGGCCGTAATGCCTTTGAGAATTTTCAACACAATTCTCCTCACTTTCATAAAAATCTGGTAATATTATACAATAGTATAGCCTCTTTGTCAATAAAGAACAAGTTAACCTACACAAACGCGGCCTATAAGTGACATTACGCAAAAGAATCTCGCGGGATATCTTGACATATCTTTACAAGCGTGATATAATCATCTTAACATATGAGCAGTTATTCACATGTTCAACTTTTCATCGAGGTGATTATATGGAAAAGAACAGCATTCCCGATATTGAAGTACTGTTTGAGCTTGCCGACCTTTTCAAGGTTTTCGGCGACTCTACCCGCCTGCGCGTAATGGTTACCCTGTCAGACAACGAAATGCCCGTAATGGAAATTGCCGAGGCGCTGGGAATGGAACAGAGCACTATCTCACATCAGCTTCGCGTACTGCGCCAGAACAAGCTGGTGCGCGTGCGCCGCGAGGGCAAGCAGATGTACTACTCCCTTGACGACGACCATGTAAAGAAAATCATCGAAATGGGCATGGATCATATTCTGGAGTGATTTTATGAAACATGAACTTTTACTTGAAAACTTAAACTGCGCCCACTGCGCCTCAAAAATCGAGACAAAAATCTCCGAAACCGAGGGCTTTGAAAGGGTGAGCTTCAACTTCGCTACAAAAAAACTAAGCTTTGAGCATGATTCGGAAAACCTGGTTATACAGGTTCAGTCCATCTGCGACAGCATTGAGGACGGCGTAAAGGTAAAGCCCTTTTCGGAGCACCATCACCATGAGCACCAAAGCGAGTGTCACGGCGGCTGCTGCGGTCACGACCATGAGCACGGGCACGGACATTCTCACGGGCACGGCAAAAAGGGCAAAATCAAAAACATATTGCTTGTCGCTTCAATCGCTCTCGGAGCTGCGGCGCTTGTTTTGCACATCTTATCTGACAGTACAGCCGCGCATTGGACGGTGTTCGCTCTCAGCCTCGCGGCAGCTTTGGCGGCGGGCAACGACGTATTTTTAAAGGGCTTTAAGAACGCGTTCAGGCTGCGCATTGAGGAGACCGTACTTATCACAATCGCGGTTATGGCGGCGTTCTGCCTTGGCGAATACGTCGAGGCGGCTATGGTGACTATCCTGTTTTCAATCGGCGAGTTCATCGAGGACTTAGCGGTGGGAAAAAGCAGGCGCGACATCGAAAAGCTCAGCAAAATCCGCCCCGACACCGCAACTTTGCTTGAAAACGGAAGCGAGAAAACCGTACCTGCCGACAGCGTGGAAATCGGCTCGGCCGTTATAATAAAGCCCCACGAAAGAGTGCCGCTCGACGGCGTTGTAACCGGCGGCAGCTCGTCGCTCGACGTTTCGGCGCTGACGGGCGAAAGCCTGCCGCAAAACGTATGCGAGGGCAGCGAAGTCCTGAGCGGCGCTATGAACGGCGAAGGACTGCTGACCATGAAAACTACCAAGGAATTCGGCGACAGCACGGCTACAAGGATTCTGCGGCTTGTTGAGGACGCCGCCGCTCAGAAGGGACAGCGTGAAAAGCTGATAACGCGTTTTGCCAATATCTATACTCCTATTGTCATCGGTCTGGCGTTTTTTATCGCGGTTGTGCCGCCGCTGCTTCATTTGGGCAGCTTTTCCGAGTGGATATACCGCGCTCTGGTAGTGCTTGTCGCAAGCTGTCCGTGCGCGATAGTTATTTCGGTTCCTCTCTCCTATTATTCGGGAATCGGCGCGGGCTCGCGCATGGGCGTGCTGATAAAGGGCGGCAAATACCTTGAAGCGCTGGCAAAAGCCGACGCGTTCGTTTTCGATAAAACGGGAACCCTCACAACAGGCAAGATAACGGTATCGAACGTTTACGCCTGCGGCGGCTTTTCCGAAAAAGAGGTGTTATCTCTTGCGGCGGCGTGCGAAAAATACTCAACCCACCCCATCGCGATGGCGATAAAGGAAAAAGGCGGCGCAGACGAAATTCCGCTCGGCGATTACAGGGAAATAGCGGGCTGCGGCACCTCGGCAGT
>ONCY01000152.1 GCA_900316435.1 uncultured Eubacteriales bacterium | reverse complement strand
ACGCCGTCAACAGCGTTTTGGACGGGCTTGCCTTCCTCCGCCTGCTCATAGGAGAAAAACACATCCTGTATCGAAATAAAACTCATTAAGATTTCTCCCAGATTGCGGTTGAGCCGCAGGGCAGCACAAGCCCCGTATCGCTCACTCGCAAACCGATTTCGTCACCCGAAACGCTGCCGCCAAAGTCCTTTTGAAGCAGCATGCCGAGCAGGTATTCCATTACCGCGGGCGAAAGCCCCGTAGTGTAGGAATTAAGAATAAAGAAAACCGGGTCGTCGCTTAAAACCTGCCTGCAAAGCGTTACAAGCGGAAAAAGCTGTTCCTCAAGCTTCCAAACTTCGCCGCCCGGGCCTCTGCCGTATGACGGCGGGTCCATGATAATGCCGTCGTATTTGTTGCCGCGGCGGATTTCGCGCTGGACAAATTTAACGCAGTCATCAACCAGCCAGCGCACCGGTCTGTCGGCAATGCCGCTTGACTGCGCATTTTCCTTTGCCCACTGCACCATGCCCTTTGAAGCGTCAACGTGGCATACGGCGGCTCCGGCGCTCATGCACGAGAGAGTGGCGCAGCCCGTGTAGCCGAACAGATTGAGGATTTTAAGCTCTCTGTTTTCGGTTTTTATTTTTTCGGCGGCAAAGTCCCAGTTCACCGCCTGCTCGGGAAAAACGCCCGTGTGCTTAAAGCCCATGGGCTTTATGTTGAAAGTCAGGTTGTTATAGCCGATTGTCCAGCGGTCGGGAACCTTTTTGTACTGCTCCCAATATCCGCCGCCTTTATTTGAGCGGTGATAGCGCGCGTGCGCCTGTTTCCACAGCGGATTCTTCTTTTGGGACGACCAGATTATCTGCGGGTCGGGACGGATAAGAATAATATCGCCCCAGCGCTCCAATCGCTCGCCGTCCGAGGTATCAATCAGCTCGTAGTCCTTCCATTTATCAGATAAACGCATTTATTGCTCCGTTCCTTATCAAATCAGTTTTGTTCAAATAGATTCGGCTGTGTCGCTGAGCCGTAAACCGTGCCCTTAGGAAAATCATATCCCAGATGTCTGCAACCCTCGGCAGTAATACAGCGGCCTCTGGGCGTGCGGCTGAGAAAGCCTATTTGCAATAGATACGGCTCGTAGACATCCTCGATCGTAACCGCCTCCTCGCCGATAGCGGCGGCAAGGGTTTCAAGACCGACGGGACCGCCGTTGTAAAATTTTATAATAGCCTCAAGCATACGCCTGTCGTTATTGTCGAGGCCGAGCTCGTCGATTTCAAGCCTGTCAAGCGCTGTCTGAGCGGTTTCAAGCGTTATTACACCGTCGCTCATTACCTGGGCAAAGTCGCGCACGCGCTTTAGCATTCTGTTTGCTATTCGAGGCGTTCCGCGCGAACGGGACGCAATCTCAATAGCGCCCTCGTAGTCTATTTCTATTCCGAGTATTCCGGCGCTTCGTGTGACAATTTTCGCAAGCTCCTCGGGTGTATATAGTTCAAGTCTTAAAAGAACGCCGAAGCGATCCCTGAGCGGCGCCGTAAGCTGACCGGCTCTTGTTGTAGCGCCTACAAGTGTAAAGCGCGGAAGCGGAAGATGGTACGATGCCGCCATCTGCCCCTTGCCCGTAATAATGTCAATTGCAAAGTCCTCCATAGAGGGGTATAATACCTCCTCAACCGCGCGGCTGAGACGGTGGATCTCGTCAATAAACAGGACGTCGCCCTCGTTGAGGTTGGTGAGCAACGCGGCAAGGTCGCCCGGCTTTTCAATGGCGGGGCCCGAGGTTATGCGGATATTAACCCCAAGCTCATTGGCAATTATTCCCGCCAGAGTGGTCTTACCGAGTCCGGGAGGGCCGTAAAGCAGCACATGGTCGAGTGTTTCGTTGCGTATTTTAGCCGCCTCGATATAGACGCGGAGATTCTCCTTTGCCTTTTCCTGGCCTATATACTCGTCAAGGTCTTTCGGGCGCAGCGGATTATCTCCCTCGGCGGATTCTCCGGGGATCTCGGCGGGATCCATGATTCTGTTTTCAAAATCAAATTCGTCTGTAAACTGCATATTTGCCATTTTACTGTCTTCCCATCTGCTTTAATGTCTGAGCGATAAGCTGTTCTAC
>ONCY01000155.1 GCA_900316435.1 uncultured Eubacteriales bacterium | reverse complement strand
ACAGCGTAAAGGCAGCCCTTAAGCTCGTTTTGTGGATTGTCCAAATCGGGGACAAGCACGGTTTTGCAGCCTGCGGCAAATGCAGAACGGATGCCGTTTGGGGAATCCTCAAGCGCCATACATTCACCGGGAGCAAGCCCGAGGCGCTTTGCCGCCAAAAGATAAATATCAGGCTCGGGCTTTCCGCGCTTTACCTCTCTTGCACTGCAAATAACGTCAAAAAATTCAAGCAGCCCTACCTGCTTTAAATAAAGCGAGGCGCGGTCGACGGGCGTGGCGGTCGCGAGCGCAGTTTTATAGCCGTTTTGCTTCAGCCAAATGAGCAGCTCCTTAGCGCCGCTTTTAGCCTCGATCCCGTTTTCGGCTACATATTTATCCATCAGCTCTATTCGCTTATTGCGAACGGAGTCGTAATCGAACTCATTGCCGAACCAGCCTTGGAGCTTTTTAACAGCAAATACTCTGGCAAGCGAGCGGATACCCAGCGCATGTTCCTTTTTCATCGGGAATCCAAGGCTTTGCGCCGCCTCGCACCAGAACCGAACATAAAGCTTTTCCGAGTCGAGCATTACGCCGTCCATATCCGATATTACGCCCTTGATCACTTTAATCACCCCTTGAAATGTTTACCGAAATAATACCTGCCGAGATAAGCGCAAGCGACAGCAGCGTTTCAAACCGCCAAACCTGTTCGCCCAGCATAAGCCCCGAAAGGACTGTGCCGAACACCGGCACAAGAAGGTTGAATACCGCTATTTTGCCTGCCGGATGATGCTTTAGCAGCGCCGTCCATAAGCTGAAAGCCGCCGCCGAAACTACAGCCAGCCAGAGCAGTATCAGTACGCCCTGTGCATTGAGCAGGTCAAGTCTGCCGCCGGATATCAGCCCAGATACTGTTAGAATCATACCTCCCAGAAGAAGCTGATAGCCCGTTATGCTGACGGGGTTCCTGCCTTTGGTAACTCCCTTTGCGATAAGGTTTCCGCCCGCTGCAAATACCGTTGAGCAGAAAATAAGAATATCGCCGAACAGCTAACAAGAACGCCGCCGAAGCCTAAAGCGCAGCCGAGAAGCTTTAGCAGAGTAAGCCTGTCGTTCTTAAAGAATAGCGGAGCGGCAAGCACGGTGATAAACGATGAGCAGGCGGTTATAATTGAGGTGTTTGCGCCTGTTGTGTAGCCGATTCCGCAGTAGGAGCACAAATACTGCCCTGCTGTTTGCACAGCAGCAAGCAAAAGTATCGGCAGCAGCTCGCCTTTTTCGGGAAGCGCAAGCCGCCTGCTTTTTGCACATAAAAAGCAGATCACCAAAATACCTGCAAGCGAAAAACGCAGCCCCGCGAAAAGCAGCATGCTGCCGATGTCGCCGCCTTCTACGGAAAAAACGCGGTATCCGAGCTTGATAAACGGAAACGCCGTGCCCCAAAGCAAGGTGCAGAAAACAGCCGCGGCACAGGCTGTTATTTTGTTGTCCTTTAAAGATATTTTCATATCAGACGATCCTTAGCTTATTCTTTTAAAAGTATAGCATGTTTTGAAAATATGTTCAATAATATAGCAATATTTGCCTTGTAAAATAACAATCGGTATGATATACTGTTCTTAATCCAATATGAAAAGAGGTAACTTCATGAAAATAGTTCTTTGCGCGGTTTTAGCGTCATTAACGGCTCTTGCAATGTGCGCCTGCAACGGCGGCAGCGCAAGCAAAACAACCGATCCGACTCAGGCAAATCCTCCCCGGGGCAGCAGCACAAGTAAGGTGAGCCTGATATCATTTGACGACAATACTGTGGCTCCCACCGAAGCCACAACAGGGGTTGAGGAAAAAACCGCTGAGGATTATGTAATTACAAAAATCGAAAAAAGCCTTCCGGGCACTAATAAATTCCTTATTACGGGCGAGGAGTACAACGGCGAGGACAACATGCCGAACCGCATCCCGCAGCTCACTCTTTTAGGCGACGACGCTCAGAACGCCAACACTGAAATAATGAGCAATTACTCAAAGTTCCTTGAGGATAACGAGGAAGCGGTGGCTGGCGGACATCCGCTCGGCAGGATCGACTACGTTGCGTTCCTCAACGGCAAGGTACTCAGCCTCGCGCTTGAATCGCGCAGCACCGACACGCCGAACAGCTATTTCAGTGTGTATAACTTTGATGTCACCACAGGCAAGGCTCTTTCAAAATCCGAGGTCCTGTCTGTTGCCAACGCCTCCGCACAGGATATTGAGGGAATGGTAAAGGACAAAATCAACGTTATATTTAACGATATGGCTTCAAAAGCAACGGGCAACTATGTGCAGGTAGTTGAGGACGCAAGAAATTCAAGCCTTTCGGAAGAAAACCTCTCCAAGGTAGAGTATTACTACAACGCCGACGGCGATTTGACAGCCGCGTTCCGCTACACGGGCGTTGCCGGAGCCGCCGATTACGGCGAGATCTCGGTTCTCGATGCCGCAATGGATTTTACGGCAAGGTAAAATTATGTTTCTATAAGTAAATAACCAAAAACCGTGAGCAGGGCGCGAGTCCTGCTCATTTATTTTGTGCTAAAAATATCAAGAAAGTATTGCTTTTTTTGTGTAGGTATGATATTATATAATCACCACACGAATTCCATATTTTAAACGATACTCATTTTGACGGGATAGGTGTATCTTTTTTAGAGTAGGTTTGTCTTCGATCAAAATTGCAAGCCTGCTCCTGCTCTAATTGAAAATGAGTATCGGAATTTGTGTGGTAACAAATGGGGCTATGCGTTTTGGGTGTGTAGTTCCGTTTGGGACTACACACTTTTTTATTTTAGGGAGGAGCAACACTATGTTTAAGAAATTAAAAAAATCGGTCAGTATCTTGTTAGCACTGGTAATGCTCTGCGGGGTGCTTGCCGTCGCGCCGGTTGCTGTTGGGGCGGAGGAGCTGCCAGTTTATGAAACTTCAACCGGGGGAAAGTATACCTTTGATGAAACAACAGGAATACTGCGTCTTGTT
>ONCY01000157.1 GCA_900316435.1 uncultured Eubacteriales bacterium | reverse complement strand
CTGTAGCTACCATGCAGGCGCGGGCTGTTTTTTGCTGATGACTCAGTTTTCTCATAAGCTCTCCCTCACTGTCCGTAGTTTATAAAAATTATAGATCACACAGTTGTAAAAGTCAACCACTTCAAGAAAAAACGCCGCCCAAAGCCGAGCGGCGCTTTTTACTGATATAATTATTCTTCTTCCGTTTTGTGGTAGAACGGCTCGATACCCTTGACGGCGTTTCTTGCGAATTCCATTGTAAACGGCATAAGCGTAAGCGCGTCGTCATCGTCGATATAGGGCTTTGCCGCGTCGGCTATTCCCTCAAAGGTGCTGTTCATGTCGCCTATGAAATCAACAACGATGAAGTAGCCCTTCTTTCCGTCCTGCTCGATCATTCTAAGGAAAGCGGCGTTTACCTGCGGCTCGGTGCTGAGGTGGTTAATAAGAGCCGCCATGAGGTCTATCGGATACTCCTCGGGCTCGCCGACCTTTACCTGAGCGCCGTTTGCTATGGTGTTCTTCTCACGGCGCATGTAGTCAAACTGCTGCTTTATGGAAATCACCATCGGTTTGGGGAAGGTAACGCTTTTACCGAAGGCGTTTATCACAAAGCCCTCGGTGTTTGACTTGGGATCCATTACCATGCCGGCAAGGCTGTCAAAGTCGGTGACGACCTTATGCGAGCCTACGGTTCCGTTCCACTTGTTCATCTCGTCAATATCGGTAAACACTCCGAAGAACTTTTGCTTTGTCTGGTTGTTTTCAAGCAGCCTGAACTGAACCTGCGTAGACTGCCCCATTACCGTCTGGCCGTTTTGCGTGTGGGCATTGGGAATCTGCTTTACATTCGCGGGCAGAATGAACCGCGCCTTTACTACCTCGGTAATCATCGCGTCGATGTTTTCTTTGCTTCCGTCAGCCTGCATTTTTTCAATCGCCTCTACAAGCTTTGGATTCTTGATTTTTTCGGCAGGCACCTTGCTGCTCTCTACTTTTAAATCGCTCATTTCTTTATATCCTTCCGTAATTATTCTACTTTATATACTTTTTTAGCCTCGACCTTGAGCCCTTTCTGGTTCCTGCCCGGGTACTGCTCGCTGTCCTGGGCGTCGCCGTCGTTGAAGATGATAAGCGGATTGTCCCAGTCGGTTTTAAAGGTATAGCTGTATTTGCCGTCGGACTCCTTCTTCATCTGATCGCCCGGCCAGTCACGGTTATAGTCGTCATCCGTATTGTAGACATAGGCGTAAATGTCGTCAGCCCAGTCCTTCGGCTTTTCAAAATATACAACCTCGCCCTTCGGAATCCGGTAGTTATCCACAAATGTGAATTCAACGCGCTCATAGGTCTTTATTCCGTCGCTGTTGTCCGCGCTCAACTCAACCTTGACTACATCGCCTTTTTCGGGCTTTTTGACTTCAAGCTTGTCGCCGTTTTTGAATTCTTTTCCTTCCGAGCCGTCAATTTTGTATGTGCCGCTTTCGGCGTTTTCAAGTGTAAGAGTAACGTTAAGGCTGCTCTTGTCGGTCTTGAATACGGTGTCCTTCCTATCGGCTTATCGAAAGTAAGCTTGCCGCCCTTGACGGTATAGACAGTGGAGTTGTCTACCTTGTCGGTGTATTTGCCGTCGGGCAGATTTATCTCAAAGCCCGATTTTAATTCGTTATCGGAATTAACAATGACCGCGCCCTTTTTGCCTCTCTCTATGATAAGGGCTGTTGAGTCGTTGTCGGGGTTGACAAGCGTTTCGTCCTCGCCGATCATGGCGGTGCGGAAGAAGTTGACCGCGCTGACCCTGCTGTCCTTATACATATCGTCGCCCTGAGCGCCTATGCGGTTCATGCCCCACTCGTTCTCGTCGGTACAGTTATATGGGCGCGAGAAGAACAGCGGAGTGCCGTCCTTGCGGGATGCGATGATAGCCCAGCCAAGCATTATCTGCTCGTTTGAAAGCTCGCGCCATGTGCCCTCGTTGATGTAGTTATCGTGGGATTCTACCCAGGTTACCATATTAAGCGGCGCGTCGCCCAGCCAATACTCGGAAACTACCGAGGTATCGAGCACCCTATTGACCAGAGCCGAGCGGATCTTGCTGCCGTAAACGCTTGCGGTAGTTCTGCCGATCTCCTTGATGTAATCCTCGATCCTGTCGTTGTCGCCCTGCAAAACCTCGCCGTAAATGAACTTTTTATCGTAGTCCTTTGTATCGGTTTTGACCTTTTCCCAGAAGTCGTTTTTAAAGCCGTCGTCCTCCTTGGGGTCGTCGGAC
>ONCY01000159.1 GCA_900316435.1 uncultured Eubacteriales bacterium | reverse complement strand
CAGCATTACCGACGAGCTTATTGACGTTATGGCACGCGAGGAAAAAATAGTAAAATACATCGACCTGCCTTTGCAGCACTGCAACAGCGAGATTCTGCGGAAAATGCACCGACGCGGCGACCGCGAAAGCCTTACCGCACTGCTTAATAAAATGCGCGATAAAATACCGAACGTTATTTTCCGCTCGACCTTCATTACGGGCTTCCCCGGAGAGACCGAGCAACAGTTTGAGGAGCTGGCTGAGTTCGCTAAGGAGATCAACTTTCAGCGCCTTGGCTGCTTTGCCTATTCTCAGGAGGAAGGCACGCCCGCGGCTAAAATGCCGGATCAGCTTGACGACGACATAAAACAGCGCCGCGCCGACATAATTATGGCGCACCAACAGACCGTTATGGCGGAATACTGCGACAGCCTTATCGGTGAGAAAATCGAGGTGCTTGTTGAGGGCTTTGACCGCATTGCCAAGTGCTGGGCCGAAGAAAAGCCCGAAATCGGCAGCTTTGTAACCGTTGAAATAACCGACAGTATGGGCTGCGACCCTATAGGCACCGTAGCCACGGTAGGCAATCCGCCTATGGATGACTTGGCACGCTCATAAAGCTTCATAAACGGCGGGTCTTACGCTTGCTGTTTCGTATACATTTTTTATTCAACACTATCCCTGAAAATAGGATGATACTATGAACCTACCAAACAAACTTACAGTGGCAAGAATTATACTGGTGCCGTTCTTTGCGGCGGCGCTGCTTATAAACTTTCCGCTTAACAACCTTGCGGCGCTGGCGCTTTTCGGCGCGGCTTCCATAACCGACCTGCTTGACGGAAAAATAGCCAGAAAGCGAGGACTTGTTACCGATTTCGGAAAATTCGCCGATCCGCTTGCTGACAAGATACTCGTGATTTCAGCTCTGCTGTGCTTTGTACAGCTTGGGCTCTGCGACTGCGTGGCGGTTATTGTAGTGCTGTTCCGTGAGTTTGCCGTAACCTCGATACGCCTGATAGCCGCCTCTAAGGGCAAGGTAATAGCCGCCAACATATGGGGCAAGGTCAAAACAGTTACCCAGATAGTCGCAATCATATGCGTTTTGGTAATGCAGATCGTGCTTGACCTCGGCGAGCTTGGAGTATGCCTCCCCTGTTGTCTGAGCAGTGTTTTCTTCATCGCCGGTGAAGCGCTTATATGGGTTTCGACCTTCTTTGCGCTTATTTCAGGCGTTGTTTATGTAGCGCAAAACAAGCAATTTATATCTGAAAAATAAATCCTTTAAAGGAGTACAAATATGATTCTATACAATTCACTAGGACAGACAAAGCAGGAGTTCGTACCCTTTACCGAGGGAAAGGTCAACATGTACACCTGCGGCCCCACCGTTTATCACTATGCGCATATCGGTAACCTGCGCACCTACATTATGGAGGACGTTCTTGAAAAGTACCTGCGCTTTGCGGGATACGACGTTAACCGCGTTATGAATATCACCGACGTAGGTCATCTTTCTTCTGACGCCGACACAGGCGAGGACAAAATGCTCAAGGGCGCAAAGCGTGAGCATAAGACCGTAATGGAAATCGCGAAGTTCTACACCGACGCTTTCTTTGCCGACTGCGAAAAGCTCAACATCAAGCGCCCCGACGTTGTTGAGCCAGCGACAAACTGCATCGACGACTTTATCGAGATGATTACGGTTCTGCTTGAAAAGGGCTACGCCTATATTTCGGGCGGCAACGTTTATTTTGACACATCAAAGCTGAGCACCTACTATGTTTTCGGCAACATGAACGAGGAGGATTTGGCTGTAGGCGTCCGCGACAGCGTTGAGGAGGACGAGAACAAGCGCAACAAAACCGACTTTGTTCTCTGGTTTACCAAGTCGAAATTTGAGGATCAGGAGCTAAAGTGGGAATCCCCCTGGGGACTCGGCTACCCGGGCTGGCATATCGAGTGCTCATGCATAAGCAAGCGCCACAACGGCGAGTATCTCGACATTCACTGCGGCGGAATCGACAACGCTTTCCCCCACCACACAAACGAGATCGCCCAGAGCGAGGCGTACCTC